>NZ_JBMSDX010000009.1:0-156586 GCF_049445955.1 Brevundimonas sp. VNH65 | reverse complement strand
ACCGGCCTCCTGCTCCCGCAGGATCCCGATGATCTGCTCTTCCGTGAACCTTGATCGCTTCATTGTGTCCGTCCTTTGTTAGGGCGGACTCTAGCTATTCCTGGAGGAGTTTCAGGGGGTCACGTCAGCGAGAGGAAGGTGAGGGAAGCGATTATCGGGCGTCCCGACCTCGTCGCGGCTGGAGAGTATCGGCTCGCGGAAGAACGAGCAGAGAAGCGCCGGATGGAGTCAGCGAAGGTCTACGAATCTACAGACCTCACCGGCTGCTTTCGGTAGGCCGACGATGTCCAACTCCCATTGATCGCATCCGCGAACGGATCAGTCGCCTTCGAGCCGCCCTTCGTCACGTCACGGCTCTTCGCCGCCATGCCAAGTTTGATGAGCACCGCGCCAAGCGCCTGGGCATTCCGGCGATAGTTCTCTTCGTCAAACGTCTCGCCCGCCATGAGTCGGGCTGTGTCTCTGTCGCACAGAAAGGACAGGGTCGCGGCTTGCCTGATCATGACCGCTTCCGAAGCCTTCGGCGACCGGGCAAGCTGATCCATGAGGTCGCCAGCAATGACCTTGAACGCCCGTGCGGCGAGGGTTCGGCCATCAACCTTCCGGCCCGCTATTTCGAGCGAGAACACGGCGGCTAGGTCGGCGGTATCGAGGGCGTTGTCGTTCATCTGCATCTGGTCGCCCTCCTTTCCGGGCGGGGATTCTGGCGGGATTGATGCGTGGCGCGGGGAAGGGAGCGGCGCGGATTGGTGGGCCTGATCCCTCCTGGTTTATTCCCCGCCATCATCTTCCGGCACTCTGATGACCACACGGCATCGGCAGTTCACTTCCAGCGGCGGAAACATGACCGGGCCTAGCGGCGTCTTGAACGCCTCATTGGCGGCCCGACCTTCCGCGTTCATGCCGGGGACTTCGCGGTGGCTATGTCGGACTCGTTCATCTCCGCGTGTTTGCCAGAAGCGTCGGGCCGTTCGTGGAATGGTCCGGTTGGCCTGACCTTGTCGGAATGCCAGGTGTTCGCCCATGTGGAGGGCGCGGACGGCTTCTTGCTGGGCGATGACCCTGTGTCGGTATTTCGCCAGGGCTCGCTCATGTCGGGCGGCGAAGCGAAGGATCGCTTCTTCGGTCATCGGCTCCTGCATGAACTTTGTGAGTATGGCGCGTTGGGCGGCGTTGATAGAACCGGCGCTGCTACTCCGGGCGGCGTTCCTGTTAGCCAGCGAAAGGACCACGCCCTGTTTGGTGTGGGTGTTTCCGGGGGCGTGGATGGCGCGATGCAGGACGCGGCGAAGGGCGGCAGTCGAGGCGGCTTGATCCGGTGTCAGGGCAATGGCCGCCTTCATGGCTTGGGCGATGTGTTCGGAAGGAATGCCGTTGCCGCGCATCCGGGAATAGACCTTCATCGGCGCTTCGAACGCGCGAAGAGCTAGAGGCAGGATCGCCTTGTCTTTCAGCTCGCGCTCAAGACGGCGGGCTTCCGACGTAGGGTTCGCCCGGCTGCGGTGTTGTTGGGCGAAGAGGGTCATTCCCCAGACGACGCCGCCTAGTAGGGCATAGATCCATCCGGTCGAGAGAGCCTCGTATAGGTCGTCCTGCCATCCTCCCGTGACGTTCAGGGCGGCGGCGACGGCGTCCTCATCGTCAGCTTCGAGGGCTGCGGTCAGCGCCTCCAGATCGATGGCGTCGGCGGCCTTCGCATACGCTCGGGAAATGGCGGCGAAGAACTCCGCTTCTAGGTCGTCGGCCTTCCGGTCGAAGAGGTCGTCGGTCATGGGCGCACCGGAGCCCAGGTCGTTCCCGTGGTCAGAAATGGCGCAATGAGTTGCCGGATGTGCTTCGGCAGACTGTCGAGCGAGGGGGCGCGGAATGTGCCGCTCGACTCGCCGACGGTGTAGCTCGCGAAAAGTTCGGGCTGGATCGGCTGATCGGCCTGTTTGACCAGATGGGCGGCGAGATAGGCCGTGGCCTTCTGGATCGCCTCGGGGATGCCGCTGGCGACGAAACCCGATCCGAGATGGATGCCGGTGCGCGGGAATGCCTGCGGTTGATCAGCGACGGCGGGATGACCGCGCCACGGATGAGCTTTGAGGATCAAGCTGGCGTCGCGGAGGGCGGCCTTGTGGTCGTCACGCTGCGGCGTCTTCTCAGGGTCATCGAACACGGCCCGACGGTCGGTGTCGGCGTATGCGGTCCAGTCGCGCCCATGCAGGGTCTTCGACAAGATGGCGTCGGCGGTTTCGAGAGGGATGAGGCTCTCTTCGAGCGTCAGGTCGTCATCGTAATATTCCATGATGTTTTCCGGGTGAGCGGCGGGCCGGGCTGCCTATTTCCCGACCCGCCTCTCTGGCGGCGGCGCGGCTGCGAGACGCGCTACCGTGGGGCTTCCCCGCCTCTGCCAGTTGGGGAAGCCCGTCGTCGCCGGAACCGAACGAAACCGGCGACGGATTGCGGTTAGATGTTGGTCAGACCCTTCAGGCGGGCGGCGCAACGTCCGGACTTGGCGACGATGCCCGAGTACCATTCGATGCGGGTCCGATACGCGGGCTTGGCGTCGATTTCCCCAAGGTCGCGGGCGCTGATCGGAGCCGTCTGAATGCCGTGCAGGGCGTCGAGGTCGAAGCGAACCGCGTAGGCCGAACAGGTATTGTCGTTCGTGCCCTGGGTTTCGTCGCCGGTCAGGATTTCCGTTCCGTTCGTGTCCAGTTCGATCGGCAGGATCGGGACGCCGTTGTGGGCGATCGCCGGGCGACCGAAGTTCGGGATCATGATGGATTCCGGCGTCGCTCCGCCCGTGGCGCGCAGGAGATTGCGGTAGGCGCGGATCACGGACTTCCGGGCGAAGATCGCGGACGGTTGGCCTTGGACGGCGTCTACCAGTTCATCCAGCATCGCGAGATTGAGCGCCCCGCCATTGGCTCCAGCGGAAATGACCTGATCGCCGGTCAGGCGCTTCTTGATGCCGTCGAACTCTTTCGGGTTGGTGTCGGCATCGCCGTCGAAGAAGGTCCGGAGCCACTTGAGCGTCAGGGCCTTGCTCTTCAGGGTGTCGTAGATTGCGCGGGTGTCGTTGTCGCCGGTCTGCTGGGCGATCATGGCGACGTCATAGTCGCTATCACCGCCGAGGATCGTCAGGCGTTCGGTCTGCGGATTGATGACGCCCGTGCTTTCCGAATAGCCCTCGTTGTAGGTCCGGAACTCAACGCCGGGCAGGGTGTCCTCGACGTTGTAGGTGAAGGCGTTGCCCGCCACATTGGCGAACGGCATGAGCGCCAGGACGGGGTTTTCGCGGGCGAAAACCTCGACGACGCCAGATTGCAGGGGATTGGGGTTAAGCTTCGACCATTCTGTGATTGTCAGCATTCAGGTAGCGGATTTGGGTTCCTTTCTTCTGGCCGGGCCAGACGTTTGAGGGATGGGTGGAAGCGATCAGGCCGAGGCGTAACCGCGAGCGATCCGGGCGTGGGCCGGGAGGGCGAAGATGTCCTCCGCTGGCGGCGAAAGCGGCGGACGCTTGCTGGCAGTGGGAGGAACGACGGGACGTTGGGATGCCTTCAGGGCAGCGACGATCCGGGCGTAGACCTGATCTCGCTTGGAGCCGGTCGAGGGCAGGGAGACGCGATCGCCCTCGGGAATGAACTCTTCGAGCGACCCAATCAGGCCGTCGTAGTCGGCGTCATTCATCAACGCGGCGGCCTCTTCTCGGATCGATTTCAGATCATCACGTAGCGCGGCCAGTTCAGCAGACAGATCAACGCCATCGGGTTCGGTTTCGGTAGCCATGGGTTTCCTTTCATAGGCTTAGAAGAAGTTCCTCAGATTCTTGTTTGCGTCGTGCAAGCTCGCGGTACGCGTCCTCGCGCGTGGCGTAGCCATCGGGGTTCAGGGTCAGAAGAGCATCGACGGGCGAGCTGACGCCAAGCTCCGCGCGGGCCTTCAGGTTCTCCAGAACGTCGCCCTCGGAAAGGGTGTCCTGAAGCTCCGCGAAGTCGGCGCGGACGGTGGCGGCCTCGGGGATGGTGCCGGGGCGATGCGTATTCACAACCCGCTTGATGACCTCGAACAGACGACGTTCGTAGCCACGCCACAGGGCGATGTCGTCGAGGCGAGCTTCCTTGAGGTCGATCCGCGTGGCTTCCCGTGCCGATCCGGACTCGGCGGTTTTCGACAGGTCGAGAACGTCAGCCGCGACATCGTTCGTCGCCGCCGTCGATCGCATGACGAACTCGATGGCTTCGAGAATATCTGTGATCGGCGTATTCGGGGCCGCGTATGCGAACTCGCCGTCCTTCGGCAGGAGGATCACCTTGTCGGGGCCGGTCTGGATCGGGTCGCCGATCGGCAGGCCCTTCGCCACGGCCTGACCATGACTTTGCAACTCCACGGCGCGCCACAGGTTGGTTAGGCTGACGTTGAGCGCCTTCTGAGCGCCGATCAGATCAGCACCGCCCGGAAGGAAGAAATCGCTGTCTGGCAGGCGATCGAAGAGGGGCACGAACGGAAGCGCGCCGTAGGGATTTGTAGAGCCGCTATTGCCGGGAACCGGTATGGCGTGGCCGTTGGCGTTGCGACGGACGAAGCCGCTTGCGGTCCAATCGGAATAGGTGGTGTTCGCCGGATTGCTGGCGGCGTGAGTGACCACGATGCGATCGGGATGGGCCGGATCGTCCCATTCGGCGTCCAGAATGTTCGGTGTCAGGACGCGCACCTGTAGGCCGTGAATGTCGTGCCAGACGACTTGAAGCGCGGTCGTCTTCAGCAGCTTCGTCAGCTTGCTGGCCCGCTTCATCACCGCGTCGATATTGGCCGCCTGATAGAGGGCGGCTCCGGCCGCCTCATCCCATCCCTCGAAGGTACGCGTCGGGGGTGTCTGGTAGGCCGTAGCCCGCCGGTTCACGATCTTCTTCGTGACGTTGATCGAAAAGACCCGGAAGCTCTCCGGATTGGCGAAGCGTCGCCGGATCAGGGCGAGAGTCGTGACGTCTTGCTCATCTTCATAGAAGGCGAGAGCTTCGGCAGCGCGGATTTTTCGCGGCTCCGATTTTCTTACTAGATCGAGAAACGACTTCCTTTCTTCGTCTAAAAGGCCAAACATGATATAAGTATACAACGGTTGGCGATTTTCAACAACAGTATTTAACGCGCGATCGTATGGCTTCCGATGTTTTTTATATTTTCGATAATAAAGCCTTCGACCGGCAAGTTATTCCTCGGCCCCCTGGACGCGTATTGATCGAACAGGTCGAAGGCCCGTCGCATGGATCGGCATGAACCGGCGCACATGGGGATGATTGCCCCGCCGTTGAGCGCGCACATCGTTCGGGCCGGGCCGGTGTCAGTGCATCGGACGCCCGACAGTTCGTATGGATTGAGCGTGATCTCGCGGGTCGCAAACATTGCCCAGGCGAGCGAGTACACATGGTCATCGTGCTTACCGGTGGGGTGACCGAACTTCGGAAGAGCCTCGTTGCCGACCGTCTCCTTTCCGTCGTCCACGATCTCGAAGGTCTTCAACTCTTCGACCAGCTTTTCGAAGCGGGGATCGATATGGAGGCGGCCTTCTACGGCGGCTGTGGCGAGCAACGTGAACGCCTGATACTGGACCTTCCGAGACGGCGTGATCAGTTCGGTGCCTTCGGCGAAGGGTTCGGCCTGCGCCCAATCATAGACGTCCTGCGCGCCGTAGGTTTCAAGCGCGGCGCGGCTCATCCCCCAATCCTTATGGTAGCGCCGGAAGTTCGTCTTGATACCGCCAAGGCGTGAGAACATGACGGCGTCGCTGTCGAGGACGAAGTAGTGCTCTTCATCGTCTATCGTGGTCATGACGACGGCGGTTGTGACGGTGGCGTCGCCATGGCGGGAACCTCCGAAGGCCCGGTCCAATCCGCCCGCCACGACATAGGCCGCACCGGCTGAGATAGCCTTCGGATCGGATTGGTAGGTCTGTTCGGTGCATCGAGAGAGGGTTTCGCTGTCGATCAGCAGGCTCGATGCGTCGCCCCATCGGTTCAGGTGGTAGAGGCCGAACTGCTGCGGGAGCATTCGGCGAGCGGCGGCGCGAAGCCGGACCGGATCAATCCACGACGGCCCGTTGGCACAGGCATCGTCGAGGTCGCTGTAGCAGATGTGCGAGAAGAACAGGCTGGGGTCGTCGCCCGCCAGGTGGGCCTGATACAGGGTGTATAGCGGTGACGACATCGGCCCGACCGTGGAGTCGATCAGGAGCATGGACCCTTCGGAATCCAGCAAGCTCCCTGTCAGCACCTCCAGAACGTCCGCGCCCTTCGAAGCGTGAAGTTCGGAGAGCTGGGCACAAGTTAGCGCCTTCCCCCATAGGGCGCTCGGATTGCTGGCATAGGCTTGTATCAGCGAAGACGTGGCGGGGAAGCGGATGAAGTCCTGCCCAACTTCGATGTTGCCCGCATCCGTCATGCGTTTGAGGGCCGGGGTGTTGGCGAATGCGTCTCGGAGAATCTTGAAGGCCGTCGAGGTGACCTGTTTCTCCGAGTTCGCCACTACAGCGATATTCTCGGTCGGGCGGCTCATGAACCGCCACAGCAGGATCATGCACGTCGTGGCGCTCTTGCCGTGACGTCGAGGCCAGCTCAGCACGACCGTCGCATGGTCGCCGTCGAGAGCTTTGACGATCTCGGCCCGTTCGCGCGGGCCGGGGATGAACGGGACGAAGCCACCCTTCGATGAGCGGATGACTGGCTTAACGTCGTCTAGAAATCGGAAGAAACCTTCGGACCCATTCCTCCAGCGGGCCACCGTATCAGCATAAGACATGCTGATAGTATACCATGCCCTAGATAAACAGGCTCGATATATTTGCGCCGCCGAAATCGATACGCTCTACATGTCTCATGTAGTCTTTAGCTCTATGATCTCTGCTTTCTTCATCCAGGGGGAGGCTCTTAGTATATATGCGGCGGCTACCGCCGACCGTTCTGCCCGTGAGGCGAAACATGACTTCTTCCGGGATGTCCCGCCCTGTCATGGCTTCTTCGAACGTGTGCCGGAATGAATGGAGTGAAACGCTAGGGTCGTCCTCCAGTCCGAGGTGTTTGAGTACGGATCGGTTGAACTGGCGGAACACCGATGCTCCGTTGACCCCTGCCTCTTTCATTTGCCCGGTGTCGCGGTCGCGGGTCGCGGCCACCACGGCAGGGAACAGGTATGGCGTGTCCGCCGGAAGCCCTGCGACGTATTCCTCGAAGCCCATCTTGAGCGCCCATGGATGCAGCGGAATCACGCGCTCGCTCTCACGGTTCTTCAAGCGACGAACGGCGGTGTAGCGAAACACGATGCGCGCCATGCCATCGGCGATCTTCACATCGGCCTTCTCCAGCCCGGCGATCTCAGCCGCTCGCGCTCCAGTGAGAAACAGCAGCATGGGAATCCAAAACCGCTCATCTCGGATTTTCACGGGACCGGGACGGGAGAAGCCGCGATGGCTGTCCTCCGCGCACCCGGCGAACAGCGGATGCGAAAAGATGGCCTCCAGCTCCAGCCGCGTGAACGGCCTCCGCTCCGTCACGGGGTTCGCTTCCGTTGGCTGTAGATTGTCCATCCCCATGGACGGGTTCAGGCGCATGTGGCCGCGCCCTTGGGCATAGGCCAGGACGGCTTTCAGATTGAGGACGTGCTTGTTGATGGTCGTCGCGCTGGTCCTGGGTAGGTCTAGCGCCCCCGATCGCTGGCGGGCGACGATCTCACGTACCGGCATTTTCGCGAGGTCGCCGGTTACCCTGCGAAGGTCCGGCAATAGCTTGAGCTGGTCCTGATAGTCGCCGAGCTGGGCTCGGGTGACCATAAAGAGGGGAGGGTCGCCGACAAGGTCACGGAAGAGCTGGACGCTGTAGCGTTTGACCTTGGCCGTATGCGCCTGAATCTCCCCGGTCTTGGCCGGGAGGTAGACCTTTTCGTGGTAATCTGAGAGCGACCAGGTAGCCCGGTCGTCAGTCGCCCGGTTGCCATCCGGCGATTCGTCCGGGGTGGCCTTGAGCGCCGGGTATTGGGGCGGGGAGGGGACTTGGCCCTCCAAACGCTCCCGCCCCTCACGCCATGAGTCTTTGAGGACTTCGGCGCACTCACGGAGCGTCTGCTTGTATATCAGCGATGACCGGAGCTCGGCTGAAAGGCTTTCAGGCTCGACGCCCATCTGTTCGGCAAAAAACCAGTCCGCCGCCCAACCGACCGTAGCCTCAAGCTCTTCGCCATGGGCGCGAAACAGTCGTTCGCCGAAGGAGCGGGAGAGGTAGTGGTTTTGAGCGTCGGCGATGTCCGATGTCATGACCCGGTCATTCCCGGTCGCGATCACCCGGCGCTGGCTTTCATGAAGCTTCAGGGCAAACGATTCGAACGCCTTGGATGTCGTGCCCCGCCGGAGGAGGTCGAAGCCTGCCTCCATTTCTGCGACCAGTTGCGCGTGACGGATGTTGGCCGTCGCCGCATCGTCTGTGTGGAGCGACCGGACAAGCTTCTGTCGTCCCCCGTAGGCGAATCTCAGGTCCGCAGGGATGGGTATGTGCGCCTGCATTTTGCCATCCGGTCGCGCATAGACGCCGGGGTTCAGTTTGCGGGTAATGCGGCTACCTCGAAGGGCCATTTCAGCGTCCAAAATCGCCTCTGCGAGGCGTCACTTTTCTACAGTTTTTTCTACGATCGGCTCTACGATTTCGAGCCAACCTACGGAAAATGGTAGAAAATACAATCCATTCAATGGTGTAACAATGGTCGCTGAAGCCTCCCCTAGGGACTGCCACGCGGGGCTTTCCCTCACATTGCCGGATTGGTCGTCGAAACGTCGGCGCGATCGTCTTTCGCCCACGACCGCGATCTGCGATCACGCGCAGATCGTGCGCAGGATAAGGCGATCACGCCGCGTCTTGCAGCGACCTGCCGATTTTTGGTCGATACGCGACAAAAACGTGCAGTTTCCAGTTCTCCCAGCTCAAAGAACCGTGGTAAACGGATCAATCCGCCAGTTTGCGGCGAGTGGGGGAAGAGCGTGTTTGAAGACGGCAAGCCTGGGGAGGCGGGCGTCGTCCGACTGAACGGGCGGGTGAAGTGGTTCGATCCCGGCAAGGGCTATGGGTTCGTCGTCGCCGACGATCCCGAGCTGACCGGATTTCGTGACATTCTGCTGCATGTCACCTGCCTGAAGGACACGGGCAAGGAGACGGCCGGAGAAGGAGCGCAGATCGCGTTCGACTGCGCCGAGCGCCCGAAGGGGTGGCAGGTGCTTCGCGTTCATGAGTTGCAGGACGGGCCTGCCGGCGAAGCGCCGGCGAAACGACCAGCGGTGGCGCCGAGCACGACGACCGAGGGCGCGGATCTGGAGCCCGCGACCGTCAAATGGTTCAACCGCACCAAGGGGTACGGTTTCGTCGTCCGCCCCGGCGATGAAAAGGACATCTTCGTGCACATCGAGACGCTGAGGCGTTTCGGGCTGGATGACCTGACGCCCGGCGAAAATGTTCGGGTGCAGTTTTCACAAGGTCCCAAGGGATTGGTGGTCGCCGAGATCCGCGCCGGTTGACAGGACACGCCAGTGACGGCGTTGTGCCCGCGTGTGTCGCGAGGTGAATCCATGACTTGCAGCGTTCGGGCGTCGCTCAATCGAAGAGTTGCGCTGGCCGCGGCCGTGCTTGCGTCTGTCGGCGCCCTGGGCGTCGGCGGATGCGCGCCGAAGGGGCCGGTCGATCAGGCCGGGCGGCCGCTCGAGGCGTTGACGGTCGTGACCGCATCCGGCCGCCACGAGTTTCTGGTCGAAATCGCCGATGACGAACCCGAGCGTCAGCAGGGGCTGATGTACCGACAACCGCTGGCCGACGATCGCGGCATGCTGTTCCAGTTCGAGGCGGCCGCCGAACGCAGCTTCTGGATGAAGAACACACCGAGCTCCCTCGACATCGTCTACATCTCGGCGGATGGGCGAATTGTCTCGATCGCCGCCCATACGACCCCGTTTTCGGAGGCTCCCGTGCCCTCCTACGGTGCGGCGAAGGGCGTGCTGGAAGTGCGGGCCGGACGCATGAACGACATCGGCGCCAAGGCCGGCGATCGTGTCGAACATCCGTTCTTTGGCGGTTGAGCGTCTTTGGCATTTGCCCGCAGACGTCGGGCGTGCCAAACACCGCGCCTTCGGAGCGTAGCGCAGCCTGGTAGCGCATCTGTTTTGGGAGCAGAGGGTCGCAGGTTCGAATCCTGCCGCTCCGACCATCTTCCACCCCGACGTCAATGCGGCGTCATCTCGGGCCGGTTCGCACCGACCCGCCTGTCGAGCGAGTGAGAGATCATGCTGGCCCGCATCTATCGACCCGCAAAGACCGCCATGCAGTCCGGCAAGGCCAAGACGCGCGACTGGCGTCTGGAGTTCGAGCCCGCTTCGGCGCGGGTGATTGACCCCCTGATGGGCTGGACCGGTTCGGCCGACATGAACGGGCAGGTGCGTCTGTCGTTCGAGACGCGCGACGAAGCCATCGCCTACGCCGAGCGGCACGGCATCCCGTTCCGTCTGCATGAACCGCAGGAACCTCCCGTGATTCTGAAGGCCTACGCCGACAACTTCGCGACAGGCCGCAAACAGTCTTGGACCCACTGAAGCGGTCGTGGGTCGCAAACGGCGCCCTTAGCTCAACCGGATAGAGCACCCGCCTTCTAAGCGGACGGTTGCAGGTTCGAGTCCTGCAGGGCGCGCCAATCCACAAGTACTCGGAGATCGAACATGGCCGACGACGGACGCAAAACCCTGCAGGGGCGCATCAAGCTGGACGGCAAGACGTTCACGGAGATCGCGTTCGTGAACGCGAACCTGATCTATGAAGGCGGACAGCCGCCGAACTTTATCAACTGCACCTTCACCCAGACCAACTTCAGCTTCGAAGGGCCTGCCGGCAACACGGTGCACTTCCTGCGGGCCATGTTGCCCCACCAGACCAACATGCGCGGCGTCGTGCTGGGTCTCATGCCGGAGTTCGGCGCGAACTAGGACAATCGACATTCGGGAACTGTAAACTTTTCTCCGAGCGCCCCGGCGAAGGCCGGGGTCCAGATCACGGGCTGAGGCGGCAGGGACGGCGCATCGAGGCTTACCTTCTGTTCGGAGTTCGCTATCTGGACCCCGGCCTTCGCCGGGGTGCACGGATTAGGAAGATGCGAAAGCCAAGTGTCGATTCACACTAGCCGCCACGCCAGGCGCCCAGCCCTCTTTCAAGGTCGGCGATCAGGTCGTCCGGGTCTTCCAGTCCGACGTGAAGACGCAGCAACTCTCCGGGAAGCGCGGGAGGACGCAGGCGGTGCGCTAACTGACCGGTTTCATGGGTAGCCAGGCTTTCAAAACCGCCCCATGACCAGCCGAGACCGAACAGGCTGAGACCGTCGAGGAAGCGTTCGGCCGCCGCCGCGTCACCGCCCTTCATGACCAGGCCCATCACCGAGGCGGCGCCGCAATAGTCGCGCTTCCAGATTTCGTGCCCCGGGTCGGTCTGCAAAGGGGGATATAGGACGGTGGCCACTTCCGCCCGGGCGGCGAGCCAATGGGCGATCTTCAGGGCCGATCGCGCCTGTTCAGCATAGCGAAGGGGAAGGGTGCGGATGCCGCGCAAGGCCAGCCAGGCGTCGTCAGGCGAGACGTGCCAGCCCATATCCTCGAGGGTCCCGTCGATCTGCCGCCCGACGTCTCGATCCTTGACGGCGATGGCGCCCATGAGCAGATCGGAATGACCCGCTGCATATTTGGTGACGGCCTGGACGCTGACGTCGATCCCGTGAGCCAGGGGCTTGAAAGCCAGGCCGGCGCCCCAAGTATTGTCCATCACCGTCAGCACGCCTCGGGCACGCGCCGCCTCCGCCAGTCGCGCCACATCGATCACCTCGAACGTCAGCGATGAGGGCGATTCGATCAGGATCAGCCGTGTACGCGACGTGATCAGACCGGCGATCGCATCGGCTGATGCGTCGGCAGGGTGGAATGTCGAGGTGACGCCCCTGGCGCCCAGCCAGCGCGTGATGAACCTCCGGCTCGGCCCGTAGACGGCGTCGGTGGCGATCACTTCGTCGCCAGGTCGAAGAAGGGCGGACAGCGGCGCCGTGACGGCAGCCAGGCCCGACGGCACCAGCCAGGCCTCGGCGGCGCCCTCCAGGTCAGCGATCGCCTGTCGGAGCGCCTGGGCGGCCGATCCGCCGTCCAGGCCATAGACCGGGCCCAGAGATGGATCGCGCATCGTCCCGGCCGAATCGCTCAGCATGGTCGATGCGCGTTCTATGGGGGGGCTGACCGAGCGACGGCCGCCGCCCCGGCGCGTGGCGCTGGAGATCAGCCGGGTGCGGTCGCTCAGGATACTCATGGCGCCAATCGCTCCGTCGTCAGTCGTTCGCGGGTTGAACTCGCACGGCTAAAGACGGCAAAAGGGGTGCGGGGCGCAAGCGGCCGAGAGGCGTAGATGAACGCGAATCCTGGCGTGGGTCGTCAATGGCGACAGCGAGTTTTCCTTGCGGCGGCCGCCTTCATGCTGGCGTCCTGCGGGCCCTCCGGACAGGAGGACGCCGAGACGTCGGAGACTGCGCCGCCGGCGCCTGCGGCCAGGGCGGGCGTGTCCGAGAGTCCCACGCTGGCGGCGGTTCGTCGACGCGGATACCTGCGCTGCGGAGTGCATCAGGGCCTGGTCGGGTTCGCACTGCAGGACAATCGCGGCCAGTGGCGAGGCTTCGACGTCGATTTCTGCCGGGCCATGGCGGCCGCGATCTTCGGGGACGGGGACCGCGCGCGTTTTACGCCACTAACCGCAGAGACCCGGTTCGACGCGCTGTCGGAGGATCGCGTCGACGTGCTTTGGCGCAACAGTTCCTGGACCATGACACGGGATACCGAGGGCCGGTTCGCCTTCTCGGGCGTCAACTACTACGACGGTCAGGGCTTTCTGGTCAGGCGTTCGCTGGACCTCAAGAACATCGCGGAACTGAACGGGGCGCGCGTGTGCGTGGCGTCGGGATCGACCAGCGCGCTGAACCTTTCCGACGAGTTCCGCTCTCGAGGCATCGCCTATACCCCCGTGGTGACGCCGACCGAAGAGGCGGCCCGCGCCGCCTATGCGCGCGAAGACTGTGACGCCTTCAGCGGCGACATCTCCGCCCTGGCGGCGGCGCGGACCACCCTGCCGGACCCGCAGCAGCACGCCATCCTCGCGGACGTTCTGTCCAAGGAGCCGCTCGGTCCGATCACCCGTCGTGGCGACGAGCAGTGGACCGCACTGGTGCGATGGACGCTCAACGCCGTGATTCTCGCCGAGGAGCTGGGGGTGACCCGCGCGAACGCCCAGTCGCTGGCGCGCGACAGCTCGGATGCAAGAATCCGGAGGCTGCTCGGCGCCGACGGGAACTATGGCGCACCGCTCGGCTTGTCGCGGACGTGGGCGCTCGACGCCGTCCGCGCGGTTGGGAACTATGGTGAAATCTTCAATCGGAACCTCGGTCCGCAGTCGCCCCTCGACCTGGCGCGCGGAATGAATGCACAATGGAACACAAGAAGCGGCGGCCTGCTGTATGGGCTGCCGATCCGATGACGACGAGGCATGACCTTGTCGCCTGACCATCCGGCGCGAAGGCTTCGACCTTCATCGCTCCAGGCGTCCGAGGGGGACGAATGACCGAGACCAAACCCGGCAAACTGCCGCTTCACTGGCTGATGCTGATCGGCTTCGTCGTCGGCCTGGCCGGCGGATTGGCCGTCAACCTGGCGCTGGGCGCCGAGACGCCGTGGGTGGTCTGGCTAACGTCCAACGTGACAGGGCCCATTGGTCAGATCTTCCTGCGATTGCTGTTCATGATGGTGATTCCGCTGCTGTTCTCGGCCCTCGTGGTCGGGGTGGCGGAGATGGGGGATCTCAAGAGCCTTGGCCGGGCCGGGGGGCGGACGCTGATCCTGACGATCGTGGTGTCCAGCATCGCCGTTTTGATCGGCCTCGGCATGGTCAATCTGTTCAGGCCGGGGGACGGCGTCGATCCGGTGCTGGCGGCGCAGTTGCTGGAGCAGGGCAAGGCGGGTGCTGCCGGGATCGTCGACAAGGCGCCGGAGGGCGTTCAGCTGGGCCAGTTCTTCCTCGAGCTGGTGCCGTCCAACTTCTTCACCGCCGCATCGGACAATCAGATCCTGCCGGTGATGATCTTCGCCCTGTTCTTCGGCATCGGGCTGGTCATGGCCCGGAGCCCCGCCACCGATCACCTGCAGAAGGGGATCGAGGGGGTTTTCGAGGTGTCGATGAAGCTCATCAACCTCTTCATCCGGCTGGCGCCGATCGCCATCGCCTGTCTGATGTTCAATCTTGCGGCCCTGTTCGGCTGGGACCTGCTGGTCCGTCTGGCGGCCTTCGTCGGGGTCGCCGTCGGCGCCATGGCGATCCACATGTTCGTGGTCTATCCGGCCGTGATCTGGATCGGCGGCGGCATGTCGCCGATCGCCTTTTTCCGCGGCGTGCGGGAGCCGATGGTGGTGGCCTTCTCCACCGCCTCGTCGAACGCCGCTCTGCCGGTGTCGCTGAGGGCCGCCGAAGAGAAACTGAATCTCCCGCGCAAGATCGCGCGCTTCGTCCTGACCGTCGGCGCGACCGCCAACCAGAACGGAACGGCTCTGTTTGAAGGGGTGACGGTGTTGTTTCTGGCGCAGTTCTTCCAGATCGAACTCAGCCTGACGCAGCAGATCATCGTCATGCTGGTCTGCATCCTCGGTGGAATCGGGACGGCGGGCGTGCCGGCTGGCTCCCTGCCGGTGGTCGCCATGATCCTGGTCATGGTCGGCGTGCCGCCCGAGGGCATCGGCCTGATCCTGGGCGTCGATCGCTTCCTCGACATGTGCCGGACCACGCTCAATGTGACCGGAGACCTGGTTCTGGCGACCGTCGTGTCGCGTGGGGAAACCGACGAAGGCCTTCCGGACGAAGTGGAGGTCCCGTCGCCGTCCTGATCGGGGACGATCGACGGATCGAACCGGCCGCGTCGGCGTCACGCTGGCGCGGCTTGCCTTTTGTGGCGGTTGGGACTATCTCCGCGCCACTTCACACGCAGGCGTGGTTCGTTTCGGGGAGACATCCCGGCTCGGACCGTTCCGAGGGATCGTCCGATCCTTTCACCGTCTGCGGAGGATTGATCGGAAGAAAGGACCTGATCCCATGGCTCTGCCAGAAGTCTCCATGCGTTCGCTGCTCGAGAGCGGCGCCCACTTCGGCCACCAGACGCACCGCTGGAACCCGAAGATGGACAAGTACATCTTCGGCTCGCGCTCCAACATCCACATCATCGACCTGTCGCAGACGCTGCCGCTGCTGCATCAGGCCCTGGTCGCCGTTCGTGACGTCGCCGCCAAGGGCGGTCGCGTGCTGTTCGTCGGGACCAAGCGCCAGGCCTCGGAGCCGGTCGCGGAAGCCGCCAAGCGCTGCGCCCAGTACTATATGAACAACCGCTGGCTCGGCGGCACCCTGACCAACTGGCGCACCGTCTCGGGTTCGATCCAGCGTCTGCGCGAACTGGAAACCATCGTCGACGCCGGCGGCGAAGGCCGCAACAAGAAGGAACTGCTGACGCTCGAGCGCGAGAAGGACAAGCTCGAACTGTCGCTGGGCGGCATCAAGGACATGGGTTCGATTCCGGACATCATGTTCGTGATCGACACCAACAAGGAAGCGATCGCGATCCAGGAAGCCCGCAAGCTGAACATCCCCGTCATCGCCATCCTGGACACCAACTCCGATCCGGACGGCATCACCTATCCGGTGCCGGGCAACGACGACGCGGCCCGCGCCATCCAGACCTACTGCGACCTGATCGCCGACGCCGTTCTGGACGGTCTGGCCGCCGGCGCTTCGGCCTCGGGCGTTGATCTGGGCGCCTCGGAAGCCCCGGTCGAGCCGATGCTGGCCGAAGCTTCGGCTCCGGTCGCGGCTGACGCTGCGCCGGAAGGCGCCGAGGGCGCCGCCGAAGAACTGCTGGCCGCTTCGGGCGAGACCGAAGACGCCAACGCCTGACCGGTTGCGGTCCGGCGCATACCGGACCGCCCGTCAAACTGACATGCGGCCGGGCTAGATCAGCCCGGCCGTTCCCGCATTACGAAGACCCAGGAGCTATACAATGGCCGAGATCACCGCCGCCCTCGTCATGGAACTGCGCGCCAAGTCCGGCGTCGGCATGATGGACTGCAAGAAGGCGCTGCAGGAAACCGACGGCGACATCAACGCCGCCATCGACTGGCTGCGCGCCAAGGGCCTGTCCAAGGCCGCCAAGAAGGCCGACCGCGTCGCCGCTGAAGGTCTGGTCGCTGTCGCCGCCCGTCCCGAAGGCAAGGGCGAGGTCGCCTCGGCCATCGAGTTCAACGCCGAAACCGACTTCGTCGCCCGCAACGAACTGTTCCAGAACGCCGCCAAGGCCTTCGCCCTTCAGGGTCTGGACCACGACAGCCTGGAAGCCCTGCACGGCGCCAAGCTGGAATCCGGCGCGACCGTTCAGGACGAGGTCACCCAGCTGATCGCCACGGTCGGCGAGAACATGCAGCTGCGCCGCGCCGCCCGCCTGTCAGTGTCGGAAGGCGTCGTCTCGACCTACGTCCACAATGCGGTGTCGCCGGGTGTCGGTCGCATCGGCGTGCTGGTGGCCCTTGAAGGCGAAGGCGACCAGGCCGCCCTGCGCGAACTGGGCCGCAAGATCGCCATGCACGTCGCCGCCACCGCCCCGCTGTCGCTGAACACCGACGACCTGGACCCGGCCGCCATCGAGAAGGAACGCGAAGTCCTGACCGAGAAGGCCAAGGAAGAAGGTCGCCCGGAAAACATGATCGCCAAGATCGTGGACGGCCAGATCGCCAAGTTCCAGAAGGACGTGGTCCTGACCAAGCAGCCGTTCGTCATGAACCCGGACGTGACCATCGAACAGCTGGTCGCGAACACCGCCAAGGAGCTGGGCTCGTCGAACCTGCACCTCGCCGGCTTCGTGCGCCTGGCCCTGGGCGAAGGCGTCGAGAAGGTCGAGGGGCCGGACTTCGCTTCGGAAGTCGCCTCGATGATGGGCGGTCAATAAGACCGAAATGATCATCTCCTCTCCGGCGCAGCGCGGCGGGGAGGAGAAATCAATGAAGGGCGCGTTCGGCTTTGATGGTCGGCGCGCCCTTCGTCTATAAGAGGCGGCCCGATTCAGCGGCGCCGCATCAGATGGATTGCCCAATGACCGACGCCGCCGCCCGTCCCCGCTTCAAGAAAGTCCTGCTCAAGGTCTCGGGCGAGGTCCTGATGGGCGACCAGGGCTATGGCATCGACATGAAGACGGTCGACAATGTCGCCGCAGCCATCGCGGACGTGGCCAAGAGCGGCACCCAGATCTGTCTGGTGATCGGCGGCGGCAACATCTTCCGCGGCCTGTCGACCGCCGCGGCCGGGATGGAGCGGGCCAGCGCCGACTATATGGGCATGCTGGCCACGGTCATGAACGCCCTGGCGATGCAGAACGCACTGGAGAAGCTGGGCGTCTACACCCGGGTGCAGAGCGCCATCCCCATGGCCGCGATCGCCGAGCCCTACATCCGCCGCCGCGCCGTCCGGCACCTGGAGAAGGGAAGGGTGGTGATTTTCGCCGCCGGGACGGGCAACCCCTATTTCACGACCGACACCGCCGCCGCCCTGCGGGCCGCCGAGATGGGCTGCGACGCCCTGCTGAAGGGCACCAGCGTGGACGGCGTCTATTCCGCCGATCCGAAAAAGGACAAGTCGGCCACCCGCTATGACCAACTGACCTATCAGGACGTACTGAGCCGGAACCTGAAGGTCATGGACGCCGCCGCGATCGCCCTGATGCGCGAGAGCGGCATTCCCATCGTCGTGTTCTCGATCCGGGAAGAAGGCTCCCTGCGCCGCGTGCTGAACGGCGAGGGGACCTTCACCGTTATCAACGACGCCGCCTGACATAAGACCGCCGGAGAAACGCCATGGCCAAGCCAGATCTGAAATCCTATCGCGATCGCATGGATCGTTCGGTCGCGACGCTGAAGGAAGAATACTCGGGACTGAGGACGGGACGCGCCCACGCCGGCATTCTGGAGCCGGTTCGGGTCGAGGCCTATGGCTCCGCCTCGCCCCTGACGGCCGTCGCCGCCGTCAGCGTGCCCGAGCCGCGCCTGCTGTCGGTCAACGTCTGGGACAAGTCGATGGTCGTCGCCGTCGAAAAGGCGATCCGCGCCGCAGACCTGGGTCTGAACCCGATCGTCGACGGGCAGACCCTGCGCATCCCGGTTCCGCCGCTGACCGAGGAACGCCGGAAGGATCTGGTCAAACTGGCCGGGAAATACGCTGAACAGCAGAAGATCGCCGTGCGCAACGTGCGCCGGGACGCCAACGACGACCTGAAGAAGGCCGAAAAGGCGGGCGACATCAGCCAGGACGAACAGAAAAAGATGGAGACCGAGGTCCAGAAGGACACCGATGCGGCGATCAAGCGTATCGACGAGGCCTTGAAGACCAAGGAAGTTGAGATCATGCAGGTCTGAGGCGACAGACCGGCCGGAAACCAGTGAATTGACCCCACACGTCGCCATCCGCCGCCCGTCGCACGAGGACGCCCAGTCATGAGCGCCACGGCGGACCCGCGTCACGTCGCCATCATCATGGACGGCAACGGTCGTTGGGCGAAGGCTCGCGGCCTGCCTCGCGTCATGGGTCATCGCGAGGGGGTCAAGGCGCTTAAGCGCACGGTCGAAGCCGCGCCGCGTTTCGGGATCGAGTGCCTGACCGTCTTCGGCTTTTCGACCGAGAACTGGTCGCGTCCGGCCGCAGAAGTGTCGGAGCTGATGGGGCTGGTCCGGAACTATCTGTCCAGCGATCTGGACCGGATGGAGCGGGAGGGCGTGCGGCTGCGGGTGTTGGGGCGCCGCGAGGGCCTGCCCGAGGACGTCAAGGCGATCATCACGCGCGCCGAGGCCCGGACCGCGCATAATCGCCAGTTTCTCCTGCAGGTGGCCTTCAACTATGGAGGTCGCGCAGACATCGTGGCGGCCGCTCGCCGCTATGCCGAAAAGCTGGCTTCTGGAGATGTGACGGCTCAGCTTGACGAGGCCGAGTTCGCCCAGGGCCTGTCTTCGGCCGGGGCGCCGGATGTCGACCTGATCATTCGGACATCCGGCGAGCAGCGACTGTCGAACTTTCTGCTGTGGGAAGCCGCCTATGCCGAGTTCGTGTTCCAGGACACGCTTTGGCCCGACTATGGAGAGGCCGCGCTCGGCGAGGCTGTGGACACCTTCCGCCGCAGAGAACGTCGCTTCGGCGGCGTCGAGGCCCGTGATGTGATGGCGGCCGGCTGATGGCGTTGAATCCGCGCGACATCGGCCTGCGCGCGGCGTCGGCCCTGGTCCTGGCGCCGGCGGCGGTCGCGGCCGTCTGGGCCGGCGGCGTCTGGTACCTGGGTTTCGTGATCGTCGGCGCGGCCCTGCTGGCCGTCGAATGGGCGCGAATGAGCGCGCACGGCGCCTGGCGCGCCATGGCGGCGATCATCATCATCGCCGTGACCGCCGCTCTGGTGGCGACAGATCTCGGGCGCCTGCCTATCGCGCTGGGCATCCTGGTTCTGGGGGCCGCCATCGGGGGCCTCGCCGCGCGACTGCGGGGGCTTCAGGCGCTCAACACAGCTTACGGCGTTCTGTATCTCGGATGGCCGGCGGTGCTGCTGGTGTGGCTGCGCGACGGACACAGCGCGGTGGGACTTCACTGGACGGCCTTCGTCTTCGCCGTGGCCTGGGCGGCGGACATTCTGGCCTATCTGGTCGGCAGTCTGGTGGGCGGGCCGAAGCTTTGGCCGCGCTTTTCGCCGAACAAGACCTGGTCGGGCTTTATCGGCGGCATGGGCGCAGGCGCGATGGCCGGGGCGGCCATCACGGCCGGTTTCGACATGGGTATGCTGACGGTGTTCTGGGGCGCGGTGCTGGGTCTGGCCGGCGCCCTGGCGACGATGGCGGGCGATCTGTGGGAGTCTGCGCTGAAGCGACGCTTCGGGGTGAAGGACGCCGGCGCCCTGATTCCGGGACACGGCGGCCTGCTCGACCGTGTCGACGGCCTGATGTTCGCCGTGGTCGTCGTGGCGGCCGGACGGTTGATCGTGCTCTGGCTAGAGGGCGCGATTTGACCGCGGCCGCGCTGCGCCGTCGTGTGACGGTTCTGGGTTCCACCGGTTCGGTCGGGCGCTCGACTCTGGAGCTGATGGCCGAGGCCGAAGCCGCGGGCAGCGGCAGGTTTCAGGTCGTCGCCTTGACCGGCGGCGGCAATGTCGCGCGATTGATCGAACAGGCGCGGCGCTGGCGCCCCGAGGTCGCCGTCATCGCCGACGATCGGCGTTTCGCCGAATTGCGTGACGGTCTGGCGGGCACCGGGATCGCCGTGGCCGCCGGCGACGATGCCGTGGTCGAGGCGGCGCAGCGCCCCGCCGACTTCCTGCTGGCCGCCATCGTGGGCGCCGCCGGCCTCCGCTCGACCTGGGCCGCAGCGGGCACAGGCGTGGTTCTGGGTCTGGCCAACAAGGAAAGCCTGGTCTGCTGTGGACCCCAGCTTTTGGCGCGAGTTCGCCAGTCCGGCGGGCGGCTGATCCCGGTGGATTCCGAACACTCCGCGATCTTTCAGGTCTTTCCCGCCGATGCGCCGGCCAGCGTATCGCGGCTGGTGCTGACGGCGTCAGGCGGGCCTTTCCGAGCGCTGTCCCGCGAACAGATGGCGGCGATCACGCCGGAACAGGCTGTGGCCCACCCGAACTGGAGCATGGGCGCGAAAATCTCTGTCGACAGCGCCACCATGGCGAACAAGGGGCTGGAGACGATCGAGGCCGCCTATCTGTTCGACACGCCCGGCGACAGGATCGACGTGGTGGTTCATCCCGAGTCGATCATTCACAGCCTGGTCGAGTACATAGACGGCTCGACCCTGGCCCAGCTCGGACCGCCGGACATGAAGACGCCGATCGCCTGCGCCCTGGCCTGGCCCGATCGGATGGCCTGGCCGGCGCCCCGGCTCGATCTGGCGGCGTTGGGGCGGCTGACCTTCGAACAGCCGGACCTGGAGCGGTTTCCGGCGCTGGCCCTGGCCCGACAATCGCTGGCGCAGGGCGGGTGGGCGCCGACGGTTTTCAACGCCGCCAATGAGGTGGCGGCGCTTGCCTTCCTTGACCGCCGGCTGAGCTTTCTCAATATTGCCGCAGTCGTCGCCGAAACCCTTGAGCGGGCGGCGAACAAGGGGTTCGGGTCCGGTTCGGGCGACGCCTGCGAGACGGCCCTGGCTGTTGATCGCGGGGCGCGAGGACTGGCCGGATCCGTCATCGCCGACCTGGCTGTCGCCGCCTAGGCGAAACGGAGCGTCACCCCTTCATGCTGAACCTCCTTGGCCAGATCCTGACCTACATCGTACCCTTTCTGCTGGTGCTGACCCTCGTCGTCACCGTGCACGAACTCGGGCACTACTGGGTCGCGCGCGCCTTCGGCGTAAAGATCGACCGGTTCGCCATCGGGTTTGGCCGCGCCCTGTTCCAACGGACGGATAAGCGGGGAGTTGAGTGGCGCATCGGCTGGATGCCGCTGGGCGGCTATGTGAAATTTTCCGGAGATCTGGATGCGTCCAGTGTTCCGGATCAGGCCGGGCTGGATGAACTCAAGGCCCGGATCGCGTCCGAGCAGGGGGCCCATGCCCTGACGGACTACTATCATTTCAAGCCTGTCTGGCAGCGAATGCTGATCGTGGCCGGCGGCCCGTTCGCCAACTTCGTGTTGGCGATCGTCATCTTCACGGCGATCTTCACCCTGCTGGGCGATCAGATCGCGCCGCCGCGGGTGGCCGAAGTTCCCTCGGGCACCCCGGGAGCCGCCGCCGGTTTTCGGCCCAATGACCTGATCGTCGAGGTGAACGGGCGACCCGCGCGCAGCGCCCAGGACGTGATCCGCGTCGTCTCCCTGAGTTCCAACACGCCGGTGATCTTCACGGTCGAGCGTAACGGCCAGCCCCTGACCCTGACCGCCGTTCCTGAGCGAACGGCCACGGAGGATGCGATTTCGGGACGTGTCGCGGTCGGCCGTATCGGCCTGCCCCTGGTGACGCGCCGGGACGAGGTTCGGTTCATCCGGTACAATCCCGTCGAGGCCGTCGGCGCCGCCGGTCGCCAGACGGCCACCGTTCTGGAGACGACCCTAAGCTATATCGGCCGCATCTTTTCCGGCCGGGAATCCGGCGCCCTGCTGAACGGCCCCCTCGGCATCGCCAAGGCGGCCGGGGGCATCACCAGCCAGGCCACCGAAGGCGAGGCCCCGGCGTCCCTGAAGGCCATCAATCTCGCGCTGATGCTGTTCCAGTTCGCCGCCATACTTTCGATCGGAATCGGCTTCATCAACCTGATGCCCATTCCGGTTCTGGATGGCGGGCACCTGGTTTTCTACGCCTATGAGGCTGTGGCGCGAAAACCCGTGGCGGCCGTCGTTCAGGAAGCCGGATACCGGGTCGGTCTTGCTTTGCTGGCCTGTTTGATGTTGTTCGCGACGTGGAACGACCTGCAAAAGCTGAACCTGTTCAAATTCCTCGGCGGGCTCGTCTCGTGAGCCGACGCCAGCCCCCGATGGTTTCCTTGATGACGATGATCCGACCGACCGCTTCCCCTTCCTCGACCGGTCGCCATGGCGCCATTCTGACCGCGCCGGTCTGCAGCGCGCTGGCCCTGATCGTGGCGGCTGGGCTGGGCGGAACGGCCGCGGCCCAGACCACGCCGGCGCCCAGCATCGCGCCCGGCCAGATCGCGCCTAGCGCCGCCGCGGCGCAGAGCGCCCGGGACGAAAGCGGGGTGGTCAACCGCATCCTGGTTCGTGGAAACCAGCGGATCGACCAGACGACGGTCCTGTCCTATCTGCCGATCCAGCCTGGCGACACGGTGGACGCCGCCCTGCTGGATGTCGCGCTGCGCACCCTGACCCGCACGCAGTTGTTCGCCGACGTTCAACTGGGCCTGCAGCCCAACGGCGACCTGGTCATCACGATCGTCGAAAACCCGATCATCAACCAAGTGGTGTTCGAGGGGAACAGCGCGCTCAGCCTCAAGAAGCTGACGGACGAAATCACCCTGGCGCCGCGCGGCATCTATACGCGCGCCAAGGTGCAGGAAGACGTCGGCAAGATCATCGAACTGTATCGGCTTTCCGGCCGCATCTCAGCGACGGTGACGCCTAAACTGGTCCAGCTGGAGCAGAACCGCGTCGACGTCGTGTTCGAGATCGACGAAGGCCCCGCCACCGGGCTGGATGCGATCACCTTCCTGGGCAACCGGGCGTTCGCGGATTCGGACCTGCGCGAAGTCATGGTGACGAAGCAGAGCCAGTGGTGGCGCCTGTTCAGTTCCAATGACAACTACGATCCGAACCGGCTGGACTACGACCAGCAGCAGCTGCGGAAGTTCTACACCAACCGCGGCTACTACGATTTCCGCATCATCTCGGCCGTCGCGGAGCTGAAGCCGGACGACAGCGCGTTCGGTCTGACGATGACGGTCGACGAGGGCGATCGCTACAACTTCGGCGAGATCAAGGTCGTCACCGAGAACAGCCGCTTGAACCCCGAGTTCCTGCAGATGCTGATCCCGATCCGGTCGGGCCAGCTGTACGAAAGCGACAAGATCGAGAGCTCGGTCGAGGCCCTGACCTTCGCGGCGGGATCCGCAGGCTATGCCTTCGTCGATATCCGGCCCACCTACAAGGCGAACCCGGAAACGGACACCGTCGACGTCACCTTCAACGTCAGCGAGGGCCAGCGGGTCTACATCGAGCGCATCAATGTGGTCGGCAACACCCGGACGGTGGATCCGGTCATCCGCCGCGAACTGGCGCTGACCGAAGGCGACGCCTTCAACCGGGCGCTGCTGGAGCGGTCCCGGAATTATCTTCGCGCGCTCGGGTTCTTCAAGGATGTGACGGTCGAGGAGACCCGGGGCACGGCTCCCGATCGGTCGATCGTGAACGTCACCGTGACCGAACAGCCCACCGGCGAACTCTCGGTCGGCGCCGGTTTCAGCTCGGTGGACGCCTTCGTCGTCAACCTGGGCATCACGGAACGCAACTTCCGTGGACGCGGCCAGAACGTCGTGGCTCGCGCCGAATGGGGTTCGCTGCGCCAGAACATCGACTTCCGCTTCACCGAACCGAAGTTCCTGGGACGGGACGTCGGCGCCGGTTTCGACCTGTTTCACTCGCGTTTCGACTTCCAGGAAGAATCCTCGTTCGACTACCGTTCGACGGGCGCGGGCGTTCGCCTGTCGTATCCGATCAACGGCTACACCCGCCTGAGCGCCCGATACTTCATCAAGGATGACGAGATCATCGTGCCGGTCGGCTATTGTTCGACCGGCGGCTCGGGTTCGCGCGCGCTGTGCGAACAGGTCGGTGCATCGCTCAATTCGTCGGTCGGCTATACCCTGGCGATCGATCGGCGGAACGACCCGATCCGCGCGACCCGAGGCTGGACCGGGTCGCTGCGTCAGGACTTCGCGGGCGTCGGCGGCGACGTGAACTACGTCAAGACGGAAGCCGAGGCGGCTGTCTACTATGGCATCTCGCCCCAATGGATCGTCAGCCTCCAGGGCTCGGTCGGCTATGTCACCGGCTGGCAGGGCGACGCGGTGCGGATCAATGACCGCTTCTTCAAGGGCGGGAACAGTTTCCGCGGCTTCGAAACCGCCGGCATGGGACCGCGCGATCTGCTGACGACTGACGCCCTGGGCGGCAACTTCTACGCTGTGGGCACGGTGGAGCTGACCCTGCCCAACTTCCTGCCCGAAGAGTACGGCATCAAGTCTTCGCTGTTCGCTGATTTCGGCACCCTTGGGGTGCTGGACAACCGTTACACCCTGACGTCCACGGGCGTGACCGATCCCAATATCGTCGACGACATGTCGCTGCGGGCGGCCGCCGGCGTCAGCATCCACTGGCGCTCGCCAATGGGGCCGATCCGGTTCGATCTGTCGAAGGTTCTCTCCAGCGAGGACTACGACAAGACCGAGACCTTCCGTTTCTCGACGTCCACCCAGTTCTAGAACGCATAACCGGGCCCCTGTGGGCCGAATGAAGGCCAGTCATGAAATCGCTTCTTCTCGGCGTCGCTGCGGCGACGCTTCTGATCGCTCCCGCCGCCTCGGCCCAGAACACGCCGGCCATCACGCACGGCCAGCCGATCCCCGGCCTGTGCGTGATCTTCAACCAGCAGGTTCTGGCGCAGTCCGCCGCCGGTCAGGCGGTCGCCGCCCGCATGCAGCAACTCGCGACCGAGGTCGAAGGTGAGCTGCAACCCTACGCCACGACCATCCAGAGCGAAGCCCAGGCCCTTCAGGCCGGAGCCTCCACCATCCCGGCGGACCAGCTCCAGCAGCGTCGCACGGCGCTGCAGCAGCGCGCGCAGGAAGCCCAGCAGCTGGAGCAGACCCGTACGAACGAGCTGCGTTACACCCTGGCGCGCCAGCGGGAAGCGATCGCCGCCGCCGTCGAACCGATCATGGTCGCCGTCTATCAGGAGCGCGGCTGCAGCGTCCTGCTGGAGCGCGAGAACGCCTACATCGTCAATCCTGCCATGGATGTCACCGCCACGGTGATCGAGCGCCTTAACACCCAACTGCCGACGCTGACCTTCAACCGCATGGCGGTGCCGGTCCAGCAGCAGGGCCAGTAGGGCAGGGCCGGGCGGATGGCCGGACCGGACGCCCGGTTCTTTGAAACCCTTGCGCCTCTGACGGCGGCCGAGTTGGCCGATGTCGTGGGCGCGGAGCTTCTGCGCGGCGGGGATCTCATGATCGCCGCCGTCGCGCCGTTGGGCTCGGCAGGCCCAGAGGCCGTGGCCTTTCTGGGAGACCGGAAGTTCGTTGCGGCTCTCGCGGCCACGCGGGCAGGGGCCGTCATAGTGCCCGCATGGGCTGTCGAATCTGCGCCTGACGACGCCGCGGTGCTGGTCTCCCCCGAGCCCCAGGCGGCCTGGGCCCGTGCCTCAGCCCGGTTGCACAAGGCGCGCGTGATCGATCAGACCGAAGCCCCGGGCGACGCCGGCGAAGACGGATCTGTCGTGTTGGAGCCCGGCGTGGTGCTCGGGCGCGGCGTCCGCATCGGCAGCGGGACTCGCATCGGGGCCAATACCGTGATCGGCCCCGGGGTTCAGATCGGCCGGGACTGTCGCATCGGAGCGAACGCCAGCATCGCCTTCACCCTGATCGGAGATCGCGTGTCGATCTATGCCGGCGCCCGGATCGGGGAGGCGGGGTTCGGCGCGGCCGTATCGCGCCAGGGGCCTGTCGACGTGCCCCAACTGGGCCGCGTCGTCCTGCAGGACGGCGTCACCGTCGGCGCCAACAGCTGTATCGACCGCGGCGCCTATGACGACACCGTCATCGGCGAGAACACCAAGATCGATAATCTGGTGATGATCGGCCACAACTGCGTCATCGGCCGCAACAATCTGATGGCCGCGCACACCGGGATTTCGGGCAGTGTGACGACCGGCGACAATGTCATGTTCGGCGGACAGGCCGGCGTCGGGGATCATCTGAAGATCGGCGAAGGCGCCCGGATCGCCGGCGGCGCCGGGGTGCTGGCCGACGTTCCGGCGGGCGAGACCTGGTCCGGCTATCCCGCCAAGCCGATCCGCCAGTCCTTGCGCGAAGCGGTCTGGCTCGCCAAACAGGCGACAGGAAAGACGCGCTCATAAGCGTCGCGAACGGATCAGTCCCATGAGCGAACCCGCCGAAGATCGGATCGACTACGCCGAGGTCATGCGGCGCCTGCCGCACCGCTATCCTTTTCTCCTGGTCGACAAGGCCGAGGACTATGTGCCCTCGACCTCGATCACCGGGATCAAGAACGTCACGCACAACGAGCCGTTTTTTCCGGGCCATTTTCCGATCGATCCGGTGATGCCGGGCGTGCTGATCGTCGAGGCCATGGCCCAGACCGGCGCCCTGCTGATGTCCAAGAGCCTGGATGTGGCGGTTGAGGGCAAGGTGATCATGTTCATGTCGATCGACGGCGTGCGTTTCCGCCGGCCCGCGCGCCCCGGCGATCAGTTGAAGATGAAGGTGGTGGTGACGCGGGCGCGTGGCGACATCTTCAAGTTCCGCGGCGAGACCTTCATCGACGACAAGCTGGCGGCCGAGGCGGACTTCGCCGCCATGGTTGTCACCGTCGAACAGCCGGCCGCCTGACATGGCGGTCGTTCACCCTTCGGCGATCATCGACGCCACGGCTGAACTGGCGGACGACGTGGTGGTCGGGCCGTGGTGTACGGTGGGTCCCGGTGTCGTTCTGGGCGAGGGCGTGCTTCTCGTCAGCCATGTGGTGATCCAGCAGGACACCTCCATCGGCGCTCGGACCGCCGTTCATCCGTTCGCCGTCATCGGCGGCGATCCGCAGCACAACGGCTATCGCGGCGAGCCCGTCCGTCTGGAAATCGGCTCCGACAACGTCATCCGTGAGCACTGCACCTTCAATCGGGGCACCCCCCAGGGGACCGGCCTGACGCGGGTGGGCGCGAACAACCTGTTCATGACCGGGGCCCACGTCGGTCATGACGCCGTTGTCGGCGATCATGTGGTCATGGCCAACAACGCCACCCTGGGCGGCCACGCCCATGTCGGCGACCGCGTCTTCCTGGGCGGGCTATGCGCGGTGCATCAAAACGGGCGCGTGGGGCAGGGGGCGATCGTTGGAGGCCTGGCCGCCGTCACGCGTGACGTGATCCCCTATGGCTCGGCCTGGGGCAATCATGCGCGACTGCACGGGCTGAACCTGATCGGTCTCAAGCGGAAGGGTTATGGCAAGGACGCCATTCGTCGACTTCTGAACGCCTATCGCGACCTGTTCGAGGGGGCGGGGGTGTTTTCCGAACGACTGGATGCGGTGTCTCAGGCCTATTCCGACCTGCCGGAAATCGTCGAGATCTGCGACTTCATCCGCGCGGACGGGAAGCGGCCGCTCTGTCTGCCCGGCGAATGACCGCGCCCCGGCTGGCTCTGATCGCGGGCGGCGGCGACCTTCCCGTCGCCGTGGCCGAACGCTGCGAACTTGAGGGCAGGGGCCTCTACGTCATCCGTCTGGAGGGGTTCGCCGATCCCAGACTGGCGAAATGGCCCGGCGCCGATTTCGGCATGGCGCGTATCGGCGGCATCCTCAAGGCGATGAGAGCGGCCGATTGCGGCGCGGTCTGCCTCGCCGGCAATGTCAGTCGCCCTGATTTCAAGACGTTATCGCCTGATCTTAAAGGCGCGACGCTTTTGCCGGGCATCATCAAGGCGGCCACCCAGGGGGACGACGCGCTGCTGCGGAAAATTCTCGCGGTCTTCGAGGATGAAGGATTTCAGGTCGAGGGGGCGGACGACATTCTGGGCGGCGAAACCCTGGCCGCCGGCGCGCTTGGCCGCCTGGCGCCGTCGTCAGATCAAATCAACGATCTCAGAAAATCACTCTATGTCGCCGAAAAGTCTGGCGAACTTGACGTCGGGCAAGGAGCCGTCGTCTGCGCCGGGCTCGTGCTGGCGGTCGAGGCCCAGGAGGGCACGGACGCCATGTTGCGCCGGGTCGCGGAACTGCCAGTCGCCTTGAGAGGCGATCATGCAAATCGCCGCGGCGCCCTGGGAAAGGCGCCGAAGCCCATTCAGGATCTCCGCGTGGACATGCCGGTGATCGGCGCACGCACGGTCGAACTTGCGGCCGAGGCCGGACTGGCCGGGATCGGCGGTCGCGCCGGGCGACTGATCCTGATCGATCGTCCGGCGATTGTCGCCGCCGCCGATCGCCTGGGCCTTTTCGTCTGGGGCGAACCATGACGGATCGGCGGCTGACGATCATGCTTGTGGCGGCCGAGGCGTCCGGCGACGCCTTGGGCGCAGGCCTGGCCAAGGCGCTGCGGGCGCGTCTCGGCGACGGCGTGACCTTCGTCGGCGTCGGCGGTCCCCGCATGGCGGAGCAGGGGATCGAGAGTCCCTTCGATATCGCCGACCTTTCCATCCTGGGGTGGCTTGAAGGGCTGAAGGCCTATGGACTGGTCAAACGACGCGTCGCGGACACTGTGGCATTGGCCAAAAGGCGCCGGCCGGACGCGGTCATCCTGATCGACAGTTGGGGCTTCACCATCCGGGTCGCCAAGGCGCTGCGGACGGCCTTGCCACAGACCAAGCTCATCAAATACGTGGGGCCGCAGGTCTGGGCGTCCAGGCCTGGCCGCGCCAGGACGCTGGCGTCGACCGTGGACCATCTGCTGGCGCTCTACGCCTTCGACGCACCGTGGTTTGAAAGAGAAGGCCTGCCGACGACGGTCGTTGGGTCTCAGGCTCTGCACACAGACATGTCCCGCGCCGACCCGGACAGCTTCCGGCGAGCCCGGGGAATCGCGCCGGACGCCGAGCTGTTGCTTGTGCTGCCGGGTAGTCGGCCTTCAGAAATTCGTCTGATGACGCCGATATATGAAACGGCGATTCACAGGCTGAAGGCGAGACGTCCGAGCCTGGAGGTGGCGGTCGTGTTGGCCGGAACGGTGGCGGACGATGTCGCGGCTCGCATCGCGGCCTGGCCGTTCCGGACGCACGCCGTGGTTGAGGCGGACAAATACGCCGCCATGCGCGCCGCGACCGTGGCGCTGGCCACGAGCGGCACGGTCTCGACCGAGCTGGCGATCGCGGGCGCGCCCATGGTGATCGCCTACAGGTTCCAGCCGCTCAGCTACGCGATCATGCGGCCGTTCTTCACCGGCAAATACGCGACATTGTTCAATCACGCGGCCGACGCCGAGATCGCGCGTGAGCTGATCCAGGCCGACGCCAAGGCCGAGAATGTCGAACGTGAGGTGTTGCGGCTGCTGGACGACGTGGCTGGACGTCAGGAGCAGGTTCGGCGTCAGACAGACGCGCTGGCCTTGATGGGACGCGGAGCAGACGATCCCTCCGACTTGGCGGCCGAGGCTGTTCTCAAGGTTCTGGACGCCCCAAGCCAAACCTGATGGCTATAAATTTCGCATAATATATCTTAGGCGAGAACGACCGACGCTTCTAGGCTGTGGCAAGTCACCTCGTCAGCGCCCCTCCCATCCCGCCAGCCGCGCCAGGGCGTCGGCCTGGATATCCGCGAAGAACAGGTTGTAAGGACGCGTCATTCTCCGTTCTGCCCAGCTGCCGGCATTGGAGAACGACTCGGTCGCCGGATCCGAATGCCGTAACAGGCCCGCCCGACACTGCGCCGAAGCCAGCCGGTCAAGAACCGCCGGCCGAACCCCCCATTCCAACCCTGTGGCGTTGGCGCCGCCGAGATGACGGCGCGGCTCTGTGCGAGTGTCATCGGCCCCACCGCTGACGGGATTGACGCATAACGGCTGACGGCCGTTCAAATCCTCCAGACGGTCGCGCGCATTCCAGACCAGGGCGCGCCGCAGACGACGCATGGCCGCGCCGTCATCGCCCTCGCCGACCTGAGACCATCCGACGACACAGCCCGACTGTTGGCGTGTCGCACATGGCGGCGTCTGTGCCGGCAGGTTGTCGACGGCCACGACAGCGTCCAGCAGATAGACCGCCACCAGTCGGCGTCGCAGCGCCGGATCGGTCGCCACACGGTCGCGGACAAGGCGGTCAAGCAATTCCGCCCCCTGCTCGACGCCGGCAAGAATGATGGGACCCTCCGGGTGTGCGGCGATCCAATGGTCGAAGGCCGCCTCGGCATCGCCATAGGCGAAGGCGCGAGCATCGCGGGCGTCCCGTCGAAGGGTCAGCCGCGTATACAGGCTGGCCTGACGATAGAAGGGCGCGCTGATCGATCCGGCGGCGGCGAAAGGACCGGCGTAGTTGGGCAGCACCACACGCCGGAGGTAGGCCTCCGCCTCTGGATCGTCGAACGGTCCATTCCAGGCCTTGGCCTTGTCGAATGTGGTCGAGTGCAGAAAGAACACCGCCGCCGAGCCTGCATCCTGGCGCCGGACATCCCACATCGCCCAAGCCTCGGGTCGCCGATAATCCGGCGCCGCCGGCGGCTGATAGATCTGGAATGGAGTCTTCGGATCCATCGCCCAGATGCGAATGTCGCTACGCCAGACGATCAGCGCCGCACACACCAGAAACACGAGAGCGAAACCGCACCAGCCGATCCACTGGCGGAACGTCAGGCGCGCCGATGTCATCGATAGGGATCCGGAAGATTCAGGTAGTCCTGAACATAGCGGCGGACCCCCTCCTCCAGCGGCGTCGCCTGGCCCGGGTAGCCGGCCGCGCGCAGCCGCTCCATTCGCGCCTCGGTGAAATACTGATAACGATCCCGGATCGACTCCGGCGTGTCGACGTAGGTTATGCTCGGCGTCTGACCGGCTGCCGCGAAGACGGCGGCCGCCAGGTCCTTGAACGACCGCGCCTGGCCCGTGCCGGCGTTGTAGATGCCGCTCACGTCCGGCGCATCCAGCAGCCATGCGATGATGTCGACGACATCCGCGACATAGACGAAGTCGCGGAGTTGGCCGCCGTCCTCATATTCCGGCCGGTGCGATCGGAACAGGGTCACCGTCTCGCCCGCCGACACCTTGGGCCAGATGTGGGCGATGACCGACTTCATCGAACCCTTGTGGCCCTCGTTCGGCCCATAGACGTTGAAGAACTTCAGCCCGGCCCACTGCGGCGGGCGATGGCCGCGATCGGCCTCGCGGACAGCGTACTGATCAAACAGCAGCTTCGAATAGCCGTACGCGTTCAGGGGCCGCAAAGCCGCCAGACCCTCGACGCTGTCGTCGTCGGCGAAGCCCAGGTCGCCGTCCCCGTAGGTCGCCGCGGAAGAGGCGTAGATGAGCCGAATCCCCTGCCCCGCGCACCAATCCCAGAGATCGCGCGACAGGCTGAAGTTTGTGCGCAGGATGAGGTCGGCGTCCAGTTCAGTCGTCGCCGATATGGCGCCCATGTGGACCACGGCTTCGATGCGCGCCTTGTGCCGATCCAGCCGATCGAACAACTCTTCCGGGAGCCAGAAATCCGCGACGGCGTGCTTGGCCAGATTCTTCCACTTGGCCTCGTCGGCATGACCCAGCCGATCGCAGACGACGATGTCATAGCGGTTGTCGTCCGACAGGCGGGCGACGATGTTGGAACCGATGAAGCCGGCGCCGCCGGTGACGACGATGATGCGTCGCGTCGGGGCCGCCGCAGTCATTGTGCGCCTCCCGTCATCTTCGCGATGGTGCGGGTGGTGGAGAAGCCGTCGGTGAAGGTGGCCAGCCTGACTTCGCCGCCCCAGCTCTCGACCAGATCGCCGCCGACGACGCCCTCTCGGGTATAGTCCGCCCCCTTGACCAGAACATCTGGCCGCAGTCTTTCGATCAGAGCGAGCGGGGTGGGATCATCGAAGGAGGTCACACGATCCACGCTGGCCAAGCCGCCGATCACCGCAGCCCGGCTGTCCAGGTCGTTCACGGGACGCCCCTCCCCCTTCAATCTCCTGACCGAGGCGTCGGTGTTCAAGGCGACCACCAGACGATCACACCAGCTCCGCGCCTGGTTCAGATACGCCACATGACCCCGATGCAGGATGTCGAAACAGCCGTTGGTGAAGCCGACTCGCAGGCCCTGCGCCCGCCAGCCCTCGACGACCTCGGCCAGTTCGTCGATCGGCGACACCTTGGCGGACGCCGCGCCGGCGTGCTGGCGCATTTCGGCTTCGATCAATTCCTGCGGCGTGACGACGGCGGTCCCGGATTTGCCGACGACCACCCCCGACGCCAATATGGCGAACAACACGGCGTCCTGCAGCGAACGGCCCGCCGCCATCGCCAGCCCCAATGCGGCCAGGCAGGTGTCGCCGGCGCCCGACACGTCATAGACTTCGCGAGCCCGGCCCGGGAAATGCTGAACCGGAGCCCCGCGGATGGCCAGGCTCATGCCCTTGCCGGCGCGGGTGACGACAATCGCCTTGGCGGTCGTGGTTTCGAGCGCCCGCTCTAGCGCAGCCTCGATCTCTGAGTCTGTCGCCGTCGGCAGGCCGGTTGCCGCCGCTAGTTCCGAGGCGTTGGGCTTTATCAGGTCAACCGCCCCGTAGCGCGCAAAGTCCCGGCCCTTGGGATCGACCACCACAGCGACGCCGGATTTCAGGGCCTGTTCGATCACCCCGTCGTCGACGACACCCTTTGCGTAGTCTGACAGAAGTATCACTGATACTTCTGAAAAGATGTCGGTAATTACGTACTTCTGTGCGCCTGAAGCGTCGTCGTCCTGGCGCAGCAACTGCTGGCCGGAAGCGACGAAACGGGTCTTCACCGTCGTGGTGTCGGTGGGCGATCGTTGCAGGTGATCCTCGAGGCCCGCCGTGGACGCGACGATCTCGGTCAAGGTCGCGCCTGCGGGGTCTTCACCGATCACGGCCCCGAGCCTGGCCGCGCCGCCCAAGGCCGCGACGTTCCGGGCCACATTGCCCACGCCGCCCGGCATCATGACCGTACGGGTCGTGCGCAGCACCGGTATCGGCGCCTCCGGCGAAACCCGGGTCACCTCACCATAGACGTAGCGGTCCAGCATGATGTCGCCGACACAGGCGACAGTTCGCCCTGCGGCGTCGTCGAGCAGACGTTGCAACTCACCCAGATTCAGCGCGGGATCGGCCATGATCTTCGGCCTATCGGATTCAGCGTCGCGACGAAAGTCAGAGGCTGACGTGACGCCGGGACTTGGTCAGGTCGTCGTAGGCCAGAAGCTCGGCAGCGAGAGCTTCGAACTGGGCCATCGGCACCATGTTGGGCCCGTCCGACGGCGCGTGATCGGGGTCGGGATGGGTTTCGATGAAAACGGCGTCAACGCCGACCGCGACGGCCGCCCGCGCCAGAACCGGGACAAACTCCCGCTGGCCGCCCGACGACGTCCCCAGCCCGCCCGGCTGCTGGACGCTGTGGGTCGCATCGAACACGACCGGGCAGCCGATGTCCCGCAAGACCGGCAGGGCCCGCATGTCGCTGACCAGGGTGTTGTAGCCGAAGCTGGCGCCGCGCTCGCAGGCCATGACGTTCGGATTGCCGGCGCCCGTGACCTTGGCGACGACGTTCTTCATGTCCCAGGGCGCGAGAAACTGGCCCTTCTTAATATTGATCGCCTTGCCCGTCGCGGCGGCGGCCAGCAGCAGGTCGGTCTGGCGGCAGAGGAACGCCGGAATCTGCAGCACGTCGACCACTTCCCCGACCGGCGCGCATTGGGCCTCCGAGTGAACATCAGTGAGGGTGGGCAGTCCGAGCGTCTCGCGGATTTCCGCGAAGATCGGCATGGCGTCCTTGAGCCCGATGCCCCTGGCTGCGCCGGCGCTGGTGCGATTGGCCTTGTCGAAACTGGTCTTGTAGATGATGCCGACGTTCAACCGCTGGCCGATTTCCTTCAGCGCCTGGGCCGTCTCCAGGGCATGCTGACGGCTCTCCATCTGACACGGGCCTGCGATGAAGGCGATCCGGCGACCGCCGCCGATGACGACCGGCGCGCCTTGACCGGCGGAAAGAGAGATGACGGCGTTGGGTGCGCTCACGATCGGACCTTGTGTTGGCGATTCGGACGAGAGAACGGATGGTCCGAAAGCGGATTGATGAGCGGGCTTCGCCGCGTCTATGGGGCTGTGAAGTGGCGCCGGTCGCCCGAGAATTCAACCTAGCACGGAGCGCCGAGCCATGGCGACATCGACGGCGGCTGACGGGCCCGTCATCCTCTGGTTCCGTCAGGATCTGCGCATCCGTGACAACCCGGCGCTCGAGAAGGCCTTTTCGAGCGGTCTGCCCGTCATCTGTCTCTACATCCATGATCTGAACCTGACCGGACGCCGTCTGGGCGAGGCGTCGCTGTGGTGGCTGGACAAGTCGCTGCGGGCCCTGACGGCATCCCTGGCCGAGCGCGGCGGGCGGCTGACCCTGAGGTCGGGAGATGCGGAAGCCGAGTTGCGGCGGATCGTCGAGGAGACGGGCGCGCAGGCGGTCTATATGAACCGGCTGTTCGAGCCCGTCGCCTTTGCCCGCGACGCCGACATCGCTCACGGGCTCAGGGTCGACGGGGTGGAGTGCCACGGCTTCAATGGCGCCCTACTCGCCCGGCCGGGGTCGGTGCTGAACGGCTCAGGTGGACCCTACAAGGTTTTCACACCGTTTTTCCGTCAGTTGATCGGCGCATTTGATGAACATTCTGAAACACGCGGACCGCGCGACATGGCGTCGACCGCCGTCGTGGCGAGCGAAAATCTCGACAGTTGGAACCTCCACCCTTTGCGACCCGACTGGTCGACTGGATTTGACTGGACACCCGGCGAGGTCGGGGCGCGACAGGCGCTGTCCCGGTTCATCGCAGACGGATTGCGGGACTACGCGCGGGGACGGGATCACCCGGCGCAACCGCATTGCAGTCGGCTGTCCCCCCATCTGCACTTCGGAGAGATTTCCCCGCGCGAAGCGGTGCGCCGGGTACGTGGGGCGGCGGCGGATGGCCGGGTCCCCGGGGCCGAAGCGGAGAAGTTCGTTTCGGAAGTGGGCTGGCGGGAGTTCTCCGCTCACCTGCTGCATCACTTCCCGACCCTGCCGGAGCGTGCGTTTCGCCCCGAGTACGACGCCTTCCCCTGGCGCGACGACGAGGCGGGGTTCCGGGCTTGGACCCTGGGCCAGACGGGCTATCCGATCGTCGACGCCGGCATGCGGCAGTTGTGGACCACGGGCTGGATGCACAATCGCGTCCGCATGATCGTGGCTTCGTTTCTGATCAAAGACCTGCTCATCGACTGGCGGCGGGGCGAGGCCTGGTTCTGGGACACATTGGTGGACGCCGATCTGGCGTCGAACGTCCAGAACTGGCAGTGGGTCGCAGGCTCCGGCGCGGACGCCGCGCCCTACTTTCGCATCTTCAATCCCGTCTCCCAGGGTGAGAAGTTCGATCGCGACGGCGCCTATGTCCGCCAATGGGTTCCCGAGCTGAAGGCGCTGCCCGCCAAGTGGATCCACGCCCCCTGGACGGCGCCCCGGGAGGTGCTGGCCGCAGCCGGTGTTCGATTGGGCCATGACTATCCCCGTCCGATCGTCGATCATGCGGAAGCGCGCGTGCGGGCGTTGGCCGCGCTCAAGGAAGTGTCCGCCGCCAAGGTCGGCGATGACTGACGCCGATAAACAAAGGCATCCCGAGCCGGCAGCATGACCTCCCCCCTGATCTCGACCGAAGACCTGCAGGCCCGACTCGGAACCGAAGGCCTGAAAATTCTTGACGGCAGTTGGCACCTCGATGGACGCGACGCCGGCGCTGACTTCGACCGCGAGCGGCTCCCGGGCGCCGTGAGGTTTGATCTGGATGCCGTCTCCGATCAAAACAACAGCCTGCCGCATATGCTTCCGTCGGCCGCTGATTTTGCGGCGTCTGTGGGACGGCTGGGTATCGCCGCGACCGATGACATCGTCGTCTATGACACGGCGGGCCTGTTCTCGGCGGCGCGGATCTGGTGGATGTTTCGGGTCATGGGCGCGGGTTCCGTTCGCGTGCTGGACGGCGGACTGCCGAAATGGAAGGCCGAGGGTCGGCTTCTGGAAACTGGGGCGCCTCGGCGTCTTCCGGCGATGGAGTTCGAGGCGGACGTTGCGCCCGAAGGCGTCGCGGGTCTGGAGGATGTCAGGGTCGCCCTCGCCGCCGAAGCGCAGGTTCTGGACGCCCGCGGCGCAGCCCGTTTCCGGGGCGAGGTCGCCGAACCCCGGCCGGGCCTGCGATCCGGCCATATGCCCGGCGCGATCAACCTGCCGTATTCGCGCCTGATAGCGGCGGACGGGACCCTGCTGCGCGGCCAGGCTCTGGTTCAGGCCTTCACCGAGGCCGGCGTCGATCTGACCAGGCCGGTTCTGACCACCTGCGGTTCCGGCGTCACCGCTGCGATCCTGAGCCTCGGCCTGGCGGAACTGGGGATCGAGAGCCGCCTCTATGACGGCTCCTGGGCCGAATGGGGCGGACGGGTCGATACGGCTGTCGTCACCGGCGCCTGATCGCTCAGAAGCTGCGGCCGTCCACGCGTTCGGCCGTCCAGTCCCAGGGCTCGACGTCGGCCAGGGTGCGGACGTTGATCGCCATCATCGTCTGACCGTCCGGGGACTGGCCTTCAGCGAACGACTGGACGCCGCACGTGCGGCAGAAGCGGTGCTTGATCCGGTGCTGGTTGAAGGTGTGTTCGGACAATTCCCCCTCCCCCTGCATCAATCTGAAGGCCGAGGCGGGTACGAACTTGAGCACCAGACCCTTGCGGTAGCAGTGGGAGCAGTTGCATTCGATCAGGCCTTCCAGGTCGCTCTCGACCTCGAAGGCGACCTTGCCGCACTGACAGCCGCCCCGCCGTGTCATCGTTTCGGCCATCACGCATCCTCCAGCATCAGAACACCCGGCGCGGTCTTCAGGGCGCCGCGCAGGGCGGGATCAAGGCGATAGCGGCCGGGTAAACGCAACTCGACCTCCCGCCGACCGTCGAGCGACGCGACCAACGAAATCTCGCCACCCTTGCCGGCCTTGCCGCCTCCGGCGACCGAGACCCGGTCCAGGCGGGCGCGGATCGCCGCCGGGTCGAGCGATCGGGCCGAGACATGGACCCGCAGGGCGGCGCCGGCGTCATCGATCATCTCATCCAGCCGCCAGGCGTCATCGCCGAAGTAGCGGACCTCGCCGTCGGCGGATTTCGCCCGAACCTTGACCATGACGGCCGAACCCACCTCGAGCACGTCCCGGCATTTTCGAAGTTGTTCGGGCGGGAACAGGCATTCGAACTCTCCGGTCGGGTCGGAGAAGGCGACGAAGGCGAACTTCTCGCCCGTGCGCGCGCTGGCGCGCTCCTGACGCCGCCGCACCACGCCGGCCATCATGAAGGCCTCATGCCCCGCCTCGGCCAGCGGACCGGCCTCGGCCACGAAGGTCACCCGCTTGCGACGCAGCGCCGGGGTCATGTCTTCGAGGGGATGTCCCGACAGATAGAAGCCGACAGCCGACAGTTCATGATCCAGCTGTTCCGGCCCGATCCAGGGTTCCACGCTCTTCAGACGGGGTCGCGCCGCGCTTGCTTGATCCGCGCCGAACAGGCTGACCTGGGACGAGGCGCGTTCGGCGGCGACGGACTGGCAGTAGGCCATCAGGGTGTCCGCCTGTTCGACCAGCTGGCGCCGGTTCGGATGGATGCCGTCAAAGGCGCCGGCCTTGGCCAGGCCTTCCAGGGCGCGCTTGTTGACCTGCCGCGGATCGACGCGTTCCAGGAAATCGAAGATATCGACGAAGCGTCCGCCGTCGTCGCGCACCTCGATGACGTGCTTCATCGCCTCAAGCCCGACGTTGCGAATGGCCCCCAGGGCGTAGAGGACCGCGCCCTTTTCATCTTCCCACGACACGTCGAAATCAGCGGAGGATCGGTTCACGTCGGGCGCCAGGACCGGCACCTCGAACTTTCGTGCGTCCTGGTAGAAGACGGCCAGCTTGTCCGTGTTCGACAGATCGAGCGACATGGAGGCGGCGAAGAACTCGACCGGATGGTTCGCCTTGAGCCAACCCGTCTGATAGCTGATCAGGGCGTAGGCGGCGGCGTGGGACTTGTTGAAGCCGTAGCCGGCGAATTTCGCCACGAGGTCGAAGATGGAGCCCGACTGTGTTTCGGGCACGGACTTTTCAAGGGCGCCCTTGACGAAGCGGGCCCGCTGAAAGTCCATCTCCTCCTTCTTCTTCTTGCCCATGGCGCGACGCAACAGGTCGGCTTCGCCCAGGCTATATCCGGCCAGGATCTGGGCGATCTTCATCACCTGCTCCTGGTAGATGATGACGCCGTAGGTCTCGGTCAGCACCTCCGTCAGGGTGGGATGGAGGTAGTCCACCTCCGCCCGACCGAATTTCCGGTCGATGTAGGTGTCGATCATCTCCATCGGCCCCGGCCGATAGAGGGATATCAGGGCGGTGATCTCCTCAATGGAGCCGCAGCGCATCTTGCGCAGGGTGTCGCGCATGCCCTGGGATTCCAGCTGGAACACCCCCACGGTCTGGCCCGACGCCATCAGCTCATAGGTCGCGGTATCATCCAGCGGCAACAGGTTGAAATCCCTCGCGGCGCCCCGCCGAGCGAGGAAGCCGTGCGCGCGATCCAGAACCGTCAGCGTCTTGAGACCCAGAAAGTCGAACTTCACTAGGCCGGCCGGTTCGACCCACTTCATATTGAACTGGGTCGCAGGAATGTCGGAGCGCGGATCCTTGTACAGGGGCGCCAGTTCCACCAGCGGTCGGTCGCCGATGACGATGCCGGCGGCGTGGGTCGAGGCGTTGCGATACAGACCCTCAAGCTCCAGAGCCGTGGCCAGCAGGGTCGCCACCGCCGGTTCGGCGTCCCTCGCCTCTTTCAGGCGTGGCTCCAGGTCGATGGCCTGGGCCAGGGTCACCGGGTTGGCGGGATTGTTCGGCACCATCTTGCAGAGACGGTCGACCTGGCCGAGCGGCATCTGCAGCACCCGGCCGACGTCGCGCAGGACGGCGCGGGCCTGCAGGGTGCCGAAGGTGATGATCTGGGCCACACGGTCCTTGCCGTAGTGGTCCTGAACGTAGCTGATGACCTCTTCGCGCCGCTCCTGACAGAAGTCGATGTCGAAGTCGGGCATGGACACCCGCTCGGGGTTCAGGAACCGCTCGAACAGCAGGCCGAACCGCAACGGGTCGAGGTCGGTGATGGTCAGGGCCCAGGCCACGAGCGAGCCGGCGCCGGAGCCCCGCCCCGGTCCGACGGGGATGGCATGGGCCTTGGCCCATTTGATGAAGTCCGAAACGATGAGGAAATAGCCGGGGAAGCCCATCTGGACGATGATCCCGACCTCCCATTCCAGCCGCTTCCAGTATTCCTCCTCGGGAGCCGCCGGGACGACCTGCTTCAGTCGCGCCCTCAGGCCCTCGCGGGCCTGGTGCATCAGCTCGTCGGATTCGGAACGGCCGGCGCCGGTGTCAAAGCGCGGGAGGATGGGGGCGTGGGTTTTCACCAGGAAGGCGCAGCGACGGGCGATGTCGACGGTGTTGTCGCAGGCCTCGGGCAGGTCGGCGAACAGGCGGCGCATGTCGTCGGCCGGCTTGAACCAGTGCTGATCGGTGATGCGGCGGCGGTCCTCCTGGCCGGTGAAGGCCCCGTCGGCGATGCACAGCAGGGCGTCATGCGACCGGGCCTGCGCCGCCTTGGCGTAATAGACGTCGTTGGTCGCGACCAGGGGCGCATCATGGGCGTAGGCCCAGTCGATCAGCCCTTCTTCCGCCGCCGCCTCGGACGGCAGGCCATGACGCTGGAGTTCGACATAGAAGCGGTCCCCGAAAACGCGCGCCATTTCTGAAAGGGCGGCGACGGCGTCATCCTTGCGTCCCTGGACCAGGAGCGGATCAACAGGGCCGTCCGGACCGCCCGACAGAAGGATCAGACCCTCGGAGAGCTCCACGACCCGCGACCAGGGCACGCCCGGCTCATCGGCGGGATCCGTATCGAGGAAGGCCGCGGACGACAGGGCCGAGAGGTTCAGCCAGCCCGTCTCGGTCTGGGCGATCAGGACGACCGTGGGAACCTTGGCCCACCGTTCGGCGATCTGGCCGCCGATGCCGGTGACCGGCAGGGCGCAGGCGATGATGGGCTGGACCCCTGCCCCCTTGGCGGCCTCGGAGAATTCCAGCGCCCCGAACAGATTGCCCCGATCCGCCACCCCGACCGCCGGCATGCCGTTGGCCTGGGCCAGGGTCGGGACCTTGCCGGCCTTGATGGCGCCCTCCAGCAGCGAATAGGCGGAGCGGACGCGGAGGTGGACGAAACCCTGGCTGTACATCGGTTCGCTCTCCGGGACCTGGGGCGCCACGACCGCCCGACGCGATCATCCTGCCCCGAGTCTCACACAGCGGCGGCCGCCGTCACCGAAAAACGCCGCCAGACCGCAATCACCGCCCGCACGCCTGTGGATAGCGTCCCTGCCCGGAGCATCCCGGCCAAAACGGAGTCGAGAGAGTCGGGAGAGTCCGGATCAGGCCGGAGTCACGACCACAGCAAGGCTCCAGACCATCAGGACGAAGCCCCCGCAGGAAGCCAGCGAAAGCATGTCACGCACCAGTCTCGGCATGGTCTTGTCCCCAAGTCGCCCTGTGAGTTCTTGTAATGTTCTATGTTCTCACTTCGTTCCCGTCAAGGCCTGTGGATCACTTCGACGCCATGGGCTGATCCCCGGATCAGTGGGGCCAGACCTCCTTGAGGATTTCAGCGCGGCCGTTCCGTACCCGCACCTCGACGGCCGGCGTGTCCGGCTGACCCTCGGCGAAGAGCTCGTAGATGACCGATCCGTCATCGGCCTGGGTGCTTTCGATCACCCGCACCGGCGCGAAGCCCGCCCGCTGGGCCTGAACCGCGCCCGAGACGATCACGGGCGCCTCAGCCCAGGGAATGTCACGCTGGATTTCGACCACCTGCCAACCCTGCGGGGTCTCCAGCATGTCGAGCTCGATCTCCGCGCCGTTCAGCGTCCCCTCGACATCGTAGTAGCGACGCCCTTCCCGCTCCTTCAGTTCGGCCTCCGAGACGATCATGCCGGGTCGGGTCGCCAGGGCCACGGCGCGCACGGCGTCGGGAATGTCGGCGGCTGCGGTCGGGGTGATGTCGGTGACCGGCGCGGTCGGCGCCTCGGCCTTCCCGGTGTCGGCCGGGGTGCAGGCGCCCAGGGCGATGACACCGGTAGCCAGAACGGCGGACAGGAACATGGGTTTCATGAGCAGGGGCTTCATGGCGATCCTCGTTTGTCTGAGAGCGTCAGCCTAGGCCCGGCTCGCCCGGAATGCCAAGCGCGGCCTTCCGTCGCCCCGATGAGGCGGCGTCAGTATTCCTGGCTCTCGGCCGCGCGCTGTTCCAGATGGCCGTCCTTGAGGGCGAAGACCCGGTCCATATGGCCCGCCAGCTCCATGTTGTGGGTGGCGATCAGGGCGGCGACGCCCGTCGTGTGGGCGAGATCGCGCAGGGCCTCGAACACGGTCTGGCTGGTGGCCGGATCGAGGTTGCCCGTCGGCTCGTCCGCCAGCAGCAGGCGGGGCCGGTTGGCCAGGGCCCGGGCCACGGCGACCCGCTGGCGCTCCCCGCCGGACAGCTGCGAAGGCTGGTGGTTCAACCGGTCGCCGAGGCCCAGCCGGCCCAGAAGATCGGCGGCCCGATCGCGCGCTGGCTTCAAGCCGTGGCCGGCGATGCGCAGCGGCAGGGCCACATTGTCGAGGGCGTCGAACTCGGGCAGCAGGTGATGGAACTGATAGACGAAGCCGATCTTGGCCAGACGGATGTGGGTGCGGGCGCGTTCGTCCAGACCGCCGACGACGGCGCCGTCGATGTGGACCTCGCCCGTGGTCGGCCGCTCCAGCAGACCGGCGGCGTGCAGCAGGGACGACTTGCCCGAGCCGGAAGGCCCGATCAGGCCGACGACCTCGCCGGGACGGATGTCCAGGTCGACGCCCTTGAGCACCGTGAGGCCGCCGGTGGCGGTGTCATAGGTGCGGGTGACGCCGCGCAGGGACAGGACGGTGTCGTTCAGGACGGGCTCACTCATAGCGAAGAGCCTCCACCGGATCGAGTTTGGCGGCCTGCCAGGACGGGATCAGGCCGGCGACACAGCTCATGAAGAAGGACCAGACGGTGACCCAGAACACGTCGAGCGGGTCCACAAGGGCCGGGATCGACTCCAGCTGATACACATCGGCGTTGAACAGCTGGGTCTGGAATACCCATTCGAGGAAGTGCTGGATCGCGCCGATGTTCAGGCAGAACAGCAGGCCCAGCAGCAGGCCCGTCAGGGTGCCTGCAACCCCGATCAGGGCGCCGGACATGAAAAAGATGCGCAGCATGGACGACTGGCTGGCGCCCACGGTGCGCAGGATGGCGATATCGCGCGTCTTGTTCTTCACCAGCATGACGATGCCGGAGATGATGTTCAGGGCGGCGATGGCGACGACCAGGCCCAGGATGATGCTCATGGCCACCCGTTCGACCTTCAGCGCGCCCCAGAAGGCGGCCAGGCGCTGGCGCCAGTCGGTGACGACGGAGCCGGGTCCGGCGGCCTGCTGCACCGGGGCCAGATAGGCCTGGACGCGGTCCGCATCGGCGATCTTGAGCTCCAGCACGTCCCAGACGCCGTCCTTGCCGAAGAACAGCTGGGCCTGTTCCAGCGGCATGAAGATATAGGCCCGGTCATAGTCGGCCGTGCCGGACGAATAGGCGCCGCCGACGAAATAGGTCTTTTCCAGCCCACCCAGATTGCCGAAGGCGCTGTCGGCGCCGGTGGGCGAATACAGGGTGACCGGGTCGCCGACCTTGAGGCCCATCTGATCCATCAGGCTCTGGCCCATCAGGATGCGGTCGCCGCCGTAATCGCCCTGGCCGAAACCGCGCCTGGCCTCGGGCGTCAGGCTGTCGGCCACGAAGTTCATGCTGGCCAGATCTTGGGGACGCAGGCCGCGCACGATGGCGCCGGTCGTATAGCCGCCGGCGCGAACCAGGCTCTGGGCCTCGACGATCGGGCTGACGCTGACAACGCCCGGCACCCTGGCGATCCGCTCCAGCGCCTGGTCGCGGTCCAGCGCCGTGAGGACCGCGCCCTGAACGTACATGTGCCCGTTGAACGACAGCATCCGGCCCAGCAGCTCGGCGCGGAAGCCGGCCATGATGCTCATCACCGTGATCAGGGCCATGACCGCCAGGGCGATGGCGACATAGGAGATGATGGCGATCAGGGCGATGCCGCCCTCCTTGCGCTTGGCGCGCAGATAGCGGACCGCCAGCCCGACCTCCCAACCGGAGAGGGGGCCGGCGGGCTTGATGCCGACGTCGGTCAAGCCAGCTTCTCCAGGGCGTCGGCTAGCGACAGGGTGAACTTCTCGCCCGTCGCGCGGCGTTTCAGCTCGACCACGCCGTCCGCCAGACCCTTGGGACCGATGGTCAGCTGCCAGGGCACGCCGATCAAGTCGGCGGTGGCGAACTTGCCGCCCGGACGCTCGTCGGTGTCGTCATAGAGGACGTCCTTGCCGGCGGCCTCCAGCTGTTTGACGGCGTCCTCGCAGGCGGCGGAGACGGCTTCGTCATTGGCGCGCAGGTTGATGACGACGACATCGAACGGGGCCACGGCCTCGGGCCAGATGATGCCGGCGTCGTCGTGGCTGGCCTCGATGATGGCGCCGAGCAGGCGCGACACGCCGACGCCGTAGGAGCCCATGTGGACCGGGGTTTCCTTCCCGTCCGGGCCCTGTACGGAAGCCTTCATCGGCTTCGAGTATTTTTCGCCGAAGTAGAAGATGTGGCCCACCTCGATGCCGCGCGCCGACAGACGGTCCGCCTCTGCGGTCTGGCCTTCGAAGGCGGCGGCGTCGTGCATTTCCTCGGTCGCGGCGTAGAGGGCGATGCGCTCGTCCACGATCGCCTGGAGGTCGTCCCAGTCGACGTCGGCGCCGGGGGCGGGCATCTCGACCAGTTTGCGGTCGCAGAAGACGGCGCTTTCGCCCGTGTCCGCCAGGACGATGAATTCGTGGCTCAGATCGCCGCCGATCGGCCCGGTGTCGGCGCGCATCGGCACGGCCTTCAGCCCCATGCGGGCGAAGGTGTTCAGATAGGCCACGAACATCCGGTTGTAGGCCTTGCGCGCCGAAGCCTCGTCCAGATCGAACGAATAGGCGTCCTTCATCAGGAATTCGCGGCCGCGCATGACACCGAAGCGCGGACGACGTTCGTCGCGAAACTTCCACTGGATGTGGAAGAGATTCAGCGGCAGGGATTTGTAGCTCTTCACGAAGCCGCGGAAGATGTCGGTGACCATCTCCTCGTTGGTGGGGCCGTACAGCAGCTCACGCTCGTGCCGGTCGGTGATGCGCAGCATCTCCGGGCCATAGGCGTCATAGCGGCCGCTCTCGCGCCACAGGTCGGCCAGTTGCAGGGTCGGCATCAGCAGTTCGACCGCCCCTGCCCTCACCTGCTCCTCGCGCACGATCTGCTCGATCTTGCGCAGCACCCGCAGCCCCAGAGGCAGCCAGGCGTAGATGCCGGCGGCCTCCTGCTTGATCAGACCGGCGCGCAGCATCAGCTGGTGCGACACGATCTGGGCGTCGGAAGGGGCTTCTTTGAGCGTGGGCAGGAAGTAGCGCGACAGGCGCATCAGGGAATCCAATCAATCAGCGTCGGCGCAGCAATAAAGCGAGATCGGTTCGAATGCGATCGCATTCGAACCCAGATCCTCGCTCAATTCGTTGATGCTGGACCAAAATCTGAGTTCGGATTGAATCAATCCGAACCGATTTTGGTCTAGCCCCGCCGGGGCAAAAGCCAGGCCGAGACAGCAAAGCAAAGCTCGCGCTCGAGTTCCCCGGCCGTCGTGAACCAGGGCCGGTCGTGGCGTCAGAAGGTCGGCAGGGGCATCACGCCGGTCCAGATCACCAGCATGATGACCGCCCAGACGATGGCCGAGACCCAGGTCGTGGTGATGAACTTCTTCTTGAGGTTCGGGTTCACCGGCGCGCCCCACTGGGCACCGTCCGTCGGGCGCTCGCGGTCCTCCTGCGTCATGCCCAGCGGCAGGACGGCGAACAGGACGGTCCACCAGACGGTCAGATAGATGGCGAACATGGTGATGGGGCCGATGGGCATGACCGCGTCTCCGTCAGGGATGGGGTCGGCCGACGCCATAGCGGGCGGCCAGATAGGGAGCGATGGCGTGATCCTGCAGGAAGCGACGGCCGGTGGCCGCGCTGACCTGGGCCTCGGGCCAGTCCAGTTCGCCGTCCAGTATCAGGATGGGGCAGCTCTGGTGATCTTCGCCGACCGCCGCGATCACCGGCGGGCGCGGCCGGGGATGATCCAGATAGACCACCTCCAGCCGTTCGCGCAGGATTGGATAGAAGCCGAGCACGCCCTCGATATAGGCGCCGGCTGGGCAGAACCACGGTCCGCCCTGATCGTCGTGCCAGTCGGGGTGCAGCAAGAACAGGGTCTCGGCCATGGCGATTTCCTACAGCCTGAGGACGATGGTTTCCACGATCGGACGCCGATCCCAGAACTGTTGGCCGGCCTTCTTGAGCGTGCGGGCCACGGCCTGTTCGATGACCATGTCGTCCTCGAGCGCCTCGGCCTTGAGGCTGCGAACCACCTGCTCGACGCGCTCGGCCATATTGTCGAGGGCGTCTTCCAGCGGGTTCTCGTCTCCGCTGGGCAGGCCGATGGCGCGCAGATCGATGTCGGAGACGATCTTGCCGCGACGATCCAGGGCGAAGCTGACGATCAGGACGCCGTTGGTGGAGGCGTGGCGACGCTCGCGCAGGGCCTCGCCCTGTTCGGTCACCAGCATGCCGCCGTCGACGAACAGACGGCCGTTCGGAACCTCATCGACGATCGCCGCCGGGCCCGGGGCCAGGCGGACCACATCGCCGTTGCGCGGAGTGACCGTCTGCTCGACGCCCAACTCCTTCGCCAGAATGGCGTGCTCGGCCAGATGGCGGCGCATGCCGTGGGTCGGGACGGCGATCTGCGGCCGCGCCCACGCGTAGATCTGGCGCAATTCGTCGCGGCAGGGGTGGCCCGAGACGTGGATTCCGGGGTGGTCCTTCTCGGTGTAGATGCGCACGCCGCGGTCGGACAGGCGATCCTGCAGGCGGGCGATCGACAGCTCATTGCCGGGAATGACCCGAGACGAGAAGATGCAGTGGTCGCCGAGGCCCAGCTTCACGACCGGATGGGTTCCGCCCGATACGCGCGCCAGGGCGGCGTTGGCCTCGCCCTGGCTGCCGGTGCACAGATACAGGATCTGGTCGTCGGGCCAGCGCCTGGCCTCTTCGTCCGACAGAAATTTGCCGGCGTTCGCCAGCAGGCCGACGTGCTTGGCGGCCGAGGTGATGCGGTTCATCGACCGGCCGGCCAGGAAGACCCGGCGGCCGGCGGCCTCGGCGGCGGCGATGACGCTGTCCATCCGGGCGACGTTGGAGGCGAAACAGCCCACGGCGATCCGGCCGGTCTTCAGCGAACCGATCAGTTCGAACAGGGCGTCGCGCACATCGCTTTCGGACCCGGCCGAGCCCTCGACGAAGACGTTGGTGGAATCGCAGACCAGGGCCAGCAGACCGTCGTCGCCCAAGGCCTTGATGGCGTCGCTGTCGGTCGTGCGGCCGATGACCGGCGCCTCGTCGATCTTCCAGTCGCCGGTATGCAGGACCGTGCCCAGAGGCGTGGTGATGGCCAGGCCGTTCGGCTCCGCGATCGAATGGGTCATGGTGACCATTTCGACCTTGAACGGACCCAGCTCGATGGTCCCGCCCAAAGGGACCTCGTGGATCGTCACCTGATCCAGAATCCCCGCCTCGCGCAGCTTTTCGCGGATCAGGAAGGCGGTGAAGGGCGTGGCGTAGAGCGGCGCCTTCAGGCGCGGGCACAGCCACGGCAGGGCGCCGATGTGGTCCTCGTGCGCATGGGTCAGGACGATGCCGCGCAGGGTCTCCCCTTCCAGGAAGGTCGGGTCCGGCACGATCACGTCGACGCCCGGGGTCGACAGGTCGCCGAAGGTCACGCCCACGTCGACCACCAGCCATTCGCGGTCAGCCTCCGGCCCGTAGCCATAGGCATTCAGGTTCATTCCGACCTCGCCCGAGCCGCCCAGCGGCAGGAAGACGAGTTCGTCGTCAGGTTTCTTTTTCATTCAGTCTTTCAGTGTGAGTTGCGGCGCCAGATCTCCAGCAGTCCGCGGATGGTCAGGTCCGGATCGAACCGGTCAATTCTTGTTGTCGCGCCCTCGAACAGGCTGGCCACGCCGCCGGTTCCGATGACGGTCAGGGGCCGGCCCCATTCGGCGCGGATGCGGTCGACCAGGCCCTCGATCAGGGCGATATAGCCCCAGAAGACGCCCGACTGCATGGCCCCCACCGTGTCCTTGCCGATCACCCGATCCGGCTTCTGGATGGCGATGCGGGGCAATTTTGCGGCTGCCTCGTGCAGGGCCGTCAGCGACAGATTGATGCCCGGCGCGATCAGTCCGCCCTCGAAGGCGCCGTCGGCGGCGACGACGTCGAAGGTGGTGGCCGTGCCGCTGTCGATCAAGAGCAGGTCGCCCGGATAGGTCAGATGCGCCCCGATGGCGTTGACCAACCGGTCAGCCCCCGCCTCGCTGGGCTTGGGAATGCGGATTTCGATGCCCAGGTCGGCGTTCTCGCCCACGATCAGCGGCTCGACGTTCATATAGCGCCGCGAGAGGTTCCGCAGGTTGAAGATCGACTGGGGCACGACGCTGGAGACGATGCAGCCCTTCAGGTCATCGAACCCGAGCCGGTGCATGTGCAGCAGCTGGCTGAGCCAGACGGCGTATTCGTCGGCGGTTCGGCTGGCCTCGGTGGCGGCGCGCCACTGGGCGATCCAGGTCTCGCCGTCATGAATGGCGAAGAGCGTGTTGGTGTTGCCCTGTTCGATGGCCAGCAGCATCAGGCGCGCCCTCCGTTCGCGGCGCCGAAAAAGACGTCGCCCGCCGAGACGAGGCGCAGGGACCCGTCCGCCAGACGAAGCCTGAGGGCGCCGTCGTCCTCGACCCCGTCCGCCGTCCCTTCGATCGTTTCATGCCCCAGACGCGCCACGCACGGTCCGTCCAGGCCTCGGCACCGGCTGCGCCAGGCGTCGAGCACCGGCGCGAAGCCCAGGCCTTCCCAACGCGCCCGCCAGGTCTCGAACGCCTCGGCCAGAACCTCGGCCGCCGTTTCGATCGAGGGGGGCGCGAAGACGTCGCCGCGCAGATGGCCGCCCAGGGCCGCCGCCGGACGCTCTGTCGCCACAGGCGCGTGATTGAGGTTGACGCCGACACCGACGGCCAGCCACAGACCGCCGGCCGTCGCGCCGGACTCGACGAGGATGCCCGAGACCTTCTCGTCGTCGATCATCACGTCATTTGGCCATTTGATCGTCACCAGAGGCGACGGCGCGAACATGTCGAGCATCTCCGCCACGGCGAGGGCCGCGATGAAGGTGACCTGGGCCGCCTCGGCGGGGGATTTCTGGGTCGTGGTCAGCAGGGTGGAGAACAGGTTGCCCCGATCGCTGACCCACTCGCGGCCCCGTCGTCCCCTGCCCGCCGTCTGGGTGCGCGCCACGATCCAGAGCGGCCCGGTTTCGCCCGCCTCCGCCCGGCGCCGGGCCTCCGCATTGGTGGAGTCGACGCTGTCGAGAATCAGGATCGGGGGCGTCGCCACCTAGCCTACGCCGAAGCCGGCCGCCGCCGCCTGGGTCAGCGGATCCAGCCAGATCAGGCCGAGGATCACCAGGGGGAAGGCGAAGGCGGCGCAGGCCCAGCCGATCCACCTGGCCTCGACCGGAGCCGCGTCGGTGGGCGCAGTTCCCTCCGGCGCCGCGTCGAACCACATCAGCTTGATGATCCGCAGGTAATAGAAGGCGGCTACGACAGAGGCGACCAGACCCGCCGAGGCAGCCATCCAGTAGCCCGCGTTGACCGAGGCGCCGAACACCGCCCACTTGGCCCAGAAGCCGGACAGCGGCGGCATGCCCAGGACCGACAGCGACAGGATGGTCAGGGCGACGGCGGTCAGCGGCTTGTCCGCCTTCAGACCCGCCAGGCCGGCGATCTCGCGGATCGGCTTGCCGCCGCGCGCCAGGCTGAGCAGGATCGAGAAGAAGCCGAACTGGTCGATGACGTACAGCGTCAGGAACAGCAGCATGGCCTTGACGCCCAGGGTCGTGCCTGCGGCGATGGCCAGCAGGGCGTAGCCGATGTTGATGATCGACGAATAGGCCAGCAGGCGCTGGATGTTCTTCTGCGCCAGACCCCCCAGGGCGCCGACCACGAACGAGGCCAAGGCGATCAGGATCACGACCTGGGACCATTGGGCGTGGGCCCCGGCGAAGGCGCCTTCCAGCACGCGCGCGATCAGGACCATGGCCGCGACCTTGGGGGCCGTGGCGAACAGGGCGACGACCGGGGTCGGGGCGCCCTCATAGACGTCGGGCGTCCACATGTGGAACGGCGCGGCAGAGACCTTGAAGGCGAGGCCCGCGATCAGAAACACCAGGCCGAAGATCAGGCCCGGGCCGACGTCCGACTGCTGCGCGATGGCGGCGATGTCCTCGAAGCGCATCGAGCCGGTGAAGCCGTAGATCAGGCTGGCGCCGTACAGCAGCAGGCCCGACGACAGGGCGCCGAGAACGAAATACTTCAGGCCCGCCTCGGACGCCTTCAGGTCGTCGCGGTGATAGGCGGCCAGGACGTAGAGGGCCAGGGAGTGCAGCTCGATGCCGACATACAGGCTGATCAGATCGCCCGATGACGCCATCATGCCCATACCGGCCGAGGCCAGGACGATCAGGATGGGGAATTCGAAACGCGCGATCTTCTGGCGGCCGATCCAGCCGCCGCCCAGCACCACGGCCACGGCCGAACACAGGAAGATCAGGACCTTGCCGTAGACCGCCAGCGGGTCGGCCACATAGGCGCCGTTGAACGCCTGGCCCAGCGGACCGACGGCGGCCAGGACGGCGGCGCCGATCAGCAGCAGCACCGATGCGCCGGACACCAGCTTCGTCGCCTTGTCGCCGGCGAAGGCGCCGAAGACCAGCAGGATCAGCCCGCCGACGGCGAGCGTCGCTTCCGGGGCGGCGAGATGCAGGGCGGAAATCAGATCAGGCATGTCGGTCTCACCCGCCGGTCGCGGCGCGATAGGCGCCCACGACGGCGTCAACGGAGGCGGCGGTCGTATTGAGGATGAGGTCCGGCTGGAGGCCCAGCCAGATGGTGCCGACGATCAGGGGCACGAAGATCAGCAGTTCGCGCCTGTCGATGTCGGTGATGGTCTTCAGCGCCGGGTTGGTGATCTCGCCGAACATGACGTTGCGGTACAGCGTCAGCGCATACACCGCCGAGAAGATCACGCCCGAGGCCGCGATCAGGGCCGCCCAGGTCGAGGCCTGATAGGCGCCGGTCATGGTCAGGACCTCGCCGACAAAGCCGGAGGTGCCCGGCAGGCCGACGTTGGCCATGGTGAACATCAGGAAGATGGCGGCGTACCACGGCATGCGGCTGGTCAGACCGCCGTAGAAGGCGATCTCGCGCGTGTGCATCCGGTCATAGACCACGCCGACGCAGAGGAAGAGGGCGCCGGAGATGAGGCCGTGGCTCAGCATCTGGAAGATGGCGCCCTGCATGCCGACGTCATTGCCGGCGAAGATGCCCATGGTGACGAAGCCCATGTGGGCCACCGACGAATAGGCGATCAGCTTCTTGATGTCGGTCTGACGGAAGGCGACCAGCGAGGTGTAGACGACCGCGATCACCGACAGGGCCAGCACCAGGGGCTGGAACATCTGCGAGGCGATCGGGAACATCGGCACGTTGAACAGGATGAAGCCGTAGCCGCCGAGCTTCAGCAGGATGCCGGCCAGGATGACCGATCCGGCCGTCGGCGCCTGGACGTGGGCGTCGGGCAGCCAGGTGTGGACCGGCCACATCGGCATCTTGACCGCGAACGAGGCGAAGAAGGCCAGCCACAGCAGGGGCTGATAGCGGGCGTCGAAGACGTGGGCCTTCATGTCCGGGATGCTGGTCGTGCCGGCGTCATGCGCCATCCACAACATGGCCAGCAGCATTAGGACGGAGCCTAGCAGGGTGTAGAGGAAGAACTTGTACGAGGCGTAGATCCGGTTCGCCCCGCCCCAGATGCCGATGATCAAGAACATCGGCACCAGGGTGCCTTCGAAGAAGATGTAGAACAGGAACAGGTCCAGGGCGGTGAAGACGCCGATGACCAGGGTCTCCAGCACCAGGAACAGGATCATGTATTCGACGACGCGGGTCTCGATCGACTTCCAGCTGGCCAGGATGCAGATCGGCATCAGGAAGGCGGTCAGCAGGACGAACAGGATCGAGATCCCGTCGACACCCAGATGATAGGACGCGCCGGCGAACCAGGCGTGGCGCTCGACGAACTGATAGCCGGAGTTGGAGGCGTCGAAGCCGGCGACCAGCACGATCGAGACGGCCAGGACCGCCAGGGTCGTGCCCAGGGCGATCCAGCGCGCGGCCGGGGCGGCGGCGTCCTGCGACTTCGACGTCAGGCGCGCGACCAGGATGGCGAGCGCGCCCAGAAGCGGCAGGAAGGTGACGATGCTCAGGATAGCGGGCACGGTCAGGCTCCGAACGCTTGGATGACGAAGGCGAGCAGAACGGCCACGCCGATCAGCATCACGAACGCATAGGAATAGACATAGCCGGACTGCAGCCGCGACAGTCGGGCCGCCGACTTCAGCGAGGCCCAGGCGGCGCCGTTGGGGCCCAGGCCGTCGATGATCTTCACGTCGCCGACTTTCCAGAACAGGTCGCCCAGGGCCTTGGCGCCCTTGACGAAGACGGCGTCATAGAGCTCGTCGAACAGCCACTTGTTGTAGAGGAAGCGCCAGACGGGGCTGTTCTCTTCGGCCCAGCGGCGGGCGACGCCCTCGCGGCTGACGTAGATCCACCAGGCGACCAGCAGGCCGGTCAGGGTGACGATCAGCGGCGACCACTTTACCCAGGTCGGGACCGAGTGGCTGTCGTGGAGCACATGGTTGTGCTCGCCCACATAGATGGCGCCGCGCCAGAACTCGTGTTCGTGGTGGCCGATGAAATGCGGGGCGAAGAGCCAGCCCGCGAACACGGCGCCGACCGACAGCACCAGCAGCGGCACGACCATGACCCAGGGGCTCTCATGCGGATGCAGGGGGCCGTGATGATGGTGGTCGTCGTGAGCGTGGTCGTCGTGGGCGTCGGCGATCGGCTCGGAATGGGTTTCCAGCTGGGCGTGCGACGCATGGTCGTCATGTCCATGGGCGTGATCGTCGTGGCCGTGCGCCCCCTCCCCGGCCCAGGCGGGCTTGTTGTGGAAGGTCATGAAGATCAGGCGCCACGAATAGTAGGACGTCAGCAGGGCGGCGGAGATGCCGATGAAGAAGGCGAAATAGCCGGCCGGCGAATGGCCGCTGGTGGCCGCCGCGAAGGCGCTCTCGATGATCGAATCCTTCGAGTAGAAGCCCGCGAAGCCCCAGATCCCGGGAATGCCCAGGCCGGTGATGGCGATGGTGCCGATCATCATGACGCCGTAGGTGATCGGCAGCAGCTTCCACAGCCCGCCCATCTTCCGCATGTCCTGTTCGTGGTGCATGCCGTGGATCACCGAACCGGCGCCCAGGAACAGCAGGGCCTTGAAGAAGGCGTGGGTGAACAGGTGGAACATGGCGCCCTGATAGGCGCCCACCCCGGCCGCGAAGAACATGTAGCCGAGCTGCGAACAGGTCGAATAGGCGATCACCCGCTTGATGTCGTTCTGCATCATGCCGACGGTGGCCGCGAACAGGGCCGTGATGCCGCCGATGATCGCGATGATCAGCGAGGCGGTCGGCGCGTGCTCATAGATCGGGCTCAGCAGGCAGACCATGTAGACGCCGGCGGTGACCATGGTCGCGGCGTGGATCAGGGCCGACACCGGTGTCGGGCCCTCCATGGCGTCGGGCAGCCAGGTGTGCAGGAAGAACTGGGCCGACTTGCCCATGGCGCCGATGAACAGCAGGATTCCGGCCAGATCCAGCGCCGACCAGTCATGGCCCAGGAACGACCAGGTCGTGCCGGCCTTGGCCTCGATCATCGGGAACAGTTCGGCGAAATTGATCGTGCCGAACATCCAGTAGACGGTGATGATGCCCAGGACGAAGCCGAAGTCGCCGACGCGATTGACGACGAAGGCCTTGATCGCGGCGGCGCTGGCCGTGGGCTTCTTGAACCAGAAGCCGATCAGCAAATAGGACGCCAGACCCACGCCTTCCCAGCCGAAGAAGATCTGCATGAAGTCGGCGGCCGTCACCAGCGCCAGCATCATGAAGGTGAACAGGGACAGATAGGCGAAGAAGCGCGGCTTCGAGTCGTCCTCGGCCATGTAGCCCCAGGAGTACAGGTGCACGAGCGACGACACCGTCGTCACCACGATCAGCATGGTGGCCGACAGGGCGTCGACGCGGATCGACCAGACCGACTTGAAGTCGCCGACCGTGATGAACGGCGCCAGTTCGACCGTGAACGCCTCCAGGTGACCCCAGGTCCACTGGCCGAACACGATCCAGGACACCGCGCACGAGAAGAACAGCAGACCGGTCGTGACGGCCTGCGACGGCAGGTCGCCGATGCGGCGACCGAAGAAGCCGGCGACGGCGGCCCCCAGCAGCGGAGCGAAGACGCCGAGAGTGACGAGCAGTTCGAGGTTCACGCGATCAGCCCTTCATCACGCTGGCGTCGTCCACGGCGATGTCGCCGCGATTGCGGAAGAAGGTCACCAGCACGGCCAGGCCGACGGCGGCCTCTGCGGCGGCGACGGTCAGGATGAACATGGCCATGATCTGACCTGCGATGTCGTGCAGATAGGCCGAGAAGGCGACGAAGTTGATGTTCACCGCCAGCAGGATCAGTTCGATCGACATCAGGATGATGATGACGTTCTTGCGGTTCACGAAGATGCCGAAGACGCCGATGGTGAACAGGATGGCGCCCAGCGCCAGATAGTGGGGCAGCCCGATCATCACAGCAGCTCCTCAGGTTTCACGCCCACGCCGGTCTGGACGCCCGACTTGATCTCGATGGCGGTCTTGGCGTCGCGGGTGACCTGTTGGTGGATGTTCTGGCGGCGCACGCCCGGCTTGTGGCGCAGGGTCAGGACGATGGCGCCGATCATGGCGATCAGCAGCACGATCCCGGCCGCCTGGAAGATATAGACGTAGTCCGTGTAGAGCACCCGGCCGATCATCTCGACGTTCGAGGCCTCGGCGGTGGCCGTCATCGGCCCCTCGGACCCGGCCGCGGCGCCGCCCGAGGCGACGGCGGTCGAGATCACGATCATCTCCACCAGCAGCACGGCCGCGATGATGGCGGCGAAGGGCAGGTAGCGGGCGTAACCCTCGCGCAGGCGGACGAAGTCGACGTCCAGCATCATGACCACGAACAGGAACAGCACCGCGACGGCGCCGACGTAGACGACCACCAGCAGCATGGCCAGGAACTCGGCGCCCAGCAGGACGAACAGCCCGGCCGCCGAGAAGAAGGTCAGGATGAGGAACAGCACGCTGTGGACCGGATTGCGCGCGGTCACGACCAGCAGGGCGGAGATCACCGCCACCGTCGCCAACAGATAGAACGCTATGCCTTGCAGCATGGGCGGGACCGAGCCCCCTTCAGTTTCGACCGCCCTTCCCTTCGGAATCGGCGGTCGGTTCAAGCGAGACGGGCCTTAGCGATAAGGCGCGTCGAGTTCCAGATTCTTCGCGATCTGCCGTTCCCAGCGGTCGCCGTTGTCGAGCAGGCGCTGCTTGTCGAAATACAGCTCCTCACGGGTCTCGGTGGCGAACTCGCTGTTCGGCCCCTCGACGATCGCGTCCACCGGGCAGGCCTCCTGGCACAGGCCGCAGTAGATGCACTTCACCATGTCGATGTCATAGCGGGTGGTGCGGCGGCTGCCGTCCTCGCGCGGTTCGGCCTCGATGGTGATGGCCTGGGCCGGGCAGATGGCCTCGCACAGCTTGCAGGCGATGCAGCGTTCCTCGCCGTTCGGATAGCGGCGAAGGGCGTGCTCGCCCCGGAAGCGCGGCGACTGCGGATTGCGCTCGAACGGATAGTTGACCGTCATCTTGGGACGGAACATCTCGCGCACCGTCAGGCCGACGGCGCCGACGGCGTCCAGCAGCAGGGCGCCCTTCACGGTCTGGGTCAGTCGGGCCAGCATCAGTTCGGATCTCCCGGACGGCGGCAATCGCGTTTGTAGCGATCGCTGTCCTTGTTCATCATCTGGCACAGGCGCACGCGCTCGGCCTCGCGCCGCTGGATGTCCTCCTGGCGGCGTTCCCATTGGTGCACAGTCGTCGGCTGCGGCTCGTAGGCCGGAAAGGTGCAGGCAGACGTCGCCGCACCGGCCATCGCAATCAGGGCCATCGCGATCAGGGCCATGCGCATCACGCCCCCACCACGAACACGCGATACGCCGCCGTGGCGACGACCGCCACCAGCGAGGTCGGCAGGAAGATCTTCCAGCCCAGGCGCATCAGCTGGTCATAGCGATAGCGCGGCACGAAGCCCTTCACGATCGCGAACATGACGAACCAGAAGACGATCTTGCCGAACAGGGTCAGCAGGTAGATCGAATATTCCAGCCAGGCCGGCAGGGCGTCCAGCCAGGCCTGCGGCACGCCGGGGTTCCATCCGCCGAAGAACAGGATGGAGATCATCGCGCACATGAAGATGATGTTCACGTACTCGCCCATCATGAACAGCAGATAGGGCGTCGACGAATACTCGACCTGATAGCCGGCCACGAGTTCGGACTCGGCCTCGGGCAGGTCGAACGGCGGGCGGTTGGTTTCGGCCAGGGCCGAGATGAAGAAGACGATCATCATCGGGAACAGGATGACGACGGTCGGCCAGGTGTCGAGCCCGCCGCCGAAGGCGAACCAGTTCCAGAAGCCGCCCTGCTGGGCGTTGACGATCTCGGACAGGTTCATTGTCCCGGCCAGCAGGATGACGTTGATGATCACCAGACCGATGGAGACCTCATAGGACACCATCTGGGCCGCCGACCGCAGCGAGCCGAGGAACGGATACTTCGAGTTCGACGCCCAGCCGCCCATGATGATGCCGTAGACGCCCAGAGAACTGATGGCGAAGATGTAGAGGATGCCGACGTTCAGGTCCGAGATCACCCAGCCCGGCGCGAACGGAATGACCGCCCAGGTGATGAAGGCCGTGATCACGGTGATGACCGGCGCCAGCAGGAAGACCGCCTTGTCGGCGCCCGCCGGGACGACGATCTCCTTCAGCACGAACTTGATCATGTCGGCGAAGGACTGAAGCAGGCCGAAGGGCCCGACCACGTTCGGCCCCTTGCGCATCTGGATGCCCGCCCAGATCTTGCGGTCGGCGAGCAGCAGGAAGGCCACGGCGATCAGCACGCCGACCGTCACCAGCAGGATGGCGCCGGTCATCATAAGGAACCAGCCGAACGGGCTGGTCCAGAAGCGTTCGGGGATCAGGCCCCACAGGTAGACGGCGCCGAACCCGGCTGCGACAAGCACGCCCAGAGCGACAACGGTCAGGAAGATCGTCGCCAGAGGATTGGATCGGCGCGGGGATGCGAGGTCGGTCATGACTTACTCCGCGGCCATCGCGGCCGGCTGGACGCGCGCGGCGCTCAGTTCGGCCATGGTCGCGCTGGCGCGCGCGATCGGGTTGGTCTGATAAGGGTCCAGCGTCGGCGAGACGAAGGCGGTGTCGCCCAGATCGCCCTTGGCGCCCAGCTTCGCCACATCGAACGCGGCGCTCGGCGCCAGATAGTCGATGCGGCCGAAGGTCGGGTGATCGGCCATCAGCTTCGCGCGCAGCTGGTTCAGATTGTCGTACGGCAGCGTCTGGCCGACCTTGTCCGACAGGGCGCGCAGGACAGCCCAGTCTTCCTTGGCCTCCCCCTTGGGGAAGACGACCCGCTCGGCCATCTGCACCCGGCCCTCGGTGTTCACATACAGGCCCGACTTCTCGGTATAGGCGGCGCCCGGCAGGATGACGTCGGCGCCGTGGGCCCCGCGATCGCCGTGGCTGCCCAGATAGATGCGGAAGGCGTCGGAAGCCGAGGCGTTGACCTCGTCGGCCCCCAGCAGGAACAGCACGTCCAGAGCGCCCGGCTTCAGCATGTCGGCCACGGCCAGACCGCCCTCGCCGGGGACGAAGCCCATGTCGAGACCGCCGACGCGCGCCGCCGCCGAATGCAGGACGTTGAAGCCGTTCCAGCCGTCGGCCACGACGCCGTGCTTCTTCGCCAGGGCGCCCAGGGCGTTCAGCACGGCCGGGCCGGTGTCGCCGGCCAAGGTCGTTGAGGACAGGGCCGCCGAACCGACGATGATCGCCGGACGCTCGGCCTTGGCCAGGGCGTCGGTCGCGGCCTTCGGCAGTTTGCCGAGGGTCTTCGTTCCCGCGCCCAGCCAGGCGTAGTCATAGGTCAGGTCGGCCTGTTCGCCGATGACGGCGATCTCGGCCTTGCCGGCCAGCCAGATCTTGCGCAGGCGGGCGTTCAGCAGCGGCGCCTCGGTGCGCGGATTGACCCCGACCAGCAGGACATAGTCTGCATTTTCAACGCCTTGCAGGCCGGAGTTGAACAGCCAGCTCTCGCGCGGCCCATCGCCCAGCGCCGCGCCGTCCTGGCGGCAGTCGGTGTTGGCGGAACCCAGGGCGCCGAACAGGTCCAGCGCCGCCTTCATCGATTCCGCGTCCTGAAGGTCGCCGGCGATCACGCCGATGCGGTCGGCCGCGGCGGCCTTCAGCTTGCCGGCCACGACGGTCAGGGCCTCGTCCCATGATGCGGCGCGCAGCTTGCCGTTCTCGCGCACCCACGGGCGATCCAGGCGGCGCTTCTGCAGGCCGTCGACGGCGTAACGGCTGCGGTCCGACAGCCACTCCTCGTTGATGCCCTCGTGCACGCGCGGCAGGATGCGCATGACCTCGGCGCCCTTCGCATCCGCGCGGATGTTGGAGCCGAGGGCGTCCATCACGTCGATGGTCTCGGTCTTCTTCAGCTCCCACGGGCGATAGTGATACTGCCACGGACGGTGCGTCAGGGCGCCGACCGGGCACAGGTCGTTGACGTTACCCGACAGCTCGCTGTCGATGTTCTGTTCCAGATAGGTGGTGATCTCCACGCTCTCGCCGCGCGAGATCAGACCGATCTCGGGCACGCCCGCCACCTCGGTGATGAAGCGGACGCAGCGGGTGCACTGGATGCACCGGGTCATGAAGGTCTTGACCGTCGGACCCATGTTCTTTTCTTCGACGGCGCGCTTGTTCTCGGAATAGCGCGAGCCGTCGCGGCCATAGCCGACCGACTGGTCCTGCAGGTCGCACTCGCCGCCCTGGTCGCAGATCGGGCAGTCCAGCGGGTGGTTGATGAGCAGGAACTCCATCACCCCTTCGCGGGCCTTCTTCACCATCGGCGTGTCGGTGAAGATCTCCTGGCCTTCGGCGGCCGGCAGGGCGCAAGACGCCTGGGGCTTGGGCGGTCCAGGCTTCACCTCGACCAGGCACATGCGGCAGTTGCCGGCGATCGACAGCCGCTCGTGATAGCAGAAGCGCGGGATCTCGTGCCCGGCGCGCTCGGCGACCTGGAGCACGGTCATGCCGGGCTCGAACTCGGTTTCGACGCCGTTGACCTTGGCGATGGGCATCAGCGGGCCTCTTGCAGCACCGGCGCGGACGCCGGGGAGGAAATATCGATGGTCTGGCGCTTGCCGTCGCGCGTCAGCGAGACCTGCGACCCGGCGAACGAACAGGCGAACGCCAGACGACCGCCGTCCACCGGCGCGGGCCAGGAGATCGAAAAGTCGTCATTGTCGAACGTCACGGCGTCGCCTTCCTGACCATACAGGATGCGCACGGCCTCACGGCAGGACTGTTCCGGCGTCAGCTGGGCCACAGGCGTGGCTGGAGCGGGCGCAGGATCGGCCGCCGTCGGCGCAGCCTCGGGCGCCTCGGTCCGATCGCCGCATGACGCCAGGGCCGCCCCGGCCAGCAAAGGAAGAAGGAACCGCCTCACGCCCCTACTCCGCCGCGATCGCGTGGCCGGCGAAGTTGGCGCGGGCCGAACGATAGTTGGCGATGCGCTCTTCGATCTCGTGACGGAAGTGACGGATCAGCCCCTGGACGGGCCAGGCGGCGGCGTCGCCGAGGGCGCAGATGGTGTGGCCCTCGACCTGACCGGCGACGTCCAGCAGCAGGTCGATTTCCGACGGATCGGCCTCGCCCACGGCCATCCGCTCCAGCACGCGCCACATCCAGCCGGTGCCTTCGCGGCACGGCGTGCACTGGCCGCAGCTCTCGTGCTTGTAGAAATAGCTGATGCGGGCGATGGCCTTCACCAGGTCGGTGTCGTTGTCCATGACGATGACGGCGGCGGTGCCCAGACCCGAGCGCATTTCGCGCAGGGAGTCGAAGTCCATCAGCGCCGCCTCGGACATCTCGCGCGTGATCAGCGGCACGGAAACGCCGCCGGGGATCACGGCCTTCAGATTGCCCCAGCCGCCGCGAACGCCGCCGCAATGCTCTTCCAGCAGCTGGCGCAGCGGGATGCTCATGGCCTCCTCGATGTTGCACGGCCGGTTCACGTGGCCCGAGATCGACATCAGCTTGGTGCCGGTGTTGTTGGCGCGGCCGAAGCCCGCGAACCAGTCGGCGCCGCGCCGCAGGATCGTCCCCACGACGGCGATGGATTCCACATTGTTCACGGTCGTCGGGCAGCCATAGAGGCCCGCTCCGGCCGGGAACGGCGGCTTCAGGCGCGGCTGGCCCTTCTTGCCTTCCAGCGATTCCAGCAGGGCGGTCTCTTCGCCGCAGATATAGGCCCCGGCGCCGTGGTGGATATAGACGTCGAAGTCCCAGCCGTGGACGTTGTTCTTGCCGATCAGTTTGGCTTCATAGGCCTGCTTGACCGCCGCCTCCATGCGCTCGCGTTCCAGCACATATTCGCCGCGCAGATAGATGTAGCAGGCGTGGGCCTGCATCGCGAAGGAAGCGATCAGGCAGCCTTCGATCAGCAGGTGGGGATCATGACGCATGATCTCCCGGTCCTTGCAGGTGCCGGGTTCGGACTCGTCGGCGTTGACGACGAGGTAATGCGGCCGATCCTTCACCTCCTTGGGCATGAAGGACCACTTCAGGCCGGTGGAGAAACCGGCGCCGCCACGGCCGCGCAGGCCCGAGGCCTTCACATTGTTGATGAGCCAGTCGCGGCCCATGTCCAGCATGTCCTTGGTCGCGTTCCAGCAGCCGCGGGTCTTCGCCCCTTCCAGGCCCCAGTCATGGAGGCCGTACAGGTTGGTGAAGATGCGATCCTTGTCTTCGAGAATGCCGACCATGGTCACTGGGTCTCCGCCATGCGACGCCGGTGGTGACGGGTGCGCAGGAAGGTTGCGGCGATGAACGAGGCCCAGCCCAGGGCCAGCATGCCGTAGCCGATATTGGTGGTTAGTTCGCCGCCGCCGACATAGCCCTCGCGGACACTGAGGATCAGCAGGGCGGCGCCGACGATCAGCGCCAGGCCGGCGAACCGCAGCGGCCGGCCGACCTGCTTCAGCTCATGCCGATAGGCCGCCACGCCCTCGTCGGTGTCGAGGTTGGGACGGGTCATGCCTTCACCGGCTCGCTGTTCGGCAGTTTCTTGATCGGCTTTGCGGCCGAGCCGTCATACAATTTCGGGTCGGTGAGCGACTGCGGACCGCCCTCGGGCGCCGAGTTGATGCGATCGACGCGCGGACCGGGCTTGGGCTTCTTGCCGGCGGCGAAGTCGTCGATGATCTTTTCCATGTCCGAGGCCGTCAGGTCCTCGAAATAGTAGTCGTTGATCATGGCCATCGGCGCGTTGACACAGGCGCCCAGACACTCGACCTCTTCCCAGTAGAATTTGCCGTCGGCCGACAGGGTCTGTTTCGGGCCGATGCGGCTCTTGCACACCTTCATCAGCTCGCCCGAGCCGCGCAGCATGCAGGGGGTGGTGCCGCAGACCTGGATCAGGGCGGCCGAGCCGACCGGCTCCAGCATGAACATGGTGTAGAAGGTCGCGACCTCCAGCACCCGGATGTAGGGCATGCCCAGGTAGTCGGCGAGCGTACGGATGGCGGGTTCCGACACCCAGCCTTCCTGCTTCTGGATCAGCCACAGGCCGGGGATCACCGCCGACTGGCGACGGCTTTCCGGGTATTTCTGGATCCACCAGTCGAGCTTGGTCTTCGTCGCCTTGGAGAAGGCGAAGGAGGCGGGCTGTTCCTTGGCGAGACGACGAACAGACATCAGACGTCCAGCTCCTCCTCGACGACGATCCCGTCGCCGAGCATTTTCTTACGCAGCACCAGCAGTTTGTGCTGACCGTTCCGGTGCAGCAGCAGGCTGTGCTGATAGGCGGTCCCCGAGGCGTCGGTCGTCGAATAGCCGACGACGTTCCAGCCCTGTTTGACCAGGTTGCTGAGAGGACGCTCGCTCACCGATCCACCTCGCCGAACACGATGTCGAGCGAACCCAGGATGGCGGAGACGTCGGCCAGCATGTGGCCGCGGTTCATCCAGTCCATCGCCTGCAGGTGGCGGAAGCCCGGCGCCGACAGCTTGACGCGATACGGCCGGTTGGTGCCGTCCGAGACGATGTAGACGCCGAACTCGCCCTTGGGCGCCTCGACGGCCGCATAGACCTCGCCCGGCGGCGTCTTGAAGCCCTCGGTGTAGAGCTTGAAGTGGTGGATCAGGCTTTCCATCGACCGCTTCATCTCGGCGCGGCGGGGCGGAACCAGCTTGTTGTCCTCGGCCAGGACGGGCTCGCCCGGACGGTTGCGCAGTTCGTGGATGCACTGCTCCATCAGATGGACCGACTGGCGCATCTCCTCGATGCGGCACAGGTAGCGGTCCCAGCAGTCGCCGTGTTTGCCCACGACCACGTCGAAGTCGAGGTCGGCGTAGCATTCATAGGGCTGCGACTTGCGCAGGTCCCAGGCGATGTCCGAGCCGCGCAGCATCACGCCCGAGAAGCCCCAGGCCAGCGCCTGCTCCTTGGACACCACGCCGATGTCGACGTTGCGCTGCTTGTAGATGCGGTTTTCGGTGACGAGGGCCTCGATGTCCTTCAGCTTCTGCGGGAACCATTTGCACCAGGCGTCGATGTCGTCGATCAGCGCCGGGGTCAGGTCCTGGTGGACCCCGCCGGGACGGAAGTAGTTGGCGTGCAGGCGCGCGCCGCAGGCCCGCTCGTAGAAGACCATCAGCTGTTCGCGCGGCTCGAAGCCCCACAGCGGCGGCGTCAGGGCGCCGACGTCCAGGGCCTGGGTCGTCACGTTCATCAGGTGGTTCAGGATCCGGCCGATCTCGCAGAACAGGACGCGGATCAACTGACCCCGATACGGCACCTCAAGACCCAGAAGCTTCTCGATGGCCAGGCAGAAGGCGTGCTCCTGGTTCATCGGCGAAACGTAGTCCAGCCGGTCCAGATAGGGGATGTTCTGGAGGTAGGTGCGCGCCTCCATCAGCTTCTCGGTGCCGCGGTGCAGCAGGCCGATGTGCGGATCGACGCGTTCGACGACCTCGCCGTCGAGCTCCAGCACGAGACGCAGCACGCCGTGGGCGGCCGGGTGTTGCGGGCCGAAGTTGATGGTGAACTTGCGGTCGTCCAGTTCGCGGGCGTGGGCCGTGCGATTGTCCGGCGCGTCGTCGAAGACGTCCGTGCCGAGGACGGCGGGCGTGGCGGGATGTCCGTCGGCCATCAGGCTTTCCCTCCCGAAGGCGCGGCCTTGCCGGCCGCTGCGGCCTGGGCCGCCTTTTCGTCGCCCGGCAGCACCTGCGCCGGATACTCGGCGCCTTCCCATGGAGAGAGGAAGTCGAAGCTGCGGTATTCCTGGGTCAGTTTGACGGGCTCATAGACCACCCGCTTCTGCTCCTCGTCGTAGCGGACCTCGACATAGCCGGTCATCGGGAAGTCCTTGCGCAGCGGATGCCCCTCGAAACCGTAGTCCGTCAGCATGCGGCGCATGTCGGGGTGGCCGGCGAAGACCATGCCGTACATGTCGAACGCCTCGCGCTCGAACCAGCCGGCGGACGGATAGACCGGGATGGCCGTCGGCACGGGCTGGACCTCGTCCGTCGCGACCTTGACCCGCACCCGCGCGTTCCGCGTCAGCGATAGCAGGTGATAGACCACGTCGAAGCGCTCGGCCCGCTCGGGATAGTCCACCCCGCACAGATCGATCAGCTGCTGGAAGCCGAACCGGTCGCGCAGCGCCGTCAGCACCTCGATGATGCGGTCGCGATGTGTCGTCAGCGTCAGTTCACCGAACGCCACATGCGCATCCACGCCCAGGGCCGCGACCATCTCCTGACCCAGCGGCGTCAGCAGCGTCTCGTTGGCCGCCATGGTGGCGACCATGCCGATGGATTTGATCGGGCCGCTCATCGTTCGATCGTCCCGGTGCGGCGAATCTTCTTCTGCAGCTGCAGCAGGCCGTAGACCAGAGCCTCGGCCGTCGGCGGACAGCCCGGCACATAGACGTCCACCGGCACGACCCGGTCGCAGCCCCGCACCACGCTGTAGCTGTAGTGGTAATAGCCGCCGCCGTTGGCGCAGGAGCCCATCGACAGGACGTAGCGCGGGTCCGGCATCTGGTCGTAGACCTTGCGCAGGGCCGGAGCCATCTTGTTGGTCAGGGTGCCGGCGACGATCATCAGGTCCGACTGCCGCGGGCTGGCGCGCGGGGCCATGCCGAACCGCTCCAGATCATAACGCGGCATGGACGCCTGGATCATCTCCACGGCGCAGCAGGCGAGACCGAAGGTCATCCACATCAGCGAGCCGGTGCGGGCCCAGGTGATGACGTCGTCCAGGGGCGCGGTCAGGAAGCCCTTTTCCGCGACCTCGGTGTTGACCGCCTCGAAGAATTTGTCGTGCAGCCTGGGATCATAGCCCTCGACGGTCGAGCGTGCGCCCGAACCATAAGGCGTGATCAGGGAGCTGGTGGGCGCGACTACTCCCATTCGAGAGCTCCCTTCTTCCATTCGTAGATGAAGCCGACCGTCAGCACGCCCAGGAAGACCATCATCGACCAGAAGGCGAAGATCATGCCGCCGCGCGACAGGTCGAACATCGACACCGCCCACGGGAACAGGAAGGCCACTTCTAGGTCGAAGATGATGAAGAGGATCGACACCAGATAGAACCGGACGTCGAACTTCATGCGCGCGTCATCGAAGGCGTTGAAGCCGCACTCATAGGCCGACAGCTTTTCGGAGTCCGGGTTCGACGGGGCCATCAACCAGGCCGCGACCATGAACAGGACGCCGATCACCGCCGCCAGACCGATGAAGATCACGATCGGCAGATACTGAAGCAGAAAATCATTCATTCGAAAGCCTCGCGCGGCCAAGTCCGCGCCGGGGGAGGACGGCGGATTCGGCGCTTCTTAGACCCAAGAGCGCCGCCGTTCAAACCCATGTGGCGAAAGGATTTTCTTGAGAACGGTTCTCAAGCGGTCGCATTTGTCGCAGTTGTCTCGCGCCGCGCGATCCGGCCTCACTAGGCGGGCTTCCGCCGAAGCGACGAGAGTGAGGACAGATGACTGAAACGCGTGGCCTTCTGGGCGTGATCGAACGGGTGGGCAATCGCCTGCCGGATCCTGTCTTCCTGTTCCTGTGGCTGATCGTGGGCCTGGTCGTCCTCAGCCTGGTCGGGGCGGGGCTGGGCTGGTCGGCGGTCAATCCGGTGACCGGAGAGCTGATGCAGGCGCAAAGCCTGCTGTCGCGCGAAAATCTGGAAAAGCTGATCATCGGCATGCCGCGCACCCTGGCGGATTTCCCGCCGCTCGCGATCGTGGTCACCATCATCTATGGCGCGTCGGTGGCCGAGCGGACGGGGCTGTTCTCGACGGCGATCCGCGGCGCCCTGCTGAATGCGCCCAGAGCGGTGCTGACGCCGATCGTCGTCCTGACCGGCATGCTGTCGCACCATGCCTCCGACGCGTCCTATGTCGTGGTGATTCCCCTGGCCGCGGTGATCTTCGCCGCCGCCGGGAGGCATCCGCTGGCGGGATTGGCGGCGGGCTTCGCGGCCGTATCCGGCGGCTATGCCGGGAACCTGTTCCCCGGCTCCCAGGACGCCCTGATCCTGGGAATCACCGAGCCGGCGGCGCAGTTGATCGATCCCAGCTATTCGGTGAACATCGCCGGCAACTGGTTCTTCATCATCGGGGTCGTGCTGGTCTTCACCCCGATCGTCTGGTTCCTGACGGACCGGATCATCGAGCCCCGGCTGGGCAAATGGACCCCCGGAGACGGCGTTTCGGCGCCCGCGGCCGAGGAAAGGGTTCCGCTTACCCCCGAACAGAAGAAGGGACTGGCCTGGGCCGGTCTGGCCGTGCTGGGCATGATCGCCCTGTGGACGGCCCTGACCCTGATCCCCGGATCCCCTTTCGTCGATCCGGAAGCGGGCGAGGGTCAGACCTACAATCCGCTGTATCGCTCGCTGATCGCCTTCTTCGCCATCACCTTCTTCGTCGCCGGCGGGGCCTATGGAGCCGGCGCCGGGACGGTGAAGTCCCATCGCGACATGGTGCGGATGATGGGCGAAGGCATCGCTCAACTGGCCCCCTACATCGTGCTGGCCTTCTTCGCCGCCCACTTCGTGGCGATGATCAACTGGTCGGGCCTGGGTCCGATCCTGGCGGTCAATGCGGCGGCGGGGCTGAAGCAGATCGCCCTGCCCGCCCCGGTGCTGCTGATCTGCGTGGTCCTGGTGTCCTGCATCTTCGACCTGTTCATCGGCTCGGCCTCGGCCAAGTGGTCGGCCCTGGCGCCGATCGTGGTGCCGATGTTCATGCTTCTGGGCATCAGCCCTGAGATGACGACCGCCGCCTATCGGATGGGCGATTCGGTGACCAACATCGCCACGCCGCTGATGAGCTATTTCCCGCTGATCCTGACCTTCGCCCAACGCTGGGACCGATCGTTCGGACTAGGCTCGCTGATGGCGACCATGTTGCCCTACGCCGGGGCCTTCCTGGTCGCCGGTCTGCTGATGGTGGCCGCCTGGGTGGCGCTGGACCTGCCTCTGGGGCCGGGCGTGGGCGTGCATTACGTCCCGCCCGCCCCGGGCGCGGCGGCTCCGGCGACGCCGTGATTTCGGCGTCGATCCGCGCGGCGGAAATAAAGCGCCGAAATGTCGTTTGGGGTCGCTTGACACGGAGAGGCCGTCCCGCCTAAACGACGCCCCTCGCCGAGACGCACAGCGCTTCGGCGGGCAACGCGGGTGTAGCTCAGTTGGTTAGAGTGCCGGCCTGTCACGCCGGAGGTCGCGGGTTCGAGCCCCGTCACTCGCGCCACTTCTTGTGATTGCAGGAAGTGGCGCACCGCCCCCCTTCAACCGGAAAGTCAGGCGTCAGTCGACGACGGAAGCGGCGTGTCCGCCGCCTGTCCGCGCAGCCGTCGTCGGTCCTGGGCGGCGATTTCGGCCAGGGTCAGGTCCGGATGCGCCCGCGCCATCCAGCGAAGGTGCTCGATCGTGCCGGGAACCAGGGCGACCGCGACCCCGACCAGATCGGCCAGCACGTCGGTGATCGACATGCTGCGGCCCGTCAGACCCTGAAGAAGTTCGATGATCACGCCGAAGGCGATCGCCCCCATGGCGATGTCGCCGCGCCGCCACTTGGGCGCGACCAGGAACAACCCCGTGGTGGCGGCGAAGAAGGCGATGGCGTGCGCGGCCGTGTCGGACAGGCCGAACGCCTGCTCAAGCCCCTGAAACGGACCCAGCATGAGGCCGGCGAGCGCCAGTCCGGACACGGCCGCGCCGAGACGGCTCAGCCGTATGATCTGACGGGGCGTGAGGTGCGAGATGGACCAAGGGCGCGACATGCCTCGATCCTGCGCCCGGGAGGCACAAGACGGGGTTCATCAGGATGGTGAACGAAACCTGATGCCGGGACGCCGATCAGTTCAGGCTCAAGCCTGTCGACGGCCGCACGAACTCCGATCGGCCGCTGACCTCGGCGTAGGTGGCGCACAGGTCCTCGAAGACGCGGTTCCACGCGAACCTGTCCACGGCATGGGCGCGGGCCGCAACGCCCAGGGCGTCGACGTCGCGGGCGAACAGGGCCTCGATGGCCTGGGCGTAGTCGTCCGGGTCGGCGGAGGCGGCCAGTTGCCCCACATCATTGGTGACGGTCTCGGCGACGCCCCCCGCGTTGACGCCGACGACCGGCCGCCCGCAGGCCATGGCCTCCAGCACGATCAGGCCGAAGGGCTCCTTGTCGTTGGCGTGCACGAAGGCGTCGCAACTGGCGATGATCCGTGCGACGGCCTTCGGATCCTTTTCATAGGGAAGGCAGATCACGCGGTCCTCGGGCGGCATGCCGGTGCCGGCGCCGACCAGGACCAGATGATAGGGCGCGCCCAGCTTCTGCACCGCCTCGATCAGAACGTCGATGTTCTTTTCCTTGGCCGGACGGCCCGCGAAACAGAGAATGCGCGCGTCAGCGCCCAGACCCAGCTTGCGACGCAGCCAGTCACGGTCGCCACGGTCCGGCCGGAAGGTGTCGATCTCGACGCCCAGCGGCCGCACCACGATGTTGTCGATGCCGGCCTCTTCCAGACGTCGGGCGATGAAACGGCTGGGCGAGACGACGCGATCGAACTGGGAGAACAGCCGCGCCCACCGCTTTTCGACCGGCTTCTTGGCCCATTCGCCGAAATGAAGGGCGGCGAGGCTGGCGGGGTCGGAATGGCAGAAGCCGACAACGGGACAACCGGCGCGCTGACCGGCCTCCAGAGCCCCCTGCCCCGGCGTATAGGGATCGCCGGCCTCGATCAGGTCGGGCTTCATCGCCGCGACCCAGGCGCCCCAACGACGAACGGAGGTGGGCCAGCGATAGCCGTCTCCGAAGGGCAGTTTCGTCGCCCGCAGTTTCACAATGCCGTCGAGCCCCGCGCGATGGCGGGCGCCGGGGACGATCAGGGAATGGGCGACGCCGGGTCGGTTCTCGGCCAGCCAGGCCTTCTTCGACAGTAGATACCGCTTCACGCCGCCCGACCGCGGCGCATAAAGCATGGTCGTGTCGACAAGACGCGGACGGGGCTCCTCGGACGCCGCCTTCAGCGCCCGCAGGGTGGCGGCCACCTCTTCATCCAGACCGGGAATGAGCTGAAGCTCGCCTTCCTGAACGTCGAGATCGGTGTAGCTCATCCAGGCGCGCTCCGGGGTTGACGCTCCGGAACGCACAATGCCCGAATTGGGATGCGTGCGGACAAAGCCGGAGGCGGCGGAGCCAGCCCCTACTCTTCGCTGCGGCCAAGCTCAAGAGGCAGGCGGATCACGACCCGCCGGTCTCTGTGTCGGCCAGGTCGACGCCCCGGCGCGCCAGCGCCTCCCGCAGCAGCACCTCGACCTGGGCGTTGACCGAGCGCAGCTCGGCGGCGGCCAATTTCTCGACCGCCGCCATGACGCCGGGCGACGCGCGCATCAGGAACGGCTTACGCGTCTTGCCCGCCATCAGCCGTAGAGCGTCCCGGTGTTGACGACCGGCTGGGCCTCACGATCGGCGCACAGGACCACCAGCAGGTTGGACACCATCGCGGCCTTCCGGTCCTCGTCCAGCGACACGACGTCCCGCTCGTTCAGGTCCTTCAGCGCGCTTTCGACCATGCTGACAGCGCCCTGGACGATCATGCGGCGGGCGGACAGGACCGCTTCGGCCTGCTGACGCCGCAGCATGGCGCCCGCGATTTCCGGCGCATAGGCCAGGTGCGCCAGCCGCGCCTCGTCGATCGCGATGCCTGCGGCCGTCACCCGCACCGCCAGTTCACGCTGCAGATGCTCGGCGACGTCCTCGGCGTCGGCGCGAAGGGTCAGTTCGCGATCCTGCCCCTCTTCGTGCTCGCCGTGGTCGTAGGCGTAGTGGGTGGCGATGTCGCGCAGGCCGGTGTCGATCTGGATGTCCACAAAGGCCTGATAGTCGTCCACGTCGAACAGGGCCTGGGCCGAATCCTGCACCCGCCAGACGACGTTGGCCGCGATCTCGACCGGGTTGCCGCGCTTGTCATTGACCTTCAGGCGGTCGCTGGTGACGTTGCGGGCGCGCAGCGAGATCTTCTTGCGGCTGTACCAGGGCAAGACCCAACGCAGGCCGGTCTTTCGATCGGTGCCGCGGTATTCGCCGAACAGCAGGATCGCCATCCCCTCATTGGGCTGAAGCGAATACAGACCGCAAAGCAGCAACAGCCCGATCACGCCGGCCACGACGGCGACGATGACGGGAACGACCGCCCCGCCGGACTGCGCCGCCCAGGCGAAGCCCGCGATCGGCGTCAACAGGCCGACCAGCAACATCGCAATGCCGTTGGCGGTGTTCGCCGGCCGTTCGACAGACTTGGTTTGAGACATTCAGCCCTCCCGGAAATTCAAATCATAGTGATATCACTTCAGTATCAATCCTTGATCCGTTGGTCAATCGGCGGCTGGCGAAAGTCGGGGATCACGGCCTTGCATTCGCCTCAAATTCGAGAAACTTGAGGCAAGCTTGCATAGGGCCTGCTAGACGGGCCCGGCATGCGCCGCCCGCCGGCGGACTGTTCGACCACTGGGATTGTTTGATCGAATGCGTAACCTGCTCGCGGCGGCTGCTGCGCTCGCCCCTTTGATGGTCGCCACAGGCGTACAGGCCGAGGTGGTGATCTCTACGGCGCGCACGACGCCGATTCAGACGTCCAACGCCACGGGGTCGGCCGCCGACAACATCCGTCTCGCCAGCGGCGGGGCGATCAATCTGACGTCGGGTTCGGCCATCGTCGTCGATTCCAACAACACCCTGACGCTCGACGCCGGCAGCTCCATCACCATGGACAAGGCGGCGGATGGCGCCGTCGGCGTGCTGGTCAATGGCGGCGTGGCCACGACTCTTCGTGTATCGGGATCCATCACCGTTCTCGACTCGATCGAGACCTATCCGGATTCAGACACGGACGGCGACATCGACGGACCGTGGGCCACGGGCTCGGGCCGCTACGGCATTCGCCTTGCGGGCGCGGGCGGTGTCGTCGGCGACGTTGTGCTGCAGGGCGATTCCAGTATTCGCGTCGAAGGCAATGACTCCTATGGCGTCGCCGTCGACACGGCCCTGACCGGCAACGTGTCTGCGTTCGGAACGATCACAACCTATGGCGATCGCAGCGTCGGGCTCAGCGTTGCCGGCCCCGTGTCCGGCAATGTGCTACAGGACGGCACGCTGCGGGCCAATGGCGAGGGCGCCATCGGCGTGGCCGTCAGCGGAGACGTCGGCGGGCGGCTGAGCATTCAGGGCGGAGTGACCAGCACCGGTTATCGCTACACAGCCCTGGGTGGCGACACCTTTGTCAGCAATCTCGATGCCGACGACCTGCTTCAGGGCGGATCGGCCATCAGCGTCGCCGGCAGCATCGCCGGCGGCGTGATTCTGGATGGACCGCCACAGGCCGATGGCGAGAACACCGATGTCGACGGCGACGGGCGCCCCGACGCCGGCGAGGGGCTCGCCACCATATTCACCTATGGCGCGGCGCCTGCCGTCGTGGTCGGATCGACGGCGCGCGACATCACCCTGGGCGTCGTCGGCGCGGGTGATCTGAACTACGGCTTCATCAACAAGGGCTCGGTCACGGGCTCCGGCGTCTACGACGGCATCAACGCCACCGGCGTGCGCTTCGGCGTCGACGGCGGCCAGTCGGTCACCATCCAGGGCGGCGTCCGCAACGAGGGCACGATCGCGGCGCTTTCCAACGGCGGCTCCGCCACCGGAATGCGGTTCTCGGACGGTGCGGTCGCTCCCACGCTCTACAACAGCGGATTCATCACCGCAGGTGCTGCGGCCAAGACGGGTTCGACCGTCTCCTCGATCCTGATCGACAGCGGCGCCAGCCTGACCTCGCTCGTCAATGACGGGACGATCCTGACGACCGCATCTGGCGGCGTCGGCGCCCTGACCGCCGTGCGTGACTTGTCGGGGACCCTCAACTCGATCACCAACAACGGTGTGATTCAAGCGAACCTGACGTCGAACGAGGCCGGCGACCCGATCACCGGAACCTCCACCGCCTTCGATCTGTCGGCCAACACCTCGGGCGTGACCCTGCGCCAGATCGGCATCCAGAGCGAAGAGGACAACGAGGAAGACGACACCGACGGCGACGGCATCGTCGATTCGGAAGAGCCCTCGATCTACGGCGCGATCAAGCTCGGTTCCGGCGCCGATCTGGTCGATATCCAGAACGGCCTGGTCATCGGCGACATCAGCTTCGGCGCCGGCGCGGACCAGCTGCGGATCACCGGCGGCGCATCGGTCATCGGCGCTTTGTCGGATACCGACGGGCTTCTGAACATCGACATACAGAACGGCACGCTGCAGTCCCGCCAGGCCGCCCAGCTAAACGTCTCCGGCCTGAACGTCGGCGCGGACGGCAATCTGATCGTGGCGTTCGATCCCAACCAGAGCGCGAGCGGCGGCTTCAAGGTCAATAGCTCGGCGACGATCGCCGACGGCGCCGGCCTGGGCGTCCGCTTCACGTCCCTGCTGCAACAGCCGGGACGGTTCACGCTGATCGATGCGGACACTCTGTCAGCGGGCGACTTCGACCAGAGCCTGATCGCCGACAACTCGCCCTATCTTTATGTGGTCAACGCGGGAACGGACCTGGCCCAGGGCCAGATCTACGTCGACGCCCGGCGGCGCACCGCCGCCGAAGCGGACATGATTTCCGCCGAGGCCGGCGCTTTCGACGCCTTCTACGCCGGGGTCGGCGCCAACAGCGCCCTGGCGTCCGCCTTCCTGAGCGCCACTGATCGCGAGAGCTTCTTCGATCTGTACGAGCAGATGCTGCCCGACCACTCGGGCGGCCCCCTCACCTCACTGGCGACGGGCGTGGACGCCGTGACCCGGGCCCTGACCGGCCGCAACGCCTCGGCGGCCGAAGGCGAGACCAGCGCCTGGGTGCAGGAGATCAACTTCTACGCCGACAAGGACAAGACCGACACCTACGGCTATCGCTCCGAAGGCTTCGGCATGGCGGGCGGCGTGGAGCGAGGCACGGGCCTCGGCGCGATCGGCGTCTCCCTGGCCTTCACCTCGTCCGATATCCAGGATCCGGAGGCCGAGGCCGAAGAGGTCCTGTCGGCCAATCTGATCGAGCTCGGTCTCTACTGGCGAGCGCAGGGCGGGAACTGGACGACCTGGGCCCGCGCCGCCGGCGGCTACGCGACCTTCGAGGCCAACCGCTCGCTCGTGGGCGACGGCCTGTATCTGCGCAACACCTCCGAATGGAACGGCTTCACCCTGGCCCTGGCCGGCGGCGCGTCCTACGAGAAGTCGTTCGGTCGCTTCAGCGTCCGACCGGAGGTCTATGCCGAATACTTCGCCCTGAGTGAGGATGCGCGCGTCGAGAGCGGCGGCGGCGACGGCTTCGATCTGGAGATCGACGAGCGGGACGGCCACATCTTCTCGTCCGTCGCGGCGGTGAACTTCGGCTACGGCTTCGGCACCAACGGCTGGATCCGTCCCGAGCTTCGCCTCGGCTGGCGTCAGAACATCTCGGTCGAGGCCGGCGAAACCATCGGCCGTTACGTTTCGGGCGGTCCGGACTTCGTCCTGACGCCGGAACTGGTCAAGGGCGGTGGTCCGATCGCGGGCCTGCGGCTGGCCGTCGGCAACGAACTCGGCATGCTGACCATCAGCGCCGACGCCGAAAAGCTGGAAGACTACATCCGCTACACCCTGCTGCTGCGGGCCAGCTTCCGCTTCTGATCCAGAGGCGACAGGGAAAAAGGAAAAGGGCCGTCGCGACGCCGCGACGGCCCTTTTCATGTCCTGCGGTGGTAGGCGGCGACGGGTTCGAACCGCCGACCCTCTCGGTGTAAACGAGATGCTCTGACCAGCTGAGCTAGCCGCCCTGACCGCAGGCTGGGGTTTTGCCCGCCCGGCGCAGCCTGTTCAAGCCGCAAATGGAAACGGCCCCGGATGACTCCGGGGCCGTTCCCTCTGTCTGCATCAGTGGCTGACCACCACGCCCCCGTCGCCGGCGGACGGCGGCGGTGTCGGGCTGAGGGGCTCGGCCGCCTCGTCCCATTCGACCGGCGTGAGCGTGCCGGTCAGCGCCCACTTCAGCGCCTCGTCAGCCGTGGAGATCGGGACGATCTCCAACGCCGACTTCACATTGTCAGGCACGTCCGCCAGGTCCTTTTCATTCTCCTGCGGGATCAACACCGTCTTGATGCCCGAGCGCAGCGCGGCCAGCAGCTTTTCCTTCAGGCCGCCGATGGCGGTCACCCGGCCACGCAGGGTGATCTCGCCGGTCATGGCGATGTCCTTGCGGATCGGAATGCCGGTCAGGACCGACACCATGGCGACCGTCATGGCGACGCCGGCGGACGGCCCGTCCTTGGGCGTGGCGCCGTCCGGCACGTGGACGTGGATGTCGGTCTTCTCGAACACCGGCGGCTTGACGCCGAAGCTCAGGGCCCGGCTGCGGACATAGGAGGCCGCCGCGGAGATCGACTCCTTCATCACGTCGCGCAGGTTGCCGGTGACCGTCATACGGCCGCGACCCGGCATCTTGATCGCCTCGATCGTCAGGATGTCGCCGCCGAACTCGGTCCAGGCCAGGCCGGTGACGATGCCGACCTGATCGTCCTCGTCCGTCTCGCCGTAGCGATACTTCCGCACACCGGCGTACTCGGCCAGTTTGGCGTCATCGACGGTGATCGACAGGGCCTTGGTCTTGGCCATTTCGCGGACGGCCTTGCGGGCCAGGCCGCCCAGGGCGCGCTCCAGCGACCGCACCCCGGCCTCACGCGTGTAGTAGCGGATCAGGTCGCGAATCGTGTCGTCCGGGACCGTGAACTCGGCCGGCTTCAGGCCATTGTCGGTCGTGACCTTGGGCAGGACGTGACGCCGGGCGATCTCGACCTTTTCGTCCTCGGTGTAGCCGGACACCCGGATGATCTCCATCCGGTCCATCAGCGGTTGCGGCATGTTCAGGCTGTTGGCCGTGGTCACGAACATCACGTTCGACAGGTCGTAGTCGACCTCCAGATAGTGATCCCCGAACGTCGAGTTCTGGGCCGGGTCCAGCACTTCCAGCAGCGCCGACGACGGGTCGCCGCGCCAGTCGGCGCCCAGTTTGTCGATCTCGTCCAGAAGGATGAAGGCGTTGGTGGTCTTGGCCTTCTTCATCGACTGGATGATCTTGCCCGGCATGGACCCGATATAGGTCCGGCGGTGACCCCGGATCTCGGCCTCGTCACGGACCCCGCCCAGCGACATGCGAACATATTCGCGGCCGGTCGCCTTGGCGATCGACTTGGCCAGCGAGGTCTTGCCGACGCCGGGAGGGCCGACCAGGCACAGGATCGGGCCTTTCAGCGAATTGGTGCGGGCCTGAACGGCCAGATATTCGATGATCCGTTCCTTGACCTTCTCCAGACCATAGTGGTCCTCCTCGAGGATCGCTTCGGCCTTGGTCAGATCGATCGGCTTGGTCTTGGCCTTGCCCCAGGGAATGCCCAGCAGCCAGTCCAGATAGTTCCGCACGACGGTCGACTCGGCCGACATCGGGCTCATGTTCCGCAGTTTCTTCACCTCGGCCTCGGCCTTGGTGCGCGCTTCCTTGGACAGGCGCGTCTTGCGGATGCGTTTCTCGAGTTCGAGGATCTCGTCACGCGCGTCGTCGGTCTCGCCCAGCTCGCGCTGGATCGCCTTCATTTGCTCGTTCAGATAGTATTCGCGCTGGGTCTTCTCCATCTGGCGCTTCACGCGCGAGCGGATCTTCTTCTCGACCTGAAGCACGCTGATCTCGCCTTCCATCAGCCCGTAAACGGCCTCAAGACGACGCGGCACGTCGATGGTCTCCAGCAGGGCCTGCTTCTCGGCGATCTTGACCGACAGGTGAGCGGCGACGCTGTCGGCCAGCTTCGACGGGTCGGTGATCTGCGGGATGGCGCTGAGGGCCTCGGGCGGGACCTTCTTGTTCAGCTTCACATAGTTTTCGAACTGTTCGACGACCGCGCGCGACATGGCTTCGGACTGGGCGGCGTCGCCGGGCTCGTCCTCGATGCCCTCGATCTCGGCTTCGAAATAGTCGTCACGGTCGGTGAATTGCTTCAGCTTCGCCCGGCCCTTGCCCTCGACCAGCACCTTCACGGTGCCGTCGGGCAGTTTCAGGAGTTGCAGAACACTGGCCAGCACGCCGATCGGATAAATGGCGTCATGCGACGGCTCGTCGTCCGCCGAGTTCTTCTGGGTCGCCAGCAGGATCTGCTTCTCACCCTTCATGATCTCGTCGAGCGCGCGCACGGATTTCTCGCGCCCTACGAACAGCGGCACGACCATGTGCGGAAACACCACGATGTCCCGAAGCGGCAACACGGGCAGGATTTTGGACTCGGTCATATTCACTTGCTCCGGGGTCATCGAGAATCTCCGACCCGCCGTCGCGCCCGGCCCCGCGACATGCAGCAACCCTGGGCGACGACCCGCCGACTCTGGCGGCATCAGGCCAGTATGTGGTCTCGACGCCGCCCGGTTCAAGCTCGACCGGAACGCGCGGGCGGTCACCGTCTCGCGAGCGGTGCGGACATAGAACAACCCGCCGCGGTTCAGCCGTAGCGCAGTTCCTGGAGATCGATCTCACGGATCAACCGCCGCGCCGTCTCCTCGTCGATCCGTCGAAGGCGGGCGAGACGTCCCAGTTCCTCGCGTTCGGCGGCGAGGCCGGCCAATCGAAGGCGACGCTCGATGTCGTCGGCCTGGCGGGCGACGCGGGCTTCGTCCTCGTCGGTCTTGGTCCGGCTTTCGATGCGGTGCCGGTAGAAGGCCATCAACCGCGCCGCCACCTCGGAATAGAGATCCGGGTTGGGCTTGCCCTCCGCGAGGTCATGCGACAGGTCCTCGATGGCCCGCAGCGCGGCTTGGGCCGCTGCGGCGCGCGCCTGATCCTCGTCGCGCTCGTGGGACGGCTCCGGAGGCAGCTCCACATCCTTCAGCAGCCGCGGCAGCGCCACGGAGGCCAGCACCAGCGACACCACGATCACGGCCGCCGCCAGAAAGATCGCAAGGTTGCGCGACGGCATGGCCGAGCCGTCCTCCAGCGCAAACGGCAGGGTCAGGATGCCGGCCAGGGTGATGGCGCCCCGCACCCCGGCCAGAGACATCACGAGGGTCAGGCGAAGCCCGACCTTGGGCGGCGGGCCGCGATGCCGACGCCGGTACAGGGTCAACTTGAGGGACGTCCACACCCAGATGAACCGCAGCGCCGCCAGGGTGGCGACGATGGCCAGGACATAGACCGCCAGCCACCAGACCTCCGGTCGGCTGGTGCCCGCCACGACCTCGGCCGCGCGCGACAGGATCGACGGCATCTGCTCGCCCAGCAGGACGAAGATCACGCCGTTGGCCGCGAACTGGACCGCATCCCAGACGACCGCCCGGTGCACGCGCGTGGTGGCGAGCACCGGGCTGCGGAACCCGCCCTGCTCCGAAAAGCTCATGGTGACGCCGGCGGCCACGGCCGCGAGAATGCCCGAGCCCTGCAGCTTCTCGGCCACCAGATAGGCCGCGAACGGGGTCAGCAGACTGATCAGGATCTGCGCCCCGACGTCATCGCCCCAGCGACGGCTGATCCATCCCTTCACCAGATTGACCGCCAGGGTGACGGCCACGCCGGCCGCGATACCCGCGACGGCCAGCCAGGCGAACGTTCCGACCGCCTGGGTCAGGGAGAAGGCGCCCGTCGTGGCGGCGATGACGGCGATCCGCATGCAGGTCAGGCCGGTCGCGTCGTTCAGCAGCGACTCGCCCTCCAGGATGTGCATCAGCCGCTTGGGGATCGGCGCGCGCGCCGCGATCGCCTGCACCGCGATCGGGTCGGTCGGCGACAGGATGGCGGCAAGGGCGAAGGCCACCGCCAGCGGCATTTCCGGAATCATCCACCAGATCAGCAGGCCCAGGCCGATGACGGTGAACAGCACGAGGCCCAGCGCCAGCTCCAGAATGGTCGCCCGATCCCGGAACAGATCCTCCTTGGGGATGCGCCAACCGTCGAGAAACAGCAGCGGCGGCAGAAACAGCAGAAAGAAGACGTCGGGCTCCAGATCGACCGTGTGACCGGTCGCCAGGACGATGGCCGCGCCCAGACCGATCTGGACCAGCGGCAGGGCGATCCGGGTCACTCGCGCCAGCCAGCCGGAGATCACGACCGCCAACAGCAGCAGCAGGACGGTCTCGATCAGATGCACCGCCTCAGACCCGAGCCAGAATGTCGGGATACAGCCGTTCCAGGCGACCCAGGGCCTGGGGGGACAGGCGGACGGTGACATGGACGTCGCCATCCGTGTCGTGATCGCGCGCCGTGATCCGGCCGTTGGCGTACAGCCAGGCGAGAGCCTCCCCCTCGGCCGCGCGCAGGATCAGGTCGAAGGGCGGATCATCGTCGATCCGCGCCGCGATCGCTTCACGAAGGCCCTCGATCCCTTCACCGGTCCAGGCCGAAACCAGGACGGCGCCGGCCTCGCTCCAGCTGCGCCGCGCCGCTTCCCCCGTCAGCCGCTCCCGCGTCTCGGCATCGACGAGATCGACCTTGTTCCACACTTCCAGAATGCGCCGCTGCCGGCCCTCCGGCGTGGGGATCTGCTTCATGACCGCTTCGACGTCGCGCGCCTGGGCGTCGGTGTCGGGCGAGGCGATGTCGCGCACATGCAGGATCAGGTCAGCCTCCCCCACCTCTTCCAGAGTGGCGCGGAAACTCTCAACGAGCTCGTGCGGCAGATCGCTGATGAAGCCGACGGTGTCCGCCACGATCGCGGGCCGGCCCTGCGGCAGGCGGATCGTCCGCACCGTGGTGTCCAGCGTCGCGAACAACAGGTCCTTGGCCAGGACCTCGGCGCCGGTCAGACGGTTGAACAACGTCGACTTGCCGGCGTTGGTGTAGCCGACCAAGGCGACCGTCGGGTAAGGCACGCGGGCCCTGGCCTTGCGGTGCAGTCCGCGCGTGCGACGCACCTCCTCCAGTTCCCCCTTCAGGCGGACGATGCGATCGGCGATCAGGCGGCGATCGAGCTCGATCTGGGTTTCGCCGGGGCCGCCGGTCGATCCCGTGCCGCCGCGCTGGCGTTCCAGGTGGGTCCAGGTCCGGACCAGCCGCGACCGCTCATAGTCCAGTCGGGCCAGTTCGACCTGCAACCGACCTTCCTTCGTTCGTGCGCGCCGGCCGAAGATTTCGAGGATCAGGCCGGTGCGATCGATGACCTTGGCGTCCCAGGCCTTCTCGAGATTGCGCTGCTGCACCGGCGTCAGCGCATCGTCGACCACAACAGCCTCGGCCTCGGCGGCGCGAACCAGGGCGGCCAGCTCGTCCACCTTGCCGGCGCCGAACAGGGTCGCGGGCGTCGGCTTGCGCAGGCGCACGATCTCCTCGGCGCGGACATCCAGATCCAGGGCCCGGGCGAGACCGACCGCCTCTTCCAGCCGCTCGGCTGCGTGACGCGCGTTCTCGCCCCGTCCGTCCGGGTGAATGACGACGGCCCGGATCAGCGGGACCGAATGATCGATCAGTTTTGAACTCAAACCCTTGCCTTCATCTATTCACCCCGGCCGTACAGCCAGAGGCGGGACGAAAGCCGGTGATTTCAGTCCTCGTCGGCTTCCGGCTCATACAGCTGGACGGGCGCCGAGGGCATGATGGTCGATATGGCGTGCTTGTAGACCAGTTGCGACTGGCCGTCGCGACGCAGCAGCACGCAGAAGTTGTCGAACCAGGTCACGATGCCCTGCAACTTCACGCCGTTGACCAGAAAGATGGTCAGCGGCGTCTTGGTCTTGCGGACCGAGTTGAGGAAGGTGTCCTGAAGGTTCTGACGCTTGTCTTGCGACATGGCAGGTTCATCCTGTTCTTCGTTGTTTCGCCACGTCGAGGGAGCGACGCGGGACCGGTCACATTCCGGTCCACCACCTTAGACACCCCGTGCGCCGGGCCGCAACCGCCCTGCAGTCATAAGTGATCGCTGGTCAGACGGCGTCGCGGTCGGCCTGCTCCAGATAGGCGGCCCTCAGGCGGGTCGCCACCGGGCCTGGCTTGCCGTCGCCGATCCGCACGCCGTCCAGAGAAACCAGCGGCATGACGAAGGTGCTGGCGGCCGTCACGAACACCTCGCGCGCCTTCTTCGCCTCCTCGACGGAAAAGGGCCGCTCGTCCAGCTCGACCCCCTCTTCGGCGATGATGTCCAGCAACTGGGTCCGGGTGACGCCCTTCAGAATGTTCGCCTGGGTGTCACGGGTCCGCAGCTTGCCGTTCTCGTCGACGATCCAGGCGTTGGTGGATGACCCTTCGGTGATCAGGCCCATTTCGTCGTACATCAGGCACTCATAGGCGCCGCTTTCCCGCGCCGCCTGCTTGGCCAGTACATTGGGCAGAAGGCCGACCGTCTTGATGTCGCAGCGGCCCCAACGGATGTCCGGCTGGGTGACCCCGGCCGCGCCCCGCGCCGCCATGGCCTCGCCCTTGGCCGTATCCACCCGCTTGGCGGTGACCACCACGCTGGGCGCGGTGTCCTGGGGGAAGGCGTGGTCGCGCGGCGCCGTGCCGCGAGTGACCTGCAGATAGACGATGCCGTTCTGGACCCGGTTGCGCCGGATCGTCTCGTTCAGCACCTGCTTCAGCGCCTCGCGCGTCATCGGGATTGGAATGCGCAATTCGTTCAGGCTGCGATGCAGCCGGGTCATGTGCCCGTCGAAATCGGCCAGCCGACCGCCGAACACGCCCCAGACCTCATAGACGCCGTCGGCGAACTGGAAGCCCCGATCCTCGATGTGAACCACGGCCTGACCGTGCGGGCGATAGGTGCCGTTGACATAGGCGACGCGGGACATCAGCCGGCGGTTCCTTCCTCATCGTCTCCGCCGCGCGACGGCGAGACTCCCAGTGACTTGAGCTTGCGGTGCAAGGCCGACCGCTCCATGCCGATAAAGGCGGCGGTGCGCGAGATATTTCCGCCGAACCGCATGATCTGGGCCGCCAGATACTCCCGCTCGAAGACCTCGCGCGCCTCCCGCAACGGCAGGGCGATGATCTTGTCGGCGCCCAGAGAGGACGCGCCGCCCGAGGCCGCGACCTCCTGGGGCAGCATGTCGGCCGTGATGGGATCGGCCGGATCGCCGGTCGCCAGGATCAGCAGCCGTTCGACGTTGTTGCGCAGCTGGCGCACATTGCCCGGCCAGGGATGGACCTGAAGCACGGCGATGGCGTCATCGCCGATCCGGCGACGCTGCAGCCCCTGCGACGAAGCCAGCAGATCGATAAAGTGATCGACCAGTTCGGCGATGTCCTCCCGCCGTTCCGACAGCGGCGGCACCCGGATTGGCACGACATTCAGACGATGGAACAGGTCCTCGCGGAAGCGGCCATCCGTGATTTCGGCCTTGAGGTCCTTCGAGGTCGAGGTGACCACCCGGACATCGACCTGAACGTCCTGCTCGCCGCCGACGCGACGAAACCGCTGCTCGACCAGCACCCGCAGCACGCGGCTCTGGCTTTCACGCGGCATGTCCGACACGTCGTCGATATACAGGGTGCCGCCGTGGGCGCGTTCGAACAGGCCGATCTTGCGCGGACGGCCGTCATGCCCCTCTTCGCCGAACAGCTCGGAATCCAGGCGCTCCGGCGTCATGCCGGCGGCGGAGATCGCGACGAACTCGGCGCGGGCGCGCGGGCTGGCGTCGTGGATCTGCCGCGCGACCAGTTCCTTGCCGGATCCCGGCGGGCCGGAAATCAGCACGCGGCTATTGGCGGGCGCCACCTTCGAAATCGTGGAGCGGAGCGACTGGGCGGCAGCCGAGCGCCCGATCAGCCCGGACGGCGTCATGCTCTGGGCCCGAAGGCGACGGTTCTCGCGCTTCAGCGTCGCCGCCTCCAGCGCCCGCTCGACCACCACCACCAGCCGATCCGACTTGAACGGCTTTTCGATGAAGTCGTAAGCCCCGCGCTTCAACGCGCTGACGGCCGTTTCGATGTTGCCGTGTCCGGACATCATGACGACCGGCAGGTCCTCGTCCAGGCCCCGGACCATGTCGAGCATCTCCAGCCCGTCCATGCCCCCGCCCTGCATCCAGATGTCCAGCACGATCAGCGAGGGCTTGCGCGCCCGCACGGCGGCCAGAGCCTCCTCCGAGTTCGAGGCGACCCGGACGGCATGGCCTTCGTCCTCCAGCAGGCCGGACACCAGCTCGCGGATGTCGGCTTCGTCGTCAACGACCAGGATGTCGGCGCCAGTGGAGCGCATGGGTCCTCGCTATTCGGCCGCCACGACGCCGGCAGGGACATCCTGCGACGACGGGGCGTGGGGGTTGAGAGGGAAGATCAGGCAGATACGGGCGCCGGACAGGGTTTCGGCGTCCGCCAGTTTCAGCTCGCCGCCGTGGTCCTCACAGATGCGACGCACGATCGCGAGACCCAGGCCGGTGCCCTTCTCCCGCGTCGTGACATAGGGCTCGGTCAGGCGATCGCGGTCGCGATCCGGCAAGCCCTTTCCGGAGTCCTCGATCACGAAGATGACGCGCTGGTCGTCCGCCTCCAGCCAGGCCAGGATGCCCGGCGCGGCGTCGTCCGCGGCCTCGGCCCGATGCGCCTGCACCGCCTCGCCGGCGTTCTTGAGGATGTTGGTCAGCGCCTGGCCGACCATGCGGCCGTCGGCCTGAAGCGTGACCTGCGGCAGGGGCTCGATCAGTTCGACGCCGACCTCGGCCAGGGCCACCCTTTGCGCGAACACCGCCTGACGCAACAGTTCCGCCGGGTCTTCGGACGTGAAGCGCGGCGTCGGCATCCGGGCGAAGGACGAGAACTCGTCGACCATGCGGCCGATGTCGCCGACCTGCCGGATGATGGTGTCCGTGCAGCGGTCGAACACCTCGACATCGTCGCCGATCCGCGCGCGATATTTTCGCTTCAGGCGCTCGGCCGACAGCTGGATCGGCGTGAGCGGGTTCTTGATCTCGTGGGCGATGCGGCGCGCGACGTCACGCCAGGCGGCGTTGCGCTGGGCCGTCACCAGCCGGGTGATGTCGTCGAAGGTCAGCACCATTTCGCCGCCCATCCCGCCCTCGATCCGGACCCGCAGCCGACGCGTCTCCCCGGCCCGGCCGACGTCGATGTCTTCCTCGATGTGCGCTTCCACCCGGCCGACCAGCTCGCCGAGTTCGGGGGCGACGTCCGCCAGCGGACGCCCCATCACCTCGTCCGAGGCGATCGACAAGAGCTGCATGGCGCTGTCGTTGATCGCGGAAACCCGCCCCAACCGGTCCAGACCGATCACCCCGGCGCTGACGCCGGACAACACGGTTTCGATGAACCGGCTGCGATCCTGGGCCTCGGCGCTGGCGGCCCGAAGCGCCGCCTGCTGCGTCTGGAGGTCGCCGGTCATGCGGTTGAAGGCGTCGGACAGGGCGGCGATCTCACCCGGTGCGCCTTCACTGTCGACGCGCGCGGACAAATCCCCGCCCGCCACCTGATCCGCCGCCTTGACCAGACGCCCGATCGGCCCGGAAATGGCGCTGGCGGCGGACATCCCCAGCCACACCGCGCCGACCAGAACCAGAAGCGCGGTCTCAAGATAGCTCAGAATGAAGGCCGACTGGATTCGTAAGCGGCTTTCCTCGGCTTCGCGGTATCGGCGGATGGATTCCGCGCTGGTCCGCATCTGGCCGACCAGGCCGGGCGCCAGCGGACGCACCACATACAGATAGGCGTCGCCATAGCTTTCCAGCGGATAGACCGCCCGGATGGTGTCCGGGTTCTCCGTGACCTCTACCGGAGCTTCCTCGCCTTCTGCTGCGATCTGAAAGGCGGACGCCGGCGGCGCGACATAGGGCGGAGCGCCCGCGAGAACGCCCTGGGCCAGCACCTTGCCGTCGGCGTCCAGGATGTACACCGCCGGATAGCCGAAGAAGTCCGCGATCTGGGTCAGGGCGCTGGAGAACTGAAGGCGGTTGTCGAACAGAGGTCTCACGCCGCCCAGCTCGGTGGCCATGGCGTCGAGGTCGCGCTCCATGTCGGAACCGACATCCTCAACATAGGCGGCGCCGATCAGCGCGCCGTTCTCGACCGCCGAGCTGACGTTCTCGCTGAACCACTGATCGACCCCCCGGTTCACCAGGACGCCGAACACGAGGGCGATAATGATGGCCGGCGCCACCGCGACCAGCGAAAACAGGGCCACGAAGCGAAGGTGCAGACGGGCGCCCGGATCGGTGCGCCGCCCCTTGGCCAGCCGCATGACCTGTCCGCCGACCGCCGCCGCTAGAGCGATGATGAGCACCAGATTGGCGAGCAGCACGTAAAGCACGACCTGGCCCGCCACCGCCCGCGCGCCGCCCGCGTCGTCCAGCGAGGCGCCGGGCGCCACCGCGACGATCCAGATGGCGGCGGCCGCCACAAGAACCGCCACCCCATAGGCGGCGGCGAACAGCGCGCGTGTCCGGCCGGCGACAAATCGGGTCCAGAGGGGATCAGGGCCGACGGACGCCTCGGCCGCCGCGTCCCGCACAGGGAGGCGTCGCTCGGCCTTGGCTGGAGGTGTTGCCGTCATGCAGCAGTAGTTTCCGCCGCCTGTGGCGAAATTTCAACAGGCCTTGCGGTGAAATTGTCTGAACCGCTCAGCCAGAGCCCGCGCAGCCGACGTTCGACCTCATCCGGGTCGTCCAGTCGACACAACTCCGACTTGGCGATCCGCCGGGCCGTAGCGTCCGCAGGCCACGGCGCCTGTTCGATGTACCAGCCGAGATGCTTGCGGAACATGCGCAATCCAAGGTGTGCGCCATAGAAGGCCAGGGACGCACGCATGTGATCGATGACGATCGCCGCCCTCGCCTCCGCGGCGGGCTCCTGGAGCTGCGTTCCATCGGTCAGGGCGCGCTCCAGATGGGCCGCCAGCCAGGGCCGACCGTACACGCCGCGCCCCAGCATCAGGGCGTCCGCGCCGGATCGATCCAGGGCCTCCCTCGCCTGCTCCGCCGTGACGATGTCGCCGTTGACGATGACGGGAACGGCGACCGCGCGCTTCACCTCCGCCACGGCGTCCCAGTCGGCGACGCCCTTGTAGAACTGCTGTCGCGTGCGGCCATGCACCGTCACGGCGGCCACGCCGCGCGCCTCGAACGCCTGGGCGAGCTCCGCCGCGTTCCGGTCCTCATCGTCCCAGCCGAGCCGCATCTTGACCGTCACCGGTCGACTGACGGCCTCGACCACAGACGAAACGATGGCGACCGCCCGAGCCGGATCGCGCATCAGGGACGAACCGGAGGCGACGCCGACCACCTCCTTCGCCGGGCATCCGTAGTTCAGGTCGATGATGTCCGCGCCCGCGCGCTCGGCCATCCGCGCGCCTTCGGCCATTTTGATCGGGTCGCCGCCGACAAGCTGGATCACCGTCAGCGGCAGGCCGCCGCCCACAGCGGCTCTGCGCACCACGTCGGGCCGTCCCCGCGCCAGTTCGGCCGAGGCCACCATCTCGGTCGCCACATAGGCCGCGCCCAGCCGCGAGGCGACCTGTCGGAACGGCAGGTCGGTGACACCGGTCATGGGGGCCATCAGCACCCGCCCGGCGATCTCGACGTCTCCGATCCTCAACCCTCGGCTCATCGGCCCCTCGTCAACCCAAACCCGGGCCATTAGAAGGCCGCCATGACCTTCTCAACCCTCGTCGTCGCCGCCGGGACCGGGATGCGCGCCGGAGCCGGCGACGCCAAGCAGTGGCGGACCCTAGCCGGAAAGCCCGTGATCCGCTGGTCGGTCGAGACCCTGCTGGCCGCCGGCGCGTCGCACGTCGTCGTCGTCGTCGCGAAGGGCGAGGAGGCGCGGGCCGCAGCGGCGCTCGAAGGGCTGACCGGCTGGCGTCTCGCCGTCGGCGGGGAGACGCGAGCGGCCTCGGTTCGGGCGGGCCTGGAGACGCTGGCCCCCGCGCCGGAGCAGATCGTGCTCGTCCATGACGCCGCCCGGCCGATCGTGCCGGAAGCGGTCGTTCGCCGCCTGATCGATGCGATCGAAGGCGGTGCAGACGCGGCCCTGCCGGTCCTTCCCGTGGCGGACACCCTGAAGCGTCGCGCCGGAGAGACGATCGAGACCGTCGATCGGGACGGACTGTTCCGCGCCCAGACCCCGCAGGCGTTTCGCGTCGGCGCCCTGTCACGGGCCTGGACCCAGTGGCCAGGCGACCAGACGCCGACGGACGACGCCGCCGTGGTCGAGCACGCCGGTGGGCGGGTCGATCTGGTTGAAGGCGACGCCCGACTGATGAAGCTGACCTATCCCGAGGATTTCGACATGGCCGAACGGCTCATCCCGCGCCAGACCCGCGTCGGGTCCGGCTTCGACGTGCACCGCTGGGGGCCCGGCGGTTCGGTCTGGCTGTGCGGGATCGAGGTGCCGCACGACCAGACCCTCATCGGTCATTCCGACGCCGACGCCGGCCTGCACGCCCTGACCGACGCCATCCTGGGCGCCCTGTCGGCCGGCGACATCGGCGATCATTTCCCGCCCAGCGATCCGCAATGGAAGGGGGCGTCGTCCGACCGCTTCCTGCAGCACGCCGCCGACCTCGTCAGCCGGCGTGGCGGAAAGATCGTCCACGTCGATGTCACTCTGATCTGCGAACAGCCCAAGGTGAAGCCGCACCGTCAGGCGATGCGCGAGCGGATCGCCGGGCTGCTGTCCCTCCCCCTCGACGCCGTCAGCGTGAAGGCCACCACGACCGAGGGCCTGGGCTTCACGGGCCGCAACGAGGGCCTGGCCGCCCAGGCCGTCGCGACGCTCGACCTGCCGGCGGCGTGACGACGCAGAGACGCCTCAGCGCCGCATGTGCCGCCAGACCGCGCCCGCCAGATTCACATAGTCATCGGTCCAGGGCCTGACGTCCGAGCTCTGCCCGGCGTTCCAGCGCGGATCTTCGGCGAACTCGGCCAGTCCGGCCGCCGTCGGCGAAATGATCAGCGCCTCGGTCGAGGCTTCGGCCATGTCGGGCGCTTCGGGATCCTCGGCGTAAATCTGATGCAGGAACGGGACGTTCAGAGCCCGCGCGGCGGCCTGGGCCGGGCCGGTGATGTCGAGGTTCCGGTTGGACAGGTGCAGCACCACCACCCCGTCCGGCTTGAGCAGCTTCAGATAACCCGCGATGGCCTCCTGCGTCAGCAGATGGGTCGGCACGGCGTCCGACGAAAAGGCGTCGATCAGCAGCAGATCGTAGGAACCGGGCGCCTCTCGCGCCATGGTCAGGCGCGCATCCCCCAGCACCGTCTGCACCGGCCCTTCGGCGCAATCGCTGATGAAGGTGAACCAGCGCGGGTCGCGCGCGATCCGATCCACCGCGGGATCGATCTCGAAGAAGGTCAGCCGGTCATCGGCGCGTTTGTAGGCCGCCATGGCCCCGGACCCCAGGCCGACCACGCCCATGTTTAACCCACGACCGCGGCCACGCAGGGCCAGGGCCGCCTGCCCGATGGGCGTTGGGGGTGCGTAGTAAAGGGTCGGCGTGCAGGCCGTGATTTCCGCCCGAGGCTGGGCGCCGTGCAGCGTGGTTCCATGGGTCAGGACATTCACCGTCCCGCCCAGGCGCGGGTCATTGGTCGTCGAGACCCGCAGCACGCCGAAGAAGCTCCGCTCTCGCAGCGCCGCGTCATACCCCTTGGCGATCTCGTGCCCCGACAGGGCCATGACTGCCAGGATGACCACCAGAAAACGCGGCCGATCCCGCAGCAGGAAGGCGATAAGGGCGGCCACGCCGAGGATCAGCACGGTCAGCTGCTCCATCCGCATGTTGAACATCCGGTTGAAGGCCCAGGCCAGATCCCAGTCCGCACGGAACGCGGCTGAAATCACCGGCGGCGCGGCGGCGACCAGCAAGGCGCCGACGAACAGGATGACCGTGTGCTTGCCGATCTCCTTCCGGCTGGCGGGCCGGAACAGGGCCACCAGCACCATCACCAGCGGATATTCCCACACGCCCTTGAACAGGCTCGGGGCCAACAGGGCTGTGAACGCGCCTCCCACGACGCCGCCCAGCGACATCAGCAGATAGAACTCCGTCAGCCGGTCCGGCGCAGGACGCCGCTGGACCAGCAACTGGTGGCACATCAGGGTGGTGATGAAGAAGGCCGCGATGTGGATGGCGAACATCAGGCCCCAGTCGCCGGTGCGGAACGGCGTCATCATCACGCAGACCGCGCCGATCGCGGCCTGGAGCAGCAGGGTGATCGGCAGCGGGATCAGCGGACGGGCCTGGAAGGCCAGGACGAAGGTCAAAAGATACAGGGCCAGCGGAATGACCCACAGGAAGGGCGCGGAGGCGACGTCCGTCGACAGGTGGGCGGTCACCCCCAGCATCAGGCTGGACGGCGCGGCCGCCAGCAGCACCAGCATGCCCTTTTCGCGCCAGGCGATGGGCGCGCTGCGATCCAGCGGCGCAGGCTCTGCGGCGCGGACGGCGTCGCGCCCACGACCCACCGCCATGGCCAGGATCACGACCAGGGCGATGAACACGCCATAGCCGACGCTCCACCCCAGCCTCTGGCCGGTCAGGGAGGCCAGGGGCTCGATCAGAACCGGATAGGCCAGCAGGGCAAGGAAGCTGCCGAGGTTCGACGCGGCGTAGAGGACGTAAGGGTTGGCCCCGTCGGCGTGACCGGCCCGGACGCGCGCGTACCAGGCCTGCATCAGGGGCGCCGTGGCCGACAGGACCGCGAACGGCGCGCCGACCGACAGGGCCAGGGTCGCCAGCAGCCAGGCCGCCGGCGCTGACGCATCGGGATCTCCCAACAGACCCGAGACGCGCAGCGGCAGGAACAGGGCCGCCGCGACGAGCAGCACCAGGTGCACGCCGACCTGCGCCCGCAAGGAGGTTATCCGCTGCAGCAGGTGCGCATAGCCGTAACCGGCCAGCAACGCCGCCTGGAAGAAGACCATGGAGGTGTTCCACACCGCCGGCGATCCGCCGAGCATCGGCAGGACCAGCTTGGCGACCATCGGCTGGACCACGAACACCAGGCTGGCGGAGGCGAACACGGCGGCGGCGAAAATCCAGGGGATCGCCGCATGGCCGGAAGGACCTCGCGCGGGCGCCGCCTCGGCGGACAGGGGAAGCTCGCTCATCGTCGCCTTTCGTCACGGCCGCTGTCGACAGATGCGACGGCGATCGACACTTTAGGCCGACTCGGACCCGGTTCGGATAGGCCCATGTTTCCCGAAGACATCCAGACCCTCGCCGCCGAGGTGATCGACGCCGCCGTCCGCAAAGGGGTCCGGGTGGCGACCGCCGAAAGCTGCACCGGCGGACTGGTGGCCGCGGCGCTGACCGCCGTGCCCGGCTCTTCCGCCGTCCTCGACCGGGGCTTCGTGACCTACAGCAACGCCGCGAAAGCCAGCATGATCGGGGTGGACGCCGCTGTGATCGCGGCGGACGGCGCCGTGTCCGAGGGCGTGGCCCGCGCGATGGCCGAGGGCGCCGTCGCCCATTCCGACGCTGACCTGGCCGTGTCGATCACCGGGGTCGCCGGCCCTGGCGGCGGATCCGTCGAAAAGCCGGTCGGCCTGGTTCATTTCGCCGCACATGACGCCGCGGGCACGGTGCATCGCGTTGAGCGGTTCAGCGACCTGGGCCGCGATCAGGTGCGCCTGGCGTCGGTCCGAGTCGCCCTGGGCCTGTTGTTGCAGAAAGTCGGCGGATGACCGTCGTCGACGCCAGGGGGCACCTCTGTCCCGTGCCGTCGCTCCGGCTTCGGCGCGCACTGGAGTCCGCCTCTCCGGGCGTCCGCGTCACCTTGCTGGCGACGGACCCGATGGCGCGCATCGACGTGCCGTTCCTGATGCAGGAGCTCGGCGGACGGATGATCAGCGTCGAAGAGGTCGGCGGCGAACTCAGCCTTGTCGTCGAGACCGCCGGCGCTCCACCAGATTGACGACCGTCGGATCGGCGATCAGCGGCGTGTCGGCCGTGGTCCGCTGGCCGAACGCCATCTCCATCTCCGTGGCGAAGGCGCCGCCGTAGAAGACCGCGTTGACGTTCCAGGACAGCCAGATCAGCAGGACCACGACGGCGCCGACCGACCCATAGGTCGCCCCCAGCGAGGCGATCTGTTCGACATAGATGGCGCACAGCCAGGACGACACCATCGACAGCAGGGTCGCGACCACGCCGCCCACGACCGCCGGCATCCACGCCACGCGCGTGCGGTGCGCCATGGCGTAGCGGTACAGGGCGGTCAGACCTATCGCCAGGCCGAGAGCCGGCCACAGGGCGTCGACATGAAGGAAATCGATGTCCTGCCCGCCCCGCGCCTCGGCCGCCTGCTCGAACAGGCGCGAGGTGACCACGGCGCCGGACACCACGGTGAACAGCGCAAAGGCGAACAGGGCGACGAAGAAGGCCAGAAGGTTGAACTTCACAAAGCCGTGCGGCGCCGCATCGTCATGTATCAGGTTCAAACCTGCCAACAACGCCTTGAATCCCCGATGGGCGGCATAGGCGCCGATCACCAGGGCGAACAGGCTTTGCGCGGAAACCGTGCGAGCGCCGACATTCGCCAGGCGCTCGATCTCGGCCTTGAAGATGCCCTGGGCTGCATGCGGCAGCAGGTCCGCCAGGGCCGCCGCCTGCTCGCTCACCTGACTGATCGACAGCACCGCCTTGTAGAAGCCGATCAGGATCGCGATCGCCGGGAACACGGCCAACAGGGCGAAGAAGGAAACGCCGCCCGTATAGAGCATGACGTCGCGGCCCCAACTCCGGGCGAAGGCCCGGCCTGAAAGCCCGGCCCAGAAGCCAGGCGACCACACGGCCGCCGGTTTCGGAAGATCATTGGCACTCAATACTGACGGTCCCCGCCCCAACCCCGCCCCGGGTCGTCACGGTCAGCCTAGCCCATTTCCGGCCACGGAGGGAACCCGCAGACGAGGTCGGCGCCGACGCCCGTCTTCTGCCGTTGCCTGTCGCGCCGCGAGGTCGCTATGGTCCCGGCTCGGCGGCCGACCGTGGGGTTGATTCCGGCCGCTCTGGAGACATGTCCTTGGGGTCCGATCCACGCCTTCTGGTCGTCGCTGAAACGGACGACAGCATTGGCGCGCTCTGCGCGGGTCTGGATGCGCTCGGCTGGCGGACGCTGACGGCGCGCTCCCATGCGGCCGCTTCGGCCGCCATGGCCGATTTCGCCTTTGACGCCGCGATCGTCGACGCCGCCCATGCCGATGCGGCAGGACTGGCGCGTTCGCTGCGAAAGGCGGGCGGGGCCCGTCGTCTGGCGGTGGTCCTGATCAACGGCGGCGGCGCGCACACGGACGCCGACGCTGATCTCGTCATGTCCGGCGTCCCGCACCCCAGCCAGCTGGCGCTGCGTATCGAGCAACTGGTGCGGGCGGCCATCGCCGAGGAGGAGTTCGAGCTTCGCGCCTCCACCCTGGCCCAGCACGGCGCGACCCTGGCGCAGGACGCGACGGATGGGACGCCGTTGCGGATCCTCGTGGCGGGCGGAGCCGACCCGCGCTTTCTGGCCCTGTCGAACGCTCTGACGGCCGCAGGCGCGGAGGTCGTGGCCGCCCCGACCCCTTACACCGCCTTCGACTATCTGCACGAGGCGGCCTTCGACGGCGCGGTGCTGTGGGGCGCCCCCGACCCGGCGCCGGCCCTGTCGATCGCCTCCGGGATGAAGCGCAACACCCGCCTCTATCACATTCCCCTGACGCTCTATCTGCGCGACGCGGGCGATCTGAACCTGACGGAGCTGTTCAACCGGGGATTCGCCGACGTGGCCGCTCCGGACACCAGCGAGCCGGAGACGGCGGCGCGGGTCCTGTCTCTCGCGCGGTCGCACCGTCGCCTCGTATCGATCCGCAAGTCGCTGGAGAGCGCACGGGGCTCGTCCCTGATGGATCCGTCCACCGGCCTGTTCACACAGGAGCTGTTCGCCGCCCATCTGGCCCGCCTCGCCGAGGCCGCCCGCCGGCGTCGCCGTCCCCTGTCCGTCTGCGTGCTGCGGGTATCCGCCGCCGCCGATCTCGCCCACGCCCGCGTCGGCGGCTGGCTGGACCGCGCCATGCCCCAGATCGGGGCCATGGTGTCGCGGCTTGTTCGGGTCGAGGACACGGCCGGCCGTCTGGCGCCGGAGGTCTTCGCCCTGGCCCTGCCCGCGACCACGGGCGGCGAAGCGCGGCTGACCGCCGAGCGGATCGGCGCCGTCGTGGCCTGCACCGCCTTCGACGCGGGCCCGGACCGCTCGCCGTTCGTCGTCGAATTCGACATCGGCGCCGCCGAGGTGGGGCCGGGCGAGAACCCGGCCGGCGTTCTGGAACGCGCCTTCGCCGACCTGATCGCCCGCAAGGCGGACGCCTGATCGCGATCAGGCCCCTGCGACCCGCGCCAGGTCGGCCGTGATCCGTTCCGCCACCTTCAGCCGGTCTTCCGGCGTCGGCCACTCGCCCTTCACGACGATCTTCTGATCCGGCCGGATCTTCCAGTAGGCCTGGTTCTTCTGAATCAGGCCCACCAGCCCCATCGGGTTGGGGAAGCTGTTGTTGCGCAGGGTCAGGACCGCGCCCTTGGGCCCGATGTCGATCCGTTCGACGCAGGCGGTCTTACAGTTGGCCTTGACGCCCACGATCCGCAGCAGCTGTTTGGCCTCGTCCGGCAGCGGTCCGAACCGGTCGATCAACTCCGCGGCCAGGGCCTCTCGCTCCTCCGTGCGTTCAGCGTCCGACAATCGACGATAAAGGCTGAGACGGACATTCAGGTCCGGGACGTAATCCTCTGGAATCAATACCGCTGCGCCGACATTGATAGCGGGCGACCAGCCGCGATCGACGGCCTCTCCCTCGCCGTTGGCGCGCAGTTCCGCAACCGCGTCCTCCAGCATCTGCTGATAGAGTTCGACCCCCACCTCGCGGATGTGACCCGACTGTTCGTCACCCAGCAGATTGCCGCCGCCGCGCTGATCAAGATCGTGGCTGGCCAGCTGGAAGCCGGCACCCAGGTTGTCCAGCGACTGAAGCACCTGCAGCCGCCGCTCGGCGGACAGGCTCAACGGCCGCATCGGATCGGTGGTCAGATAGGCGAAGGCGCGCGCCTTGGACCGCCCGATCCGGCCCCGGATCTGGTGCAGTTGCGCCAGGCCGAACATGTCGGAACGATGCACGATCAGGGTGTTGGCGGTCGGAATGTCGATGCCGCTTTCGACGATGGTGGTCGACACCAGCACGTCGTACTGCCCGTCGTAGAAGGCGCTCATCACCTCTTCCAGCTGGGTCGGCGACATCTGTCCGTGGCCGACGACGAACTTGATCTCCGGCGCCTGCTCTCTCAGGAACCGTTCGATGTCCGGCAGGTCCTTCAGTCGCGGCGCCACGTAGTAGGCCTGCCCCCCGCGATATTTCTCGCGCAGCAGGGCCTCTCGGACCATCACCGGATCCCACGGGGCCACATAGGTCCGGACCGCCAGGCGATCGACCGGCGGCGTGGCGATGATCGACATCTCGCGGATGCCGGACAGCGCCATCTGCAGGGTGCGCGGGATCGGCGTCGCCGTGAGGGTCAGCAGGTGCACATCGGCGCGCAGGGACTTCAGCTTTTCCTTGTGCTTGACGCCGAAGTGCTGCTCCTCGTCGACGATCACCAGGCCCAGGTCCTTGAACCCGACCTGTTCGCTCAGCACCGCATGGGTGCCGACCACGATCTCGAACGATCCGTCCTTCAGCCCGGCGCGCGTCTCTGCGGCGTCCTTCGCGGTGACCATGCGTGACAGGTGGCGGACCTTGACCGGCCAGCCGGCGAACCGCTCGCTGAACGTCTTGAAGTGCTGGCGCGCCAGCAGCGTCGTCGGGCAGACGACCGCCACCTGCTGACCGCTCATGGCCACCACAAAGGCGGCCCGCAGCGCCACCTCGGTCTTCCCGAAACCCACGTCGCCACAGATCAGGCGGTCCATCGGCGTGCCCTTGCCCAGATCCTCCAGCACATCGCCGATGGCGTTCAGCTGATCGTCGGTCTCCTCGTAGGGGAAGCGGGCGCAGAACTCGTCGAACAGGCCCTGGGGCGGCGTGATGGCGTCGGAGATTCGCAGCGCGCGCTTGGCGGCCAGGGCGATCAGTCCCTCGGCCATGTCGCGCAGACGCTGCTTGGCCTTGGCCTTGCGCGCCTGCCATCCCGCGCCGCCGAGGCGATCCAGCTGCACATCGTCGGATGCGGCGCCGTACCGGGTCAGAAGATCAATATTTTCAACCGGCAGATAGAGCTTGCTCTCGCCCGCGTAGAGAAGTTCGAGACAGTCGTGCGGCGCGTCCTGGATATCGAGCGTCTTCAGCCCCTCATAGCGACCGATGCCGTGATCCAGGTGGACGACCAGATCACCCGCCGTAAGGGCGGAGGCCTCAGCCAGGAAGTTCGAGGCCCGGCGTTTGCGACGCGGCCGCGCCAGCCGGTCGCCCAGAATGTCGGTCTCGGAAATCACCGCCAGGTCAGGCGCGACGAATCCGTGGTCGACCGGCAGCACGGCCCGCAGGAAAAGCCCCTCGGGCGCCGCCTGAACATCGGCCCAGTCGCGCACCACCACGACGTGCGGCAGGCCGTGGTCGGACAGCATGGCCGCCAGACGTTCCGACGATCCTTCGGACCAGCTGGCGAACAGGACGCGCCGCCCTTCGGTTTTCAGGTCTTCGGCGTGGCGAGCCACCGCTTCGAACAGATTGACGCTGTCCTGTCCCCGCTCGGCGGCGAAGGTCCGGCCGAGACGGCCGCCGGCGCTGTCGCCCGGTCCTTCCAGCGGCGTCAGTCTCCGGACGGTCCGCCCGGCCAGGGCGCCGTTCCACTCGTCTTCGGGCAGATACAGCCGATCGGGCGGCAGGGCTCTGTTGGCGGTTCCCGATCCCTTGGCCGTCGCCGCCGCTCGACGCGCCTCATAGGCGTCGGCCGTCAGCGTCCAGCGCTCCGCCCGCGCCGCCTCGGCCTGGGCGTCCAGGAATACCGCCGCCGTGTCCGGCAGGTAGTCGAACAGGGTCTCCAGCCGCGGATAGAGCAGCGGCAGCCAGTGCTCCAGTCCCTGTCGACGCGCGCCTTCGCTGACTGCGACGTACAGGGGATCGTCGCCACCGGCGCCGAACAGGCCGAGATAGCCGGTGCGGAACCGGGAGATCGCGTCGGCGTCGAGCAGGGCCTCCGAAACCGGCGCCAGCTCCACGGCCTTCAACTGACCGGTCGAACGCTGGGTCGCCGGATCAAAGGTGCGGATGGACTCCAGCTCCGACCCGAACATGTCCAGGCGCACGGGCTCGTCAAAGCCCGGCGGGAAGACGTCGATGACGCCGCCGCGCACGGCGTACTCGCCGCGTTCGTTGACCGTCGAGGCGCGCATATAGCCGTTGACGGTGAAATACCGTTCCAGCGCCGCCGTATCCAGATCGGCGCCGACCCTGGCGCTGTAGCTGGCGGCCTGGGTCACTTCCTGCGGCGGGGTGCGCTGGGTCGCGGCCGCCACCGTGGTCACGACCAGCATCGGCGAGGCGTCGCTCGGCGCGCGCGCCGCCAGCCGCATCAGGGCGGCCATGCGCTCGGCGGACACGCCGGACGTAGGGCTCAACCGATCATAGGGCAGGCAGTCCCATGCGGGAAACTCAATGACCTCAATATCCTTGGCGAAAAACCGGAAAGCCTGAGTGAAATTTCCTGCCCGCTGATAGTCACGCGCCACAAAGACGGCGACGCCGCCCAAGGCCGCCAGCCGTTCGGCCACCACGCGGGCGTCCAGGCCTTCAGGCGCGCCGCTCAGTTCGGCGTCGGTGCGGGTCTCGATCCGGGCGTCCATCAGCCGGCTCCATCCCGCACGGCCTGGGCGACATGGGCTGTCATGAAGCGGCGGATCCGCCCCATGACCGGCGTCTCGAACTCCACAGGCGTCGGCTCCGTCCCGATGATCCAGGCATAGATGCGATGATCGTCGTCCTGCGCCAGCAGAGCCTCCAGATCGTCCATATCCGCCTTCGCCAGGCTCGGCCCTTCACGGTCGATGAACGGCCCGAGGACCAGATCGGCCTCGCGGAATCCCCGCCTCCAGGCGCGAAAGGTCAGTCGGCCCAGTCGCGCCTTGCGATCGTCGGTTGCTGTTTCGATACTCATCAGACGCGCCTGTTCGCCGGATGCAGGGTTTCCTGCCCGATCCATCCCTTTGATATTCGCCGGATCAGATAGCGTTCCAGACGGCGCTGCGCCAGCTATGCTGAGGCCGATGCGGCCCGAGATTCTGTTTCCACTGTTCGCCCAGGCGACGACGCTGAAAGGCGTCGGCCCCAAGGTCGCGCCCCTGGTCGAGAAGCTGGCCGGCCCTCTGGTGCGCGACCTGGCGATGCTTGGCCCCACCGGCCTGGTCGTGCGGCGCGCGACCACGGCGGCGGAAGCCCGCGAGGGCGAGGTCGGTATCTTCGACATCGTCATCGACCGGATGTTCATTCCGTCGAAGCCCGGGGCGCCGTTGAAGGTCCGGGCCTCCGACGACACCGGCTTCGTCCACCTGGTCTGGTTCGGCGGCGATCCCCGCCACATCGACCGTCAGTTGCCGCGCGGCGAGCGGCGCCTGATCTCCGGCAAGGTCGAGCGGTTCAACAACGAGGTCCAGATCGTCCACCCGGACTGGATCGTCCCTGTGGCCCGTGCGGCCGAAATCCCACCCGTCGAGGCCGTCTATCCGGCGACCCAGGGCCTGACGTCGCGCATGGTCCGCAAGTTCGCCCTGGCCGCCCTGGAGGCCGCCCCCGACCTTCCCGAGTGGCAGGACCCGGCCTGGCTGGCGAAACAGGGCTGGCCGTCGTGGCGCGTGGCCCTCTCGGCCCTGCACCACCCCGAGGGCCTGACGGACCTGGAGACGGATGCGACGGCGCGACAACGACTGGCCTATGACGAACTGCTGGCTCACCAGTTGGCCCTCGCTCGCCGCCGCCGGGCCCGTCAGATCAACCCGGCCCCCGTCATCACCGCCGGCGAGGCGTCCGCCGCCCTCCTGTCCGCCCTGCCCTTCCGCCTGACCGGGGCGCAGGACCAGGCCGTCGCCGAGATTCGCCGCGATCTCGCCTCGGGCCAGCAGATGGGGCGGCTGCTGCAAGGAGACGTCGGCTCCGGCAAGACCGCCGCGGCCGCCCTGGCCCTGGCCGACGTGGCCTCGTCCGGCTTTCAGGCGGCCCTGATGGCTCCGACCGAAATCCTGGCGCGTCAGCACTACCAGCGCCTGGGCCCGATGCTGGAGGCGGCGGGCGTTGCGACGATCCTGCTGACCGGGCGCGACACGCCGGCGGAGCGCCGTGAACGGCTCGACGCTCTCGCCACCGGCCGCGCCGCCGTCGCCATCGGCACCCACGCCCTGTTCCAGGACGCCGTCCGTTTCGACCGTCTGGCCCTGGCGGTCATCGATGAACAGCACCGCTTCGGCGTCAACGAGCGCAACCGGCTTCAGGCCAAGGGCGATCCGCGTCTGGGTGGCGTCCATCTCCTGACCATGTCGGCCACCCCGATCCCGCGCACCCTGGAACTGACCCAGTTCGGCGAACTCGACGTCAGCCGCCTGATGGAAAAACCGCCGGGTCGCACCCCCGTCATCACCGCCGTCCTGCCCCAGGCCCGCATCGGCGAGGTCGCCAAACGACTGAAGGCCGCCGTCGAGACCGGCGCCCAGGCCTACTGGATCTGCCCTCTGGTCGCCGAGTCGGAGGCGATCGACCTGGCGGCCGCCGAGGCCCGCGCCGTCGACCTGCGCCGCATACTGAATATCGAGGTCGGTCTGGTTCACGGCCAGATGCCGGGCGCCGAGCGCGAGGCGGTCATGGCCGACTTCGCCGACGGGCGCATTCCCCTGCTGGTCGCCACGACGGTGGTCGAGGTGGGCGTCGATGTGCCCAACGCCTCCATCATGGTCATCGAACACGCCGACCGCTTCGGCCTGGCCCAACTCCACCAGCTGCGCGGCCGCGTCGGGCGCGGCGCCCGTTCCAGCGCCTGCATCCTGCTGTACGGCGGCGACGACGGCGGGCTGGGCGAGACCGCCCGCGAACGGCTGGAGACCCTGCGCCGCACCGAGGACGGGTTCGAGATCGCCGAGGAAGACTTCCGCCTGCGCGGCGGCGGCGATCCCCTGGGCCTGAAGCAGAGCGGCCTGCCCGCGTACCGTCTCGCCGACCCTATCCGCCACCGCGGCCTGATGCTGGCCGCCGCCGACGACGCCCGCCTGATCCTGGCGCGCGACCCCGACCTGACGTCCGAACGCGGTCGTGCGGTGCAGGTGCTGGAGGCCCTGTTCGACTGGCGCAACGACCGGGGCGGGTTGGATTGAGGGCGAGTTCCGCAAGACGAGACAGCACTCGCTTCCCATTCCCAACACCCCGTCACCCTCGGGCTTGTCCCGAGGGCCCATCGTTGCGCCGAACTTTGTAGCCTGCCGTTTCGAGCGACGTTCGGAACAACTCAAAGCCGCACTTTGACCTCTCCATGGGCCCTCGGGACAAGCCCGAGGGTGACGGGATTAGGGGTGACAAGCGCCCCTCTCGACGCCCTATCCGAAGTGCCCTATCCCCCGATCATGAGCCCGTCCTCCGCCCCCTTGCCCGTTTGCCGTGCCATAGACCGTGACTGGGTCGCCCGCGCCGTGCGGCGGATCGAAGCCGACTACAATCGCTCGGCCGACACCCATCTGATCCCCGTGGACATGCCGGCTCTCGCCGACATCGCCCTCTATTTCAAGGATGAGTCGAGCCATCCGACGGGCAGCCTGAAGCACCGCCTGGCCCGGTCCCTGTTCCTTTACGCCCTGTGCAACGGCTGGATCGGCGAGGGCATGACCATCGTCGAGGCGTCCAGCGGATCGACCGCCGTGTCCGAGGCCTATTTCGCGCGGATGCTGAAACTGCCTTTCATCGCCGTGGTGCCGCGCTCGACCGCGCCGGAGAAGATCGCCGCCATCGAGTTCTATGGCGGCCGCTGCCACTTCGTGGACCGCCCCGGCGACGCCTATGCGGAAAGCCAGCGCCTCGCCGACGAGCTGGGCGGCCACTACATGGACCAGTTCACCTATGCCGAGCGGGCCACCGACTGGCGCGGCAACAACAACATCGCCGAAGCCATCTTCGCCCAGATGCAGCGCGAGCCCTGCCCGGTTCCGCGCTGGGTGGTGTGCGGCGCCGGCACCGGGGGCACCTCGGCCACCATCGGCCGCTTCGCCCGGTACAACCGCCACGAAACCCGCATCTGCGTCGCCGACCCGGAGGCCTCGGTCTTCCATCGCCACTGGGCCGATCGCTCGGTCCAGACGGTCGACGGCCCGACGTCGCGCATCGAGGGCATCGGCCGCGCCCGGGTCGAGCCTTCTTTCATTCCCGGGGTCGTGGACCGGATGATCGCCGTGCCGGACGTCGCCTCCATCGCCGCCGCCCGGGTGCTGAGCCGCCGGCTCGGTCGTCGCTGCGGCGGCTCATCCGGCACGAACCTGTGGGCCTGCGCCCTGCTGGCCACCGAAATGGCCGAGGCAGGCGAGCGTGGCTCGATCGTCTCCATCCTGTGCGACCACGGCGACCGCTACGCCTCGACCTATTTCAGCGACGCCTGGCTGGTCGAGAATGGGTTCGAGGTGGCGCCGTGGGAGGCGCGGCTGGACGCCTTCTTCACCGAGGGTCGCCTCCCGGCCTAGGGCCTGGTCTCTTCCCGCACGCCGTCCAGTCGGGGCGGGCTGGCGTAGCTGCGGGCGCTGGCGGCCACATAGTCGGCGAAGGCCTCTGGCGTTTTCAGCACCTCCCCTTCCGACCACCCCGCCGCCAGCATGTAGCGATAGGTCCGATCGGCCTGGGCCGGGATGCGGAAGACATGGTTCTCGCCTCGCGCCGGGACGAACTGATAAGCGCCGCCGTCCCCCTCGGGCACGATGAGGGCCGTGCCGGAATAGAGAATGGGCTCCTGCTGCTGCAGCCCCTCGGTGTCGTCCGGATTGCGCAGGGCCTCCGGCGCCGTCGTCACCACCCAGTTGGGGCCCCGCCGCTCGAAGTTCTGCCCCGGCCGCTTGCGCACCCCGACCGCGAAATCGGCGCCCTGGGCTCCCGGCTCCCAGCGCGTGAACCGCACCTCGGCGGTGGTGTAGTTCTGACCCGCATAGGCCGTATAGGTCTGCTCGACCTCATACCGGCCCTGACCTGTGTTCCAGTTCATGGTCTTGATGCGCACCATGCTGCGCAACGGCCCGTTGACCAGGGTCTCGAACGCATAGCGCGTGTCCGACTGCTGCCCGGCGTTGAAGCGATGCTTCAGATCCGCCGTGGGGGTGAAGCGCGGTCGCGCCAGCACCTCGCCTTCAAAAACCCCGATCCCGCCGCCGCCGAAGCTGTCGTCCACCGACTGGATATCGGCGCCGTAGTCCGGATTCTCGGCCGCCACGCCATAGCCGTCCAGATTGCCCATATAGAGCCGGTTCGACATCAACAGCGCCTTGCGCTTGCCGTAGATGTCGATGTCGGTCGGGAACCACAGCTTCCAGCCCACATGCTCGCTTTCCCAGAACGGCACGGTGTGGCGCATGTAGGAGCCGATGGCCGCATGGGTCCGGTGCGGATTCCAGCCGCGCTGCTGGAAACCGCGATACAGATAGAACCGCTTCTTCTCGCCCGCCTTCAGGTCCGCGACGAAGAACAGTTCGTCCCAGATTCCGTCGCGGTCCAGATCGTCGAACTGATAGTCCAGCGACCGCCCGTTGGCCTCCCCCCGCCGTTCATGCGGTCCCTGCCGCGCCAGCAGCGCCGCGGAGGGTTCGGGCCTCGCCTCGCCGTCGGGATCGACCAAGGTGACCGTCAGCTCCTGAATGTCGGCCAGCATCGGCAGCTGGTCGCGCCGGATGACGATGGGCGCATCCTTGCGGTCTTCGGGCAGATCGTTGGCGATCACGATCTCGATCCGGGCCGAGGGCGCGAAGTCGCCCTGGACGTACCAGCCGTCCTGAGCGATCGCCGGCCCGGCCGCAGCCGCCAGTCCGGTCAGCAGCAGGGCGCTGGCGACGATTTCCGCAGTCCGGGCCATCACTATCCTCCGTCGGTCTCGCGCCGATTAGTAGGACGAATGTTGACCTTTCCGGCCGCCATGTCCACCGGTGTCATAGCCGGGGCGCTGGCGCATTCCGTCGCAGACGCGCAAGGATGCCCTCCCAGATACGGAGTGCGACATGCCGGGCCTTAAGGACAAGCGCGGCTTCATCGACAAGGACCGGCTCGACCTGACCGAACGTCAGGCCGTCGAATACTGGATGAAGCGCTGGGGCGTGACCCGCGACCAGATCGTCACCGCCCACCGCAAGGTCGGCCGCATGACCAAAGACATCGCGGCGGAGCTGGGAAAGAAGCGGTAGAACCACTCACTCCGCTCATCCCGGCGGAAGCCGGGACCCAGACCTTTCGGCGATGATCGCCAGCCGGGTCGCACTGCCATCAATCCCACGCACCGTGCCCAGCGAAGGCACTGGATCCCGGCTTCCGCCGGGATAAGCGGAGGTCGGGTGTTCTACAGGTGCAGCGTCCGCCCATAGGCGTCCAGCGCCGCCTCGTGCATGGCCTCGCTCATCGTGGGGTGCGGATAGACGATGCCGTGGATGTCTTCCTCGGTCGCTTCCATGGTGATGGCGGTGACATAGCCCTGGATCATCTCGGTGACCTCGTGGCCGATCATGTGGGCGCCGATCAGGGCGCCGGTCTTGCCGTCGAAGATGACCTTGACGAAGCCGTCCACCTCGCCCGCCGCCACGGCCTTGCCGTTCACGCGGAACGGGAAGCGGCCGATCTTCACCTCGCGCTTGGCTTCACGCGCGGCCTGTTCGGTGACCCCGACCGAGGCCACCTGGGGCTGGGTGTAGGTGCAGCCGGCGATGGGCGAAACGACGTTCGGGGTCTTGTACCCGGCGATGTATTCGGCGGCGTGGATGCCCTCGTGCGACGCCTTGTGCGCCAGCCAGGGCGCGCCGGCGCAGTCGCCGATGGCGTAGAGCCCCTTCACATTGGTCTGGCAATGGCTGTCGATGACGATATGGCCGCGATCCAGGGTGACGCCCAGCGCCTCCAGACCGATGCCGTCGGTGTTGGCGGTGATGCCCACGGCCGAGATGCAGACCTCGGCCTCCAGGCTCTCGGCCTTGCCGCCGGCCTCGATGTCGACCTTCACGCCCGAGGCGGTCTTGCTGACCTTGGTCACCTTGGCGCCGACCTTGAACTTGATGCCGCGCTTCTCGAACGACTTCTGGGCGGCCTTGGAGACCTCTTCGTCCTCGACCGGCATGATGCGGTCCACGGCCTCGACGACCGTGACCTCCGCGCCGAGGGCGCGATAGAAGCTGGCGAACTCCAGACCGATGGCGCCCGAGCCGATCACCACGAAGGTCTTGGGCAGTTTCTTGGGCGCCAGGGCGTCGCGATAGGCCCAGATCTTGTCGCCGTCGGCCTCCAGGCCGATCTGCGGCAGGGCGCGGGCGCGGGCGCCGACGGCCAACATGACCGCCTTGGCCTCGACCGTGCGCGAGCCTCCGGCCTTCAGATCGATGACGACCTTGGGTGCAGCCGCGCCCTTCTCAAGCTTGGCCGAACCCTCGATCACCTCGATCTTGTTCTTCTTCATCAGGAAGGTGACGCCCTTGTTCATCGTCGCCGCCACGCCGCGCGAGCGCTGGATGATGGCGTCGAAATCGAACGTCGCGCCCGAGGCGGACAGGCCGTAGTCCTTCAGATGGCTCAGGCTCTCGAACTTCTCGCCCGACTTGAGCAGCGCCTTGGTCGGGATACAGCCCCAGTTCAGGCAGATGCCGCCCAGATTCTCGCGCTCGACGATCGCGACCTTCTGGCCCAGCTGGCTGGCGCGAATGGCGGCCACATAGCCCCCCGGGCCCGAGCCGATGACGACCAGATCGAACTCAGCCATGGGATGTCTCCTTGGGACGGCCCGTTCGGCCGTTCTTGTTTCGCGGGCAAGGCTCGAACGCTACCCGATTGCGAATGGACTCAGAAGGTCGCTGTAGCGTGACGCAGGGGCAAAGGGCCAGCCCGCGTGCTGCCTTCGAAACCAAATGTCAGGCCAGGACGAACCGGATGAAGGCCGCGAAATCCATCGCCGAGATCGCGACGACGATCATCGCCGGCATCAAGGCGAACAGGACATACATCGCCAGATGCGCCACACCCCGCCAAAGGGCGGACACGGGCGAGACATCGTAATAGGCGCGGGCGGCGACCACGAAGTAGGCCAGGTAAGGCGGCACGACGACCCATCCGGGCGCTCCAACTCCGAACTTGTTGGCCAGGATCACCAGGATCAGCAGCCCGAACCCCATCACATGGGCCCACATGGCGAACACCAGATGCTCCATCGCATACCGCCGTCGAAACAGAGGCGTCAGCAGCGCGGCGTACAGCGGCATCAGCAGCCAGAGGGCGTTGGGGAGCCAGGCCGCCAGACGCTCCGATATCACCGCCTGCTCGCGGTTGCTCTGGATCTCGTAGATCAGGTTCTGGCGATCCTTTTCGTTTTCTGCGCGATCGGCCGCAGCCTGGAGCGCGGCCGTGACGGCCGGATCGATGGCGACGGCGGCCCGCCTTTGCAGCCAGACCTCCCCTTCCCGCACATTGACATAGTGGACCGTCGAGCCGTCCGGATCGGCGCGCGCCGTGACAGGCCGTCCCGCATCGATCGGCTGGGCGACGTACTGGTACAGGGCGACGTCCGAAAAGTTCAGCGCCAGCAGAAACAGCGCCGTCATCACGACGAACAATTTTGTCGGGGTCTGGTACAGGCTGCCGGCGCCCGAACGATAGGCCTGCAACAGGCGGCCCGGTCGCACGGCCAACGCCGCCAGGGTGCGCGCCGTACGGCCATCGACCAGATTGGTCTCGGAAAACGCTTCCGACGCCCACTCCTTCAGCGGACGTGGCCGGGCGTCAGCGTCCTGACCGCAGTCATGGCAGTATCGCCCGACCAAAGTTGCGCCGCACGCACCACAGTTCGCCGGGCGATCCGTATCGATCGCGGTAGGTTCGCCTTGATCGGTTCGGCCCCTCACGCGCCTAGCTAAAGGCGCGGCGGTCGATGATGCAAGCCGATCGCCGATCAGGCCAGCATCGTCACCGGATCTTCGATCATCGCCTTGAACACCTGCAGGACCTTGGCGCCGACCGCCCCGTCCACCACGCGGTGATCGCAGGTCAGGGTCACGGTCATCACCGTCGCCACGGCCAGTTGGCCGTTCCGGACCACAGGACGCTGCTCGCCTGCGCCGACCGACATGATCGCGCCCTGGGGCTCATTGATGATCGAGGCGAACTGCTTGATGCCGAACATGCCCAGGTTGGACACCGAGAAGGTGCCGCCCTGGAACTCGTCAGGCTTCAGCTTCCGATCCCGGGCGCGTTTGGCCAGATCCTTGGCCTCATTGGCGATCTGGCGCAGCGACTTGGTCTCGGCCTTGCGGATGATCGGGGTGATCAGCCCCCCGTCGATCGCCACCGCCATCGCCACGTCGGCGTTGTGGTGCATGGCGATGCCTTCCGGCGTGTAGCTGGCGTTGGCTTCCGGCACGGCCTTCAGCGCCATGGCCGAGGCCTTCAGCACGAAGTCGTTGACCGAAACCTTCACGCCGTCCTTTTCCAGCAGCGCATTGACCTTGGCGCGCGCCGCCAGCAGGCCGTCGATCTCGCAATCGATGGTCAGCGGGAAATGCGGCACGTCGCGGAAGCTGTCGGTCAGACGACGCGCGATGGCCTTGCGCATGCCGTCCAGCGGGATCAGGTCATAGCTGCCCGACAGGATGCCCTGCTGCTCCAGCGACTGAACCTTGCGCGGTTCGGCGGCGGCCGACGTCGCGGATGCGGCGGCAGGCGATCCGCCTTTGGCGTTCTCCACGTCGCGGCGAACGACACGGCCATGCGGCCCCGTGCCCTTGATCGTGGACAGGTCGATGCCCTTCTGGGCCGCGATCCGGCGGGCCAGCGGCGAGGAGAAAACCCGCTTGCCATCCGACGACGCCGGAGCGGCCGGCGCCTTGGCGGGCGCAGCGGCTTCAGCCTTGGCCGACTCAGCCTTGGCCGGCGCGGCCTCGGCCTTCGGAGCCTCAGCCTTTTCGGCCGCGGCCTTTTCAGGCGCCTTGGCCGGAGCGGTCGCGCCGCCTTCGTCCTTCAGACGGGCGATCGGCGTATTGACCTTGACCCCTTCGGTCCCCTCGGCGACCAGGATTTCGGTGATCTCGCCCTCGTCGACGGCTTCGACCTCCATCGTCGCCTTGTCGGTCTCGATCTCGGCGATCACGTCGCCGGCCTTGACCACGTCGCCGGCCTTGACGTGCCACTTGGCCAGCACGCCCTCTTCCATCGTGGGCGACAGGGCGGGCATCAGGATGTCGGTCATCAGGCGTTCCCTCCCTTGGGGGCGTCGGGTTCGGCGACGGTCAGCGCATTGTCGGCCCGGATCACTTCGGTGATCCCGACCAGGATCCGGTCATAGGCCTGCTTTTCGTTGTGCCCGTGACGCACGGCGTAGCCATGCGCCATGTGCCGCGCGGCATAGGCCAGCATCCGGCCGAACTGGGTCGGGTCGTTGAAGGCCGGCTTGATCGACATGACCGGCTCGCTCTTCGACCACCACATGCGCATGATCTCGATGGCGTCGTCATCATTGGCGACGCTGTCCGGCACGGTCAGTTGGTGGGCCTCGGGCTCGCTCATGCGGTCACGGCCTTCACGGCGGCGATGATCTTGTCCACGCCCGGCAGCGACAGGGCTTCCAGATTGGCGGCGTAGGGCAGCGGCACGTCTTCCTGGTGCACGCGCAGCGGCGGCGCATCCAGATAGTCGAAGGCGTGTTCGATCACGCGCGCCACGACCTCGGCGCCGACGCCCATCGGACCCCAGCCTTCCTCGGCCGACACCAGACGGCTGGTCTTCTTGACGCTCTCGACGATCGTCTCGTGATCCAGCGGACGCAGGGTGCGCAGGTCGATGACCTCGGCCGATATGCCTTCCTCGGCCAGCTTCTCGGCGGCCTGCAGGGCGAATCCGACCATGCGGCTGTGGGCCGTGATGGTGACGTCCGTGCCTTCGCGGCGGACCTTGGCCTTGCCGATCGGCAGGACATAGTCCTCGACCTCAGGCACGTCGAACTCCAGCCCGTACATCATCTCGTGCTCGAGGAAGACGACGGGGTTCGGGTCGCGGATGGCGGCCTTGAGCAGGCCCTTGGCGTCGGCCGCGTCATAGGGCGCGATGACCTTCAGGCCGGGGACGTTCGCATACCAGGCCGAATAGTCCTGGCTGTGCTGGGCCGCCACGCGCGAGGCCGCGCCGTTCGGGCCGCGGAACACGATGGGCGCCCGGATCTGGCCGCCCGACATGTACAGGGTCTTGGCCGCCGAGTTGATGATGTGGTCGATCGCCTGCATGGCGAAGTTGAACGTCATGAACTCGACGATCGGCTTCAGGCCCGCCATGGCCGCGCCGACGCCCAGGCCGGCGAAGCCGTGCTCGGTGATCGGGGTGTCGACGACGCGCTTGTCGCCGAACTCCTGCAGCAGTTCGCGGCTGACCTTGTAGGCGCCCTGGTACTGGGCGACTTCCTCGCCGATCAGGAACACCGCCTCGTCGCGGCGCATCTCCTCGGCCATGGCGTCGCGCAGGGCGTCGCGGATGGTCGTCTTGACCAGTTTGGCGTCGGCCGGGATTTCCGGGTCGCGAAGTTCGGTCTTGGGCTTGACCGGGGCGTCGGCCGGCGCGCCTTCGACCGGAGCAGCCTCAGCCTTCGGCGCTTCAGCGGCGGGTTCGGCCTTCGGCGCCGGGGCGGCCGCGCCGTCCTCGCCGGCCAGACGCGCGATCGGCGTGTTGACCTTCACGTTCTCGGACCCTTCGGCCACGAGGATCTCCAGAACCTCGCCCTCGTCGACGGCCTCGACTTCCATCGTGGCCTTGTCGGTTTCGATCTCGGCGATCACCTGGCCGGCCGACACGTTGTCGCCCGCCTTGATGTGCCATTTGGTCAGCGTGCCCTCTTCCATCGTGGGGGACAGCGCCGGCATCAGAATGTCGGTCACGGATCAGGCCTCCACGTAGACGTCGGTGTAGAGCTCGGACGGATCGGGCTCCGGGCTCTCTTGGGCGAATTGAACGGCTTCGGCGACGATGGCCTTGATCTCGGCGTCGATGGCCTTCAGCTCGTCTTCGGTCGCCTTGGCCTGCTCCAGCAGGATCTTGATGTGGTCGATCGGGTCGCGGGTCTTCTTGACCTCGTCGACCTCCTCCTTGGACCGGTATTTGGCCGGATCGGACATGGAGTGACCGCGATAGCGATAGGTCTTCACCTCGAGGATGTAGGGCCCTTCGCCGTCCCGGGCGCGCTTGACGGCCTTGGCCACGGCGTCACGCACGGCCAGCACATCCATGCCGTCCACCTGCTCGCCCGGGATGCCGAACGAGGCGCCGCGCATGTACAGCTCGGTCGTCGAGGACGAGCGTTCGATGCTCGTGCCCATGGCGTACTGGTTGTTCTCGATGATGTAGATGGCCGGCAGCTTCCACAGCTGCGCCATGTTGAAGCTCTCGTAGACCTGCCCCTGGTTCGAGGCGCCGTCGCCGAAGTAGACGAACGAGACGCTGTCATCGCCGCGATACTTGCCGGCGAAGGCCAGGCCGGTGCCCAGCGCCACCTGGGCGCCGACGATGCCGTGACCGCCGTAGAAGCCGGTCGGCACGTCGAACATGTGCATCGACCCGCCCTTGCCCTTGGACGAACCGCCGATGCGGCCGGTCAGCTCGGCCATGACTTCCTTCGGATCCATGCCGGCGGCCAGCATGTGGCCGTGGTCGCGATAGCCGGTGATGATCTTGTCGTGGCCCGGCTTGACGCTCTCCTGAACGCCGACGGCGACGGCTTCCTGGCCGATGTACAGGTGGCAAAAGCCCCCGATCAGCCCCATGCCGTACAGCTGTCCCGCGCGCTCCTCGAAGCGGCGGATAAGGACCATTTCACGATAGTAGCGAAGGAGGTCTTCCTTCGACGCACTGGGGCCGTTGGGAATGGATGTTCCCTTGTCGGCGGACTTCTGAGCAGACTTGGCGGCGGGGGCTTTCGCCATCCGACATCTCCCGGTTGGGGACCGCTCCGCACATGGCGAAGCCCGGCCTTCTTTTCGTTACGGAAAGGGGCTTTAGCAGCCTTCGTTCCCGAAACGCAAAGCGACCCGGCTCGGCTGTAACAATAGTTCAGGAGCGGGTCGAGACCGACGCCTGATCCGCCGTGACGCCCGGCAGGTCGGCCACCCGGATCACATAGTCGCGGGGATCGGCGAAACCCAGCACCGCCCGCGCCCGCTCTTCCAGCAGGTCCCGCGAAAGATGGTCGGTTTTCAGGTACCGCACGCGCACCTCCATATCGGCGCGCCGCTCGATCAGTTCGGCCAGCTGATGCTCGCGCTCGGCCAGCAAGAGGCGGCGCTCATGTCCGCCGAGAAGGCCTCGATCCCCCGTCAGGGCCTGCACGCCGAGATAGCAAAACACCAGCAGCAGGGCGACGGAGGGGAAATACGGCTTCATCCGTTCAGGCACTCGGACGCTCCTTCTGAGCGCGAAAAATAATCAACGAAACCTCGCCGAAAATGCCTAACGATTGGTAGCTGAGCCGTTACCGGGCGTGGTGAATTCGCATGCGAAAAGGGGCGGCCTTTCGACCGCCCCTTCCAAGGTCGTCAAACCTGACGCCGACCTCAGCGGCTCAGCAGCATGCCGTCGCCGTAGTAGGCGGCCTGGTCGCCCAGCATCTCCTCGATGCGCAGCAGCTGGTTGTACTTGGCCGTCCGGTCCGAACGCGCCAGCGAACCCGTCTTGATCTGCCCGCAGTTGGTCGCGACCGCCAGGTCGGCGATGATGGAGTCCTCGGTCTCGCCCGACCGGTGGCTCATCACCGAGGTGTAGCCGGCGCGATTGGCCATATCGACGGCGTCCAGCGTCTCGGTCAGGGTGCCGATCTGGTTGACCTTGATGAGGATCGAATTGGCCAGGCCCTCGCCGATGCCGGCCGCCAGACGCAGGGGGTTGGTCACGAACAGATCGTCGCCGACCAGTTGGATCTTGTCGCTCAGACGGTCCGTCAGCAGCTTCCAGCCGTCGAAGTCATCCTCGGCGCAGCCGTCCTCGATCGACACGATCGGGAAGCGTTCGCACAGGTCGGCCAGGTAGGCGACCATCCCGTCCTGATTCAGGCTCTTGCCCTCGCCGGCCAGCTCGTACTTCCCGTTCTTGAAGAACTCGGTCGAGGCGACATCCAGCGCCAGATGGAAGTCCTCGCCCGCCAGATAGCCGGCCGCCTGCCCCGCCTTGGTGATGAAGCTCAACGCCTCCTCGGCCGAGGCCAGGTTCGGGGCGAAGCCGCCCTCGTCGCCGACGTTGGTGTTATGACCCGCATCCTTCAGCGCCTTCTTCAGCGCGTGGAAGATTTCCGAACCCATGCGCAGACCTTCCGAGAAGGTCTCGGCGCCGGTCGGCATGATCATGAATTCCTGGATGTCGATCGGATTGTCGGCATGCGCCCCGCCGTTGATGATGTTCATCATCGGCGTCGGCAGCACGCGGGCCGAAACCCCGCCGACATAGCGATACAGCGGCAGGCCGGCCGACACGGCGCTGGCCTTGGCCACGGCCAGGGAGACGCCCAGGATGGCGTTGGCCCCCAGGCGCGCCTTGTTGGACGTTCCGTCCAGCTGGATCATCGCCTCGTCGATGCGGCGCTGATCCTCGGCGTCCATGCCGGACAGGGCGTCGAAGATCTCGCCGTTGACCGCGTCGACGGCCTTCTGGACGCCCTTGCCGCCCCAGACGTCCTTGTCGCCGTCGCGCAGCTCGACCGCCTCGTGCGCGCCGGTCGAGGCGCCCGACGGCACCGCCGCACGGCCGAAGCTGCCGTCATCCAGGATCACGTCCACCTCGACGGTCGGATTGCCCCGGCTGTCGAGGATCTGGCGGGCGACGATGTCGGCGATGTCGGTCATGGCGGGCTCGATGAACTCTGGGTGGGATTTCGCTCCGCGTTTAGACGCCTTGGCCGCAAACGCCAACCACGCTCACAGGTCCAGATGCAGGAACTGGTTGAAGTCGCTGGCCACGTAGTCGCCGAACGCAGGCCCGGCAGCGAAGCCGGTTCTGCGGTACAGCCCCAGCGCCGCCTCGAACGCCGGGCCGCTGCCCGTCTCCAGGCTGACCCGCCGCGCGCCGCTCGCCCGCGCCTCGGCCAGCAGGGCGGCCAGGACGGCGGCGCCGACGCCCGCGCGCAGATGATCCGGATGGGTGCGCATCGACTTGATCTCGCAGACACCCCCGTCGAGCCGGCGCAGGGCGCCGACGCCGCACAAGTCCCCCTCGCGCCAGGCGGAAAAGACCGTGATGTCCGGCGCCTCCAACCCGGCCAGGTCCAGGGCATAGGCATGACAGGGCGGCGAGTCCGCCACCATCGTCGCCCGATGATAGGCCAGCAGGTTCCTCACCGGCTCCCCGCTCAGATCATCCTTGCGAACCTCGATCATGCACGAAACCCTCAGGCGCAGCCTTCGACCAGTTGGATGGACGGGCCGCCGACATGGATGATCCCGACCTTGCCTTCGCCGTCGATCTCATAGCGAACCCCGCGCGCCGCCGGGTCCTCGACATAGCGGCCGGGCGCGACCGGTCCGCCAGTGGTCCAGACGAAGATGTCCTCGGCGGGCGCCGGCGAATATTTGTGCGGCTCAACCACGGCGGCGGCCCCATAGGCGGCCTTGACGGCGGCGGCGGCGTCACCGACGCCGAACCCGCGATCGGTCTTCAGGGTCGAGGTCCGGGCGATCGAGATGCGCGTCAGCACGCCGTTCTGGATCATGACCAGGAGGCCCTCCGGCGCGCGGGTCGGACGCCACTGGTCACAGACCTCCGGCTCTGGGCCGCCGACCGAACTCGGATCGCTGTCGTCGCCCAGGGCCGCGACGACCTCGGCCTTCGTCATGCCGATGCGAAGCGGGCCGAATCCGGTCGCGGTCAGAACATTCGGATCCGTCGGCGGGGCGACGGCGACCGGCGGCGTCTCGGAAGACGCGGGCTCCACCTGCTCTTGCCCGCAGGCGACCAGCAGAAGCGCCGAGACGGCGGCGGCGGACAAGGTGCGGATCATGGGGTCGCTCCGGGCTGTGGAACGGCATCAACGCACGAAAACGGCGCGCGGTCTGCACCGCGCGCCGTTGAAATCGTCTGCCGGCCCTGGATCAGGCGGCCCGCAGCAAGACCTCAATCTTCCTTCAGCGTCAGAACCTGACGGCCGCGATAGGTGCCGGTCTTCAGGTCGATGTGGTGCGAACGACGCAGCTCACCGGTGTCCTTGTCCTCGGTGTAGGCGTTCGTGCCCAGGGCGTCGTGGGCGCGGCGCATGTTGCGACGCGAGGGCGATACTTTGCGCTTCGGAACGGCCATGTCCGTCTCAATCTCTAGGTCGGGCGCCGCCCCGCGAAACCGGTCAGCGCGAAAACAACAGCGGCGGCCCCGGAAAGAGCCGCCACGCGAGGCGCGGCTTATGCCCGAATCGTCAGGCGATATCAAGGCGTGACTTGAACGTCCGCACACAGCCGTTCCGTCACCGCCTCCCCGATCGCCAGCGAACTGGTCAGGCCCGGGCTTTCGATGCCGAACAGGGCCATCAGACCGTCCATCCCGTGGCGTTCGGGCCCGTGCAGTTGAAAGTCCAGCTGGGGTTCGCCGGGCCCATGCAGCTTGGGCCGGATGCCGGCGTAATCCGGCGTCAACCGCTCGGCCTCCACCCCCGGCCAGAAGCGGCGAATGTAGCGAACGAATTCGTCCCGTTTGGCCGGATCGACCGAATAGTCCTCGGTTTCGACATAGGCCAGATCCGGCCCGAACACCCCCTGCCCGCCCAGATCCTTGCGATAGTGGGTGCCCAGGGCGCCGGGAATGGGCGGCGGATAGATCAGCCGCTCGAAAGGCGCCTTGCCGGTCAGACGGAAATAGATCCCCTTGCCCAGCCGCCGCGCCGGAATGTCCGCCGCCGGATAGCCCTCGATCCGGGCCGCCGCATCCTGCGCCGACAGTCCGGCGGCCGTAATCAGCAGACGCGTCGTCAGGGTCGCGCCGCCTTCGCCGCCGGCCGTGACGCGAAACCCGCCGTCGGCAAGGGGCTCGGCGCGTTCGAACGGGGTGGAGACCACGACCGAGCCGCCCGCGTCCTCGATCTCGCCCTGTAACGCCAGCATGTAGTCGTGGCTGGCGAAAACCCCGCTCTCCGGCGACAGGATGGCCGCATGGGCGTTCAGCCCCGGCTCAAGCGCGCGGGCCTGGGCGCCGCTCAGATGCTCCAGCCCCTCGACGTCGTTCGCCGTGGCCTGCTGGAAAATGGCCTCGATCCGCTCGACCTCGGCCTCCTCGGTCGCCACGACCAGCTTGCCGCAGCGCCGGTAGTCGATCTTGCGACTGTCGAGAAAGGCGTAGAGCGCGCGTCGCCCGTCGACGCAAAACCGCGCCTTCAGCGACCCGGTCGGATAATAGAGGCCGCCGTGTATCACCTCGGAATTGCGCGAGGACACGCCCTGGCCGATGTGGCTCTCCTTTTCCAGCACCAGCACCGACTGGCCACGCCGGGCCAGCGCCCGTCCGCAGGCCAGGCCGACGGCCCCGGCCCCGACCACCACCGCGTCAAAGTCGAACGCCGCGCTCACGCCGCCCCCCGCGACGTCGCCGGGCCATAGCGCCTCTCGGCTTCGGCCTCGAAACAGGCCATCAGCTTGCCGACCGCCAGATCGAAATTGGCCTGCAGCATCATGTCCAGCAGGCGGGACCTGAAGGCGAAATCGATCATGAAATCGATCCGCGCGCCCTCACCCTCGGGCACGAAGTCCCAACGGTTCTTCAGATGCTTGAACGGTCCCCGGATCAGGCCGACCTCGACGCGGTTCCGGACGTGGTCATGTCGCACCCAGGTGGAGAACCGCTCCTTCAGCATCGAAAACCCGACCCCCGCTTCGGCGTCCAGCAGGCTGACGCCGGGCGCCTCCTCGCGCAGGTTCCACACCCGCATGGAGGTCACCCAGGGCACGAAGTCCGGATAGGCGCGCACGTCCGCCACCAGGGCCGCAAGCTGCTCCGGCGCATAGGGCAGGACGCGCGTGACGCGATGAACGGCCATCTACATTCCTTCTCCCCTCGGGGGAGAAGGTGGCTCGCGGAGCGAGCCGGATGAGGGGGCTATTCGCCCCAAACTCATTCCCAACCGCCATGCATGCTGACAGAGCCCCCTCATCCGAGCCCTCCGGGCCCACCTTCTCCCCCGAGGGGAGAAGGAAAACTCTGGACCGATCAACGCTTGTTCTGCGCCTCGCGCGCCGCCTTCAGCCGCGCGAAATCGTCGCCCGCGTGGTGCGACGACCGCGTCAGGGGCGACGACGACACCATCAGGAAGCCCTTGGCCCGGGCGATCGCCTCATAGGCCTTGAACTCTTCCGGCGTGACGAACCGGTCGATGGCGGCGTGCTTGCGCGTCGGCTGCAGGTATTGGCCGATGGTGATGAAATCAACGCCGGCGGACCGCATGTCGTCCATCACCTGCATGACCTCCTCCTTGGTCTCGCCCAGGCCGACCATGATGCCCGACTTGGTGAACTGGTTGGGATCGCGCTCCTTGACCATCTGCAGCAGCCGCAGGGAGTGGAAGTAGCGCGCGCCGGGCCGGATCTTCAGATACAGGCGCGGCACGGTCTCCAGGTTGTGGTTGAACACGTCCGGGCGGGCGTCGATCATGACTTCGGCCGCGCCGTCCTTGCGCAGGAAGTCAGGCGTCAGAATCTCGATCGTCGTCTGCGGCGCCTGCAATCTGATCTGACGCACCACCTCGGCGAAATGGGCCGCGCCGCCGTCCGGGACGTCGTCCCGGTCCACGCTGGTGATCACAACGTGGTTCAGGCCCAGTTGCGATACGGCCAGCCCGACCTTGCCCGGTTCTTCCGGATCCAGCGGCTGCGGCAGGCCCGTCTTGACGTTGCAGAAGGCGCAGGCCCGCGTGCAGGTGTCGCCCATGATCATCAGGGTGGCGTGCTTCTGGCTCCAGCATTCCCCGATGTTCGGGCACGCCGCTTCCTCGCAAACCGTCACCAGCCCCTTGGAGCGGACGATGTCCTTGGTCGCATTGTACTGGCCCGATCCCGGTGCCTTGACCCGCAGCCAGTCCGGCTTCTTCAGGACGACCGACTCCGGCCGGTTCTGCTTTTCCGGGTGACGCAGCGCCGACGGCGAGGTCTTCAACTTGTCGATCAGGGTGACCATCGCGCGCGGCCGGGCTCCTTCAGGCGAACCCGGTATGTCGTCCCTCGACGCGGCAAAGGCAAGGCAAGTCACGTTTCAGCCCTGCCGAGCCCTGCCCGGTCCACGGGTCGCGGCGCCTTCTGCGCCGGAAGCGGCGCTCCCTCTGTTGTTTTTGTTGTGATTTTTGTTTTGAAGAGCCGTTCTTCCGGCCGTCGCCGCGCAGGGTGTAGAATGGCCGCCGAACAACCAGATCGGCGAACGCCTGCCGCCATACCGACTCTATGGACTATCCCGACTCCGAATTGGCTCGCCCGACCGGCGGCCTCACGACGCGTTACGAAACCTTTCGCTCCCTGTTCCCTTTCCCCGGCGGCGCCTCTAGGTTCCGGCGTTCGACACGAGGACGACCCTATCGTCCCGAAGGAGGACAGGCTTGGCAGTCAAACCGCAGCACGGAACCGTGGATCGCAAGGCCTATGACCTGCCGCTGTTCGACGCCCTTGTCGCCGCCCGCGCGCGTTTCGGCGACAAGGAGATCCTGGAAGATCAGGACCGCAATCCTCTCACCTACACCGGCCTGATCCGGGCCGCCTTCGTCCTGGGGCGCAAGATCGCGGAGCGGACACGCCGCGGCGAACGTGTTGGCGTCCTTCTCCCGTCGTCTGTCGGGGTCGTGGTCACCTTTTTCGGCCTCCACGCCTTCGGTCGCGTTCCGGTCATGCTCAACTTCACCGCCGGCGAGGCCAATCTGAAGGCGGCGCTTCAGACCGCCGGGGTCAAACGCATCCTGACCGCCAAACGCTTCATCGAGCAGGCCAAGCTCAACGACCTGGTCACCGCCTTGCAGGCCGAGGCCGAAATCACCTGGCTGGACGACATCCGCGCCACGATCGGCCTCAAGGACAAGCTGTTCGGCCTGGCCGCCGGTCTGGCGCCCAAACGCTTCCGCGTCCGGACCAAACCTTCTGATCCGGGCGTCGTCCTGTTTACGTCCGGCAGTTTCGGCGCGCCCAAGGGCGTGGTCCTCAGCCAGGCGAACCTGATCGCCAACGCCCGCCAGGTGGCCCAGCACATCGACCTCAAGCCCGAATGGGTGATGTTCAACCCCCTGCCGACCTTTCACAGTTTCGGCCTGACCGGCGGCGTTCTGTTGCCCCTGTTCCAGGGCATGAAGGCGTTCGAGTACCCCTCCCCCCTTCACGCCAAGCAGATCACCGACCTGCTGCCCAAGGTGAAGGCCTCGATCCTGTTCGCGACCGACACCTTCCTGAACCAGTACGCCCGCGTGGCCGAGCCGGACGACTTCAAGACCCTGGAGTTCGCGGTGGCCGGGGCCGAAAAGGTGCGCGACGAGACTCGCGCCCTGTTCAACACCAAGTTCGGCGGGGTCGAGTTGCTGGAGGGCTACGGCGCCACCGAGGCGGCGCCCGTCGTCGCGGTCAACCATCCCGACCGCAACCGGCCCGGCTCGGTCGGCCAGATCCTTCCGGGCATGGAGTATCGGCTGAAGACCGTCGAGGGCATCAAGGGCGGTGGTCGCCTGTTCCTGCGCGGGCCCAATGTGATGGAAGGCTATATCGCCACCGACGACCCGCTGGCGCTCGATCTGCTCAAGGACGGCTGGCATGACACCGGCGACGTCGTCGACATCGACCCCGAGGGCTACATCACCATCCTGGGTCGCGTGAAGCGGTTCGCCAAGATCGGCGGCGAGATGGTCAGCCTGACCGCCGTCGAGGGTCTGGCGCAGGGCGCCTGGCCCGAAGGCCGTCACGCCGTCGTCGCCGTGCCGGACAGTCGCAAGGGCGAGAAACTGGTCCTGGTGACGGACTGGAACGCGGCCCAGGTCGCCGACCTGGCCGAATGGGCCCGCAGCACGGGCGCGCCCGAACTGGCGGTCCCGAAAAAAATCCTGAAGGTCAAAGAGGTGCCTGTCCTCGGCACAGGCAAGACCGACTACGTCAGCATCCAGAAACTGGCCGACGCCGAAACCTGATCCGCGCCGGACATGAAAAGGGCGGCGACCCGCTGGATCGCCGCCCTGATCGTTTCAGACGTCAGCGACGTCGGAAGCCTTAGCCTTCGACCTTCAGCTGGCCAGCCGATTCCTTGCCCGAGCGACGATCGCGCTCAAGTTCATAGGAAACCTTCTGGTTGTCGTTCAGGCCGCGCAGGCCAGCCGCTTCCACGGCCGAGATGTGAACGAACACGTCCTTGCCGCCGTCATCCGGCTGGATGAAGCCGTAGCCTTTGGTGGCGTTGAACCATTTAACGGTGCCGGTAGCCATGAAAGACCTCCTTGTAGCAGTTGACCCGAGGGACCGTCCCTCGCGCCTGTCAGGTCTCAATGGATCGTCCGGAACTCGCGGCGTGCGCAAAGAAGGGGCGTTACGCTTAGAGATTGACGCGCGCATAGGCGCAGAACCGGAGGCAAAACACAAGACGTCTGTGGGATCAGCCGATCCGCACACCGGTCATGGAGATCGACCCACCCTCGATGGCGTCATTGAAGAACAGCACGGGCTCGCCTTCATCCTGCTGGGCGGCGACATAGAGCAACGGCAGATAGTGTTCGTCGGTCGGCACGCTGAGCTGAGCGTCTTCGGCCAGACCGAGCCAGTCGATCAAGGCCTCGTGGTCGCGAGCGACCAGAGCAGCCTTCACCGCATCATTGAACTCGGTCGCCCAGCCATAAGGCGCGCCGCCTTCGCGCTTCCAGGTTCGAAGATTGTGCACGAAGTCGCCGGAGCCCGCGATGACATAGCCCTCATCGCGCAAGGGTCGCAGTCTCCTCGCCAGATCATAGTGCTGACGGGCGGTCAGGTTGCGATCCAGAGACATCTGCACCACCGGCACATCGGCGTCGGGCCAGACATGGCAAAGCACCGACCAGGTCCCATGATCGAGGCCCCACTGGCCCGTCTGGATCGCCCCTGTCAGCTCGGAAACTCGCTCGGCCAGTTCCGGGGATCCCGGCGCAGGGTACTGCATCGCCTGCAGCTCCGGGCCGAAGTTTCCGAAATCGTGGATGGTCCGGGGCTGCTCCATCGCCGTGACACCAAGCCCGCCCGTCTCCCAGTGAGCCGAAACCATCAGCACGCCTCTCGGCCTGCCGATCGCCTGCCCCACTTCACGCCAGACGGCTCCGTACGGGCCGCCAAGCGCGTTCATCGGCGACCCGTGGCCAAAGAAGACGGCGGGTTGACAGCTCATCGGATTAACCGTGCAGCTTCTTCGCGATTTCCGCGATGTGCTTGCCCTGATGGCGGGCGCCGCCCAGATCGATCTCCGAGGGCTGACGCGAGCCGTCGCCGCCGGTGATGGTCGAGGCGCCGTAGGGGCTGCCGCCGTGAATGGCCTCAAGCGTCATCTGCTCCTGATAGTTGTAGGGCAGTCCGACAACGACAAGGCCGTGGTGCAGCAAGGTCGGGATGAAGCCCAGGATGGTAGATTCCTGACCTCCGTGCTGGGTCGCGGTCGCGGTGAACACACCGCCCACCTTCCCGATCAGGGCGCCAGAGAACCACAGCCCGCCGGTCTGGTCCCAGAAGGCGCGCATCTGCGACGCCACAGTGCCGAAACGCGTGCCGGCCCCGATGATGATTGCATCATAATCTTTCAGGTCGTCGATCGTCGCAATCGGCGCTTCCTGATCGAGCTTGTAGTGGGACGCCCTGGCCAGCTCTTCCGGCAAGGTCTCGGGCACACGCTTGATGTCGACGGAAACGCCCTCGACCGAGCATGCGCCTTCGGCCACGGCTTTGGCCATGGTCTCGAGGTGGCCGTAGGTGGAATGATAGAGAACCAGAACCTTCGCCATCGGGGCGCTCCTTCAAATCGTGAACCCGCCATTTCGTAACAGCGTCAGTAGCGATTTAGGTGCATACCTGATTCATTCAAGTCCCGGGTTTGAAACGCTCGGTTTCGGGAATGGACACAGCCGGTCATAGAAGGCGGCGTCGCCTGGCACACCCTGCCCTTTCGACCGTCGGAACCGATGCTCAATCAGACTCGCCTGCTGCTCGATGTTCAGGGCTTCCCATGAGACGCAGTCAAGCGGGTAGCGATAGCTGGCGGCGCTGTCCCCGGCCCGGATCTTGGCCACCAGGAGGTTCACCCCCTGCTGCGCCTGCCAGACATGCACCAGTTCATGGATCAGCATAGCCTGCACCCCCGTCGACGCCTTCACTGCATCGTCGGGAACCTGCTTTGCCGGCCAGACGATCCAATCCCGCCCGAACCAGCACCCCGGCACGAACGCTCGGGTCAATTGCCAGGGGGCCGACAGGATTCGTACCGTCTTAAGCCGGATCGCGTCTGCGAACACCGACCGCGCCAGGGCGAACTCGCCGGCCGTCAGGGCGCGTCGGCGCATCACGGCGGCGGCCCGAAGCGGTTTGATCGTGGCTGCCCCGGCAGGCAGAGCACGGTCGTCAGGCCCGAGAGGCTGGCGATGTAGAGACCATTCAAGAGCAGAAGCACGGCGAAAAGCCCTGCGAACGTCTCGTCCTCTATGCCGGCTCCCCCGAGGAAGGCGTTCATCTCGATCCCGAAAGCCACGACGCCGCCCATCAACAGCAGCGGCGTCGGCAAGGCCCACCAGCCAGAAACGCCACGATCATGAAGCCGCCTCACCACTGCGGCCGCGAGCATGGCGACGAACGCCAAGACGGTCAGGAAGAACGGGCTGATGGCGACCAAGACATTGGGCATATTGCCGGCCTCGACGGCGAGGATAACCGGAAGGACGAAGGCGCTCATCGCCAATGTCATCGCCAGGAAGCTGACAGCCACCATCACGCCGACATAGGGCCAGAACGCGCGCCGACTTTCCCGCCCGCTGAAATCCGACAGCCGCCGCAAATGGTCAGCGAGGTTCATCCCCCTCCTCCGACATATTCCCAGTGCCAAGGCTCATACAGGTAGGGCCTGAACCCGAACCGACCGGCGTTCGCGACCAGCCATTGGTAAGCCGGACCGCGGCTCATGTGCCGGCGACTTTCCGGCGCGGTCGAGTCCACATCCATGCCTGCCATGCGCCCGACGTACAGGTCGATCGCCGTGCCGGTTCGATGAGGAGAACAGGCCGCGCGGCGCACCCCGTCGCAGTTGCCCTGTTGGGCGCACCGGGCCGCGTCGGCCTCGGGATCACGAAAGCCGGAGAATATCTGCAGCAACTCCGGATCGGCGGCGATGGCTGGAACCTCGGTTCGCGCCGCCTCAACCATTCGGCGATAGGCGTCCAGAACGTCCCGGCGCAGCAGACGCGTCAGGCGGTCGGCGTGTTCCTCCTCGGGCAGCAGGTAGCCGAGCTGATTCAGGGGAGGCGGATCGGGACATTCGTTACGCACCCGCGCCATCACGAAGGGCCGACGTTCCTGCAACACGCCTTTCAGCACGATGAAGGTCGCGGCATCGAAGACGCCCGTCGGAGGCAGGTCGTATCGCGCCTGGAACCTCGCCAGCCCGGCTGCGAAGGCGCCGCCGGCCGGGTCGCACTTCACGCCGATCTCGTGCTGAAGGATGGGCACATAGGCTTCCCAGCCCGTTTCGGCCTGATTGAAAGGCGTCCACGACAGGGTGTTGAGGCTCAGGGCGTTGGCCAGGGCGGCTTCGGCCCATGCCGGGTCACCGGTGCAATCGGTCGCCTGCGCGCGCGCCGTAGCGGCTGTCAGAAGCGACAGGCCGAGGGCGAGGACAGCAAGAAGGCGAAGCATCATGTCGGCACATGGCCGCAGCCTGTTGCGCGGATCAAGGCCTCAGACGCCCTCCCGTCCTTCACGCAAAACTGCGATGGTGCCGCAGGGCCGATTCCGCCGGCCTGCCGCACGGACCAGGACCGCATGACCGGCGCCCCCGCCCAGAGACGCAGCAACGCGATCCTCGCCGCCTTTTCCGCCGTCTGCCTGCCGCTTGCGGCGTTCGGGGTGGCGTTGCCGGTCACCCTGCCGGAGTTCTACGCGAGCCATGTCGGCATCGACATCGCCATGGTCGGCTATGTCTTCATGGCGGTGCGGGCCATCGACATCGTCTTCGATCCGTTCATCGGCGCCGCCATGGACCGGACGAAGACCCGCTTCGGCCGCTATCGCCCCTGGATGGCGGCCTCGACGCCGATCCTGATGCTGTCGGCCTTCATGATGTTCGTCATGGTCCAGCCGGGCGCCGGGCCGGGATATCTGTTTCTCTGGCTGCTGGTCCTCTACCTCGGCTTCTCCGTCGGCACCCTTGGGCAGCTCGGGTGGGCCAGCGTTCTGGCGCCCGAGTATGACCAGCGCAGCCGGGTCTACGCCTGGTGGCAGGCGTTCAACATCATCGGCGTGATCGCCATCCTGATCCTGCCCGCCGCCATCGTGCAGACGGGCGTCGGAGACTACGTCGCCGGGGTCCACATCATGGGCTGGACCATCATCGCCCTGCTGCCGATCACCGTCGGTCTGGCGCTGTTCGTCGTGCCCGAGCCCGTCAATGCCGGACACACGCCGCATGGTGGCCTGAAGGTCTATTTCGAACTGCTGAAACGACCCAGCGTGTCGAAACTTCTGGCCGCAGACCTGCTGCTGGGAATCGCGCCCGGCATCACGGGCGCCCTGCTGTTTTTCTTCTTCGACCAGATAAAGGGCTATGGCCGGACCGAAGCCTCCATCTTCATGCTGCTGTATTTCATCGGCGGCCTGGTCGGGTCGCCGATCTGGGCCTGGCTGGCGACCCGGATCGGCAAGGCCAGGGCCCTGATCGTCGCCAGCCTGATCTTCGCCGGCCTCTATTTCGGCGCGACCCTGCTGCCGGGCGGCTCTTTCGGCCTGACGGCTGTGGCCATGTTCGTCGCGGGTCTGCCGTATGCGGCGGGCCTGTTCCTGCTGCGGGCCATGATGGCTGATGCGGGCGACGAGATCCGGCTGGAGACGGGCGTGGACCGGACCGGGCTGATGTTCTCCATCCTGTCGGCGACGACCAAGCTGGGTCACGTGTTCGCCCTGATCCCCTATGCGGTTCTGGGCTGGGCCGGCTTCGAGGCCGTGGCCCCGGCGGGCGGCAACAGCGCGAGCTCCCTGCTGATCCTCCAGATCCTGTTCATCGCCGCACCGGCCATCCTGATCGCCCTCGCCGCCTGGACCCTGCACAGATACCCGCTCACTCCCGACCGCCATGCCGCGATCCGCGCTGAACTGGACGCGCGGAACGCCGCCGCAAAGACCGCATGACCGCCTCGACCGACCGCCTCATCGCCATCATGGCCCGCCTCAGGAACCCCGACGGCGGTTGCCCGTGGGACCTGGCCCAGACCTTCCAGACCATCGCCCCCTATACGATCGAGGAGGCGTATGAGGTCGCCGACGCCATCGAGCGCGGCGACATGGCCGAGCTGAAGTCGGAACTCGGCGACCTGCTGTTCCAGGTCGTCTTCCACGCCCGCATGGCCGAGGAGGCCGGACTGTTCGCCTTCGACGACGTGGCCGAGGCCATGTCCGACAAGCTGACCCGCCGCCACCCCCACGTCTTCGCGGACGAGGCCGCCAAGCCCGATTCCTGGTCCCAGAAAGCCCGCTGGGAGGACATCAAGGCCGAGGAACGCAAGGCGAAAGCCCAGAACGGCGTGCTCGACGACGTCCCTGTCGGCCTGCCCGCCCTCGCCCGCGCCGCCAAGCTGACCAAGCGCGCCGCCCGCGTCGGCTTCGACTGGCCCTCGACCGACGAGGTGTTCGACAAGCTGCACGAAGAGGTCGCGGAGCTGAAGGTCGAGATCGCCGCCGGCGATCTGGACAAGGCCCGTGAGGAGGTCGGCGACCTGCTGTTCGTGGTCGCCAACCTGGCCCGCAAGCTGGAGGTCGAGCCCGAAGACGCCCTGCGCGGCGCCAACGCCAAGTTCGTGCGCCGCTTCGCCTTCATCGAGGCCGAACTGGCCAAGGGCGGGCGCACGCCGGACCAGTCGGACCTGGCCGAGATGGACGCCCTGTGGAACGCGGCCAAGGCGGCGGAGCGAAGCCGGAAAGCCACGGCATGAGCCGGTTCGACCTCGTCATCTTCGACTACGACGGGGTGATCGCCGACAGCGAGGTGCTGAACAACCAGGCGATGGCCGAGGTCCTGACCGGGATCGGCCTGCCGACGACGCTGGACGAGGCGTTGGCGACCTATATGGGCCGACGCTGGCTGGACTGTCGGCCGGACATCGAGGTCAGGCTGGGCCGCGCCTGCCCCGAGACCACACTCGGCGACTGGACCCGCCTCTGCCACCAGCGGGCGGCGAGCACCCTGACGGCCGTACCGGGCGCCGCAGCCTTCATGGCGGAACTGGCGCAACCGCGCTGCATCGCCTCCTCCAGCCCGCCTGACTGGATCGAACTCGGCCTGCAGACCATGGGCATAGGGATGGACCACGCCGGGCCGATCTACAGCGGCGCGATCCATGTGACGCGCGGCAAGCCCCATCCCGACCTGTTCCTGCACGCTGCGGCCGACCTTGAGGTGAAGCCGCGGCGCACGCTGGTCATCGAGGACAGCCCCGCCGGCGTGCAGGCCGGTGTGGCGGCGGGCATGACGGTCGTGGGTCTGCTGGCGGGCGGCCACGTGCGCCCTGGCCATGCGGAACGGCTGTCAGCGGCAGGGGCGCACTTTATCGCCCACGACTACGACAGCGTGCGGGCCTTCATGGCGTGAACTTCGATCGACTGAAAAACGAGTCGAGAGAGTCGGGAGAGTCGGGTTCGACCACTGGCCTGGATGTGCGCCGATTCCGGCCGGCAGGCCGGGGCGAGACGAGCGGATATGTGGTTGTCAAAGATCGTTCCCAGACTAGCACGGTCCGAGACGGCGGCCGGATGGACGCGCGAAGTTTGCGGTAAGTCGCTGAAAACGCCCGGGTCGCAGTCGAAAAACATGATAGTTCACCGGCAGGAGAGACGGAGAGCCGACCGGATGAGCGCCAATTATCGCGAGATCTCTGGCGATCCCGCCCCGCACGACCCCGGCGGCAAGGTGCGCCTCGCTCTCATGCCCGGGGTCAAAGGCGACGCCACCTTCAGCGCCGACGGCAGGTACCGCCAGCTGATGCGCCGCTGGCTGGGCGACGCCTTCCCCGATCGCTACATCCTGTTCGTCGGCATGAACCCCTCGACCGCCGACGCGACGGTCAATGACCCGACCTGCGCCCGCGAATGGAGCTTCGCCCAGCGCGAGGGCTTCGACGCCATGGTCAAGGCGAACGTCGGCGATTACCGCGCCACCGATCCGAAAATGCTGCTGGCGTCGGACGTGGAGGCCTGTTCGCCCGACAACCTGCCCGCCATACGTCAGGCCGCGCGGGGCGCCGCGCGGGTCGTCCTGTGTCATGGCAAGCTGAACAGGGCGCTGGCCCCCGCCGGTCGCGCCCTGGTCGAGGCGCTGCGGGAGGACGGCCACGACCTCTGGTGTTTCGGGACCAATGCCGACAACAGTCCGAAGCATCCGCTTTATCTACGGGCCGACACGCCGCTGGTGAGGTGGGAAGGGTAGCAAGCCTCCCGTCATCCTCGGGCTTGTCCCGAGGATCCATTGCGCCACAGCCTCTGGCGTTCGATCAGGAGCGCATCTGCCGGGACTGCCCCTCACGGCACACGCCGGGGATAAAGGGGTCCTCGGAACAAGCCCGAGGATGAGGACAAGTGTGGAGATCAATCCTCGTCCGGATCGACCCCGTCCACGGCCCCGGCCACCAGGCTTCGCCAGACCGGATCGGTGTCATCCACCAGGTCGATATCTTCCATCAAGGCCACCGCCGCCCCGCCGTCCGGCAGGATCAGGCCGACGACCTCCATCTCCTCGCCCTCCGAACTGGTGTGGCATTCGGCCTGAACCGCCACGGCCGCCTGTTCTCCATCTTCCTCCCACCAGATGACCGGCTGGGGCAGGTCCATATCGAGAGGGAAAGGACGCTCGGTGTCGTCAAGTGCGAAGACCGCGCGCTTCGCCTGCACGTCGTCCAGCGTGGCCACCCGGCCGCTGAAGGCCTTCAGCCGGGACCAGTCGTCGACGTCATAGCCGCCGGAATCGAAATCGGGGTCTTCGGGAAGGGAGTTCATCGTCCGCACGCGCTTCCAAATGGAAAGGCCCCGGACACGACATCCGGGGCCTTCGGCATAGCTGACCTGCGAGCGGGCCTCAGGCCGCGCCGTCGGCCTTCTTCTTCGACGCCTCGGAGTAGATCAGCAGCGGCTGAGCCTTGCCCTCGATCACCTCGGCGTTGACCACGACCTCCTCGACGCCCTCGAAGCTGGGCAGATCGAACATGGTTTCCAGCAGGACCCCTTCCAGGATCGACCGCAGCCCCCGGGCGCCGGTCTTGCGCTTGATGGCCTTGGCGGCGACCGACGTCAGGGCGTCGTCGGTGAAGGTCAGGCCGACGTTCTCCATCTCGAACAGGCGCTTGTACTGTTTGACCAGGGCGTTCTTGGGCTCGGTCAGGATGGTGACCAGGGCCTTTTCGTCGAGGTCCTCGAGGGTGGCCAGCACGGGCAGGCGGCCGATGAATTCGGGAATCAGGCCGAACCGCATCAGGTCGTCGGGTTCGACCTCCTTCAGAACGTCGCCCATCCGGCGCTCGTCGATCTCCTTGACCTTGGCGCCGAAGCCGATCGAGGCCCCCTCGCCGCGCGCGGAGATCACCTTCTCAAGGCCGGCGAAGGCGCCGCCGACGATGAACAGGATGTTGGCGGTATCGACCTGCAGGAACTCCTGCTGCGGATGCTTGCGGCCGCCCTGCGGCGGCACGGAGGCGACGGTGCCCTCCATGATCTTCAGCAGAGCCTGTTGCACGCCCTCGCCCGAGACGTCGCGGGTGATCGACGGGTTGTCCGACTTGCGCGAAATCTTGTCGATCTCGTCGATATAGACGATGCCGCGTTGGGCGCGTTCGACGTTATAGTCCGAGGCCTGGAGCAGCTTCAGGATGATGTTCTCGACATCCTCGCCGACGTAACCGGCTTCGGTCAGGGTGGTGGCGTCGGCCATGGTGAAGGGCACGTCGATGATGCGGGCCAGCGTCTGGGCCAGCAGCGTCTTGCCCGAGCCGGTCGGCCCGATCAGCATGATGTTCGACTTGGCCAGCTCGACGTCGTTGTTCTTCGTCGCGTGGTTCAGGCGCTTGTAGTGGTTGTGCACCGCGACCGAGAGCACCTTCTTGGCGTGGCCCTGGCCGATCACATAGTCGTCGAGGACCTCACGGATCTCCTTGGGCGTCGGAACCCCGTCCGACGACTTCTTGAAGCCGATCTTGTGCTCTTCACGGATGATATCCATGCAGAGTTCGACGCATTCGTCGCAGATGAACACGGTCGGTCCCGCGATCAGTTTGCGCACCTCGTGCTGGCTCTTTCCGCAGAACGAGCAGTACAGGGTGGACTTGGCGTCCGTGCCGGCGGCTTTGGTCATGGACCCTTCTCACTTTCGCGGCGCTCGACAAAGCGTCCACGCTTGCCTCGCGTTGATTCCATCATCATCAACGCAAAACTCTTCAAAAAATGACAATCCCCCATCACGGGAGCCGCCACAACCCCGGAGCGGTTGAGCAGATTGTGATGCGACGTGGATAGCTGACGCTGCGGGAGGATCACGGCGAATGAGTGACATGGGGATCACAGACCCGAAACGCCAGCCTGTCGAGAGCAGGTCGCCGGCCGTCGTGCGACAGGTGGTCGCGTTCGATTTCGACGGGACCCTGACGGTCCGGGACAGTTTCACCGCGTTCCTGAAATGGCGCGCCGGGCCGCTGGGCTGGGCCCTGGCGATGGCGCGGCTGATTCCGGCCGCGCTCGCCTATCCGGCGCATCGCGATCGGGGGCGGATCAAGGCGGCGGCGGTGGCGGCCTTCCTGGGCGGGACCGGGCGAAAGGCGCTGGACGCCGACGCCGAGCGATTCGCCGAGGCGGTCTGGAGCCGGTTCATGCGGCCGGACGCCCTGGCGTGCTGGGACGATTGGGGGCGCAAGGGCGCGCACCGCGTGATCGTCACGGCCAGCCCCGAAATCACCGTGGCGCCCTTCGCCCGGAGACTGGGCGCCGAGAACCTTCTGGGCACGCACATGGCGTTCGACGACACAGACCGGGTCACGGGCGCCTTCACCGGCCCGAACTGTCGCGGCGAAGAGAAGATGCGGAGACTTCGCGCGGCGTATGGCGACGATGTGCTCGTACTCGCGGCCTACGGCGACACGTCCGGCGACACGGAGATGCTGGCCGCGGCGGAGCAGCCGGGGTTCAGGGTGTTCCGAAAACGGCCCTGAGGCTCAGCGATCCGAATCGGCCGGCGGCGGATCGCCCCTGCGGCTCGCGTCCTGGCGTTCGCGCGTCATGGCGTCGGTGATCCGGCCAACCGCGCGCTTGGCGTTCGACGGCGCCTGAGGGCTGTCCAGCACCCGGTACAGGGTCGTCAGATAGGAAACATCCCACTCCGTCAGGCCGGCAGGCGCCGCCACGCCCTCTTCGAACAGGTTGAGGATGGTGTCGTAGGCCGAGAAGTCGGCGGTCGGGTCGACCTGGGCCAGGGACACAAAGGCGATGTAGTCCGCCAACTGGGGAAGGTTGACCTGCCCGATGTCGTCGATATCGACGATGATCATCGCCTTGCGCAGGTCGTCGCGGATCTGTGACGTCAGGCGGGAAGCGGCGAAGACGCCGATCACCGGTGCGACGGGATTGCCCTGGGCGTCGACGTCTCCCGGCAGGCGGATGGCCCTCTGACCCGTCTCGGCGTTCACCGGCATGCTGACGTGCCACCAACGCACCGGGCGGTCTGACTCCGCGAACTCGGCGAAGGCGACCCTGCCCCGATCCAGACCGCCGACGCCGGAGCGGAAGGCGCGCTGATGTTCTTCCGCCAGCTTGGTCGCCAGGCCGCGTCCGTCGTCGGTGAACACGATGACGACGTCTGCGCGACAGCCGGGATCACCGGGTGTGACGCCGAGGTCCATGGCCACCTGCGAGACGCGGTCGGCGATATGCTGGGCCAGCTCCGGCTGGATGTTGACCACGCCGACGCAGATCCGCCCCTGCCAGCGGGCAAGCCCTCGACCCCGCGCGGGGGCCGACGTTTCCGTGACGAAATCGGACACCAGGTCCTCGAGCCGCCGCCCCTGAACCACCACATCGTCGACGCGGGTGGCCGGATCCTGGGGAGCCGCAACCCCCGCGCCCGCATCCTGGCCTGCGACGGCCAGCGAAAAAGCGAAGGCGGTCAGGGCCTGCCACATGATCGTCTCCGTTTCGTAATATCGCGCAGCGTCACCGGAGACCTCAGCGGCCGTCGGCGTCCACGTCGAACACCATGGGCTTGCCCCGTGACGTGGGGTTCCAGCCCGCCTCGATCACCGCCGTCACCGAGTTGCGGACGGCGTCGACGTTGATGCGCTGCTTCTCCATGTCCGGCCGGCCGTTGGCGCGCATCGGCATGGGGAACTGGACGATGGCCTCGCGCTGAAAGCCGTCGAGGACCAGGGTTATGGCCATGCCGTCCCAGGCCCCGTTGGCCTTGGGCTGGGGCTGGCGGCGGATTTCCCAGTGATAGGTCTCGCCGTCGACCTCGACGGAGCCGCTGGCGTCGCGTGTGAACTGCATGCCGGCCAGATAGCACAAAAGAAAAAGGCGCGCCGGTCGGGGCGCGCCTTTTCGCCGATCTCCGGCAGGTCGATCAGACCGTCTTCACGCCGTCGGCGTCGGCCTGTTCGCGCTTGTCATAGACGTGATCGACGATGCCCCAGGCCTTGGCCTCCTCCGCGCTCATGAAATGGTCGCGGTCCAGGGTGCTCTCGACTTCCTCGTACGTCCGGCCCGTATGATGGACATAGATCTCGTTCAGGCGGCGCTTGGTGTAGCGGATGTCCTCGGCGTGGCGTTCGATGTCGGACGCCTGACCACGGAAGCCGCCCGAGGGCTGGTGCACCATGACCCGGGCGTTCGGCAGGGCGATCCGCTGGCCCGCCTCGCCGGCGGTCAGGATCAGCGATCCGGCCGAGGCGGCCATGCCCATGACCACGGTCGAGACCGGGCTCTTGATGTATTGCATGGTGTCGTAGATCGCGAGCGCCGAGGTCACCTGACCGCCGGGGCTGTTGATGTACATGCTGATCTCCTTCTTCGGGTTCTCCGATTCCAGGAACAGCAGCTGGGCGCAGATCAGGCTGGCCATGCCGTCCTCGAACGGGCCGGTCAGGAAGATGATTCGCTCGCGCAGCAGGCGGGAGAAGATGTCGAACGACCGCTCGCCCCGGCTGGATTGCTCGACCACCATCGGGACGAGGTTGGATTGCAGATAGTCGATCGGGTCGCGCATGGGGGCTTTCTGACTGTCAGGATTCCGTCGAACGCTACCGTGAAGCCGCGTCCTTAAGGAAGCATATCGCGTCGCCGGGCGGAGAGCGCAAGGCGGAGGGACGGTCCGCAGGTCGATCGGCCCCTTTCAGCGCGCACCAAAAAAGCCAGGAGCGACATCGCTCCTGGCCCTGAATGGCGTCGCGGGGACGGAGGGGATCAGACCTCGTCGTCTTCCTTGAGCAGGTCTTCCTTGCTGATCGGAGCGTCGGTGACCTCGGCCTTGTCGAAGATCAGGTCCACGACCTTCTCCTCGTAGATCGGGGCGCGCATCTGGGCGGCGGCGTTGGGGTTCTGGCGGTAGAAGTCCAGCACCTGACGCTCCTGGCCCGGATAGTTGCGGGCTTCCTGCAGGATAGCGTTGTTCAGCTCGTTGTCGGTGACGCCGACGTTGTTGGCGCGGCCGATCTCGGCCAGGACCAGACCCAGACGCACGCGGCGCTCGGCGATCTTCCTGTATTCAGCCTTCAGGTCGTCGTCGGACTTCTTGGCGTCCTCTTCCGGCAGTTGGCCGGCGGCCTTGTCGGCCTCGACCTGACGCCAGATGCCGTCGAACTCGGCCTCGACCATCTTGGGCGGCAGGTCGAAGCTGTGGGCGGCGTCCAGTTGATCCAGCAGGGCGCGCTTCTGCTTGAAGCGGGCGGCGCCGGCGTACTGCTGGTCGAGGTTGGACTTCAGCAGTTCCTTGAGCTTGTCCAGCGACTCCAGGCCGATGCGCTTGGCGAACTCGTCGTCGACCTTGGCTTCGGCCTCGGCCTTGATGGCTTTGACCTTGATGTCGAACGTCGCGGCCTTACCGGCCAGGTGAGCGGCCTGATAGTCTTCGGGGAAGGTGACCTCGATGGTCTTTTCCTCGCCGACCTTGGCGCCCTTCAGCTGCTCTTCGAAGCCCGGGATGAAGCGGTTGGAGCCGATGACCAGATCGGCGTCCTCGGCGGCGCCGCCCTCGAAGGGTTCGCCGTCCAGCTTGCCCAGGAAATCGATGGTCAGCTGGTCGCCCTCGGCGGCCTTCACGGCCTTGCCCTTCTTGTCCTCGTAGGTCTTGGCCTGCGAGGCCAGCTCCTTGAGGGCTTCTTCCAGATCCTCGTCCGAGGCTTCGTAGGTCGGGCGGGTCAGCTTCAGCGAGGCCGGATCGACCGGGGTGAATTCCGGCATGACTTCCAGCGACATCTCATAGGCCAGGTCTTCCTCGCCCTTGATGACCTTGTCCATGTCGGACGTCAGCTTCATCTCGGCCGGAGCGGCCGGACGGACCTTGGCCTCGTCCAGCGCCTTCTGGCTCGACTCATTCAGCTCGGTGTTGACGATCTCGCCCATCAGGTCGCGGCCGAAGGTCTTCTTGACGTAGCCGGCGGGCACCTTGCCCGGACGGAAGCCCTTCAGGCGCAGTTGCGGCCCGACTTCCTTCAGCTTGGCGTCCAGCTTGGCGTTCAGCTCGGCGGCGGGGATGGTCACCGCGAGGACGCGGCTCAGGCCTTCGGCGGACTTTTCGACGACTTGCATGGTCGGTTTCTGACGTTCTGGGGCGCGGCGATCCGGGCGGGACCGTGCGCGGAATGGATAAAGCAAGAAGGCCGCCCCGGACGGAGCGGCTCTCGAAGCCCGCCCTTATGTCGAGACATGCCCGAAAGGTCAACGCGCGATGGGGCCGCGACAGGGGAACGCCGGTTTCCCCGCAGGATCGCCAGGACGATCGTCATTGGCTAAGCAGGCGTGATGAGCCAGCCCCCTGCCCCCGCGATCGGCGTCTTCGTCACCCAGGTGACGCCGCTTCAGCAGAACTGCACCACCGTCTGGTGCGCCGCGACGAAGAAGGCGGCGGTCATCGACCCCGGCGGAAACGTCGATGCCGTGCTGGCCGAAGTCGCGCGGCGCGGGCTGACGCTCGACCAGATCTGGCTGACGCATGGCCATCTGGATCACGCCGGCGGCGCCGCCGAGATGCGCGACAAGAGCGGCGTCGAGATCGTGGGGCCGCACGAGGACGATCTGTTCTGGATCGCCGACCTGGAGGAGCACGGCAGACGGTGGGGCCTGCCGGACGCCCGCACCTTTTCGCCGGACCGGTGGCTGGCAGACGGCGATGAGCTGAGGCTCGGGGATACCCGCTGGGAGGTGTACCATACGCCCGGACATACGCCGGGCCACGTGATCTTCTTCAATCGAGCCAGCCGGTTCGCCCAGGTCGGCGATGTGCTGTTCCGGGGCTCAGTGGGGCGCACCGATTTTCCGCGCAGCGATCACCAGGCGCTGCTGGACGCGATCGTCGCCAAGTTGTGGCCGCTGGGCGATGACGTGACCTTCGTTCCGGGGCACGGCCCCGTATCCACCTTCGGGGAGGAGCGACGCAGCAACCCCTTCGTGTCAGACGCGGCGCTGAGAAGCGCGCCGCGGGCGCGCCCGGCCAGCGGACCGGCCTGATCCTCAGCGGCGCAGCAGCAGCCCGATAAGCACGCCGACGCCGAGCGCGTACAAAGAGGCGCGCATCGGCGCATCCTGCACCGCCTCACGGGCGTGATCGGCGCGGCGGACAATCCACAGCCGGCCCTCGGCGACATCTTCGCGCATCGCGGCCCTGACGGAACGCACCGGGCCGCGATCGGGCGAAGGCCGGACCGAGCCGCGCGCCGCCGAGGGCGCTCGACGTGCGGCGAAGGCGCGGTCCTCGCCAAGAAGGGCGTCGGCGCGGCGCTCGAGCCGGTCCGATTCGAGATCGGCCGGATCAACGATGTCGTCGGCGATGGGGGTCGGAGCGTCGGTCATGGGGATCGTCCTCGGCAAGATGTTCGGGGCAAGGCCAAAACCGGCCGCGTGGGAGAACGGTTCCCTGACCTGCGCGGCGCACTGAACGGCCGGCGTCAGCAGACGTTGTTTCCCAACAGGAGATCGACATGACCCACATAGACCCCGTCAGCCCGGCCGAAATGCCGCCGTTCCAGCCCGAAGGGCCCGAGATCGCGCCACCGACAACGCCCGGGCCCGACATCCCGCCGATCGGGCCCGATCATACCGACATCCCTCCGGCTGAGACGCCGGGTCCGGATATCGATCCTGCGGGCGCGCCCGACGAAGCGCCGCCCCCGCCCGATCCCGCACGTCCTGACGAACCGTGACGTCTCAGGAACCTTGACGGCGGGGCGGCATTTTCCTCGCACGACGGATGAAGTCAGTCAGGAAGGATCGCCGATGCCCGAAGGTCAGACCAACCGCCCAGGCGGCGTGTCGAAGAGAGGCTTCGCCTCGATGGACCCCGAACGCCAACGCGAGATCGCCCGCAAGGGCGGAGCCAGCGTCCCCAGCGAGAAGCGCAGCTTCTCCCAGGATCGCGGCCTTGCCGCCCAGGCCGGACGCAAGGGCGGCGAGGCGTCGCACGGTTCGCGCAAGACACCGGACACCGAAGACAAGATGTGACGGCCGGACGGCGGCGACCACGGTCGCCGCCGTTTCCATGATCCATCGCCGCCTTCAGGCCGACGTTTGCTGCGCCTCGATCCAGTCCATGACGTCCGCCTCGATCCGGAGCATGTCCGTCAAGCCGGTTGCGATATCCGCTGTGGCTGAGGACGTCATCAGGCCTCGCGTCCAGAAGTCCTCCACCCCCTCCGACATCACGCCGCCGGATGCGAAGGTCCGCACGCCATGCCGCAGTCGGAGCGCCTCCAGCCGGGCCTCGGCCAGTTTTGGCTTCTGTATCAGGGCGATGGGATTGCTGAGAGAGGCTCCGTCGTGGAAGGCCTCACAGAGGTGTTGAATGCGCCGCGATATGATCCAGGCCAATGCCAGGGAGGCCTCGATGAGGCTTCCCTGCGCCAGGGAAAGGTCTGTCGCCAGAAAGCTGGCCTGACTCTCCATTCTCGACGGCGGCCCGACGTGGAACAGCGGATTGCCCGAGGGCGAGCCCAGCAACCGATCAGCGGTCATGTCCATCAGCCGTTCTGTTGACGCCAAGGCAGCCGAGACATCTTCCATGGCGCGGAAGGAAACCGGGAATTGACGCTGGGCGTAGCGGCCACTCACGCTCAGGAGGCGGGCGGCGCGTCGCCCCTGGGCGTCGTTGCGTAGCCTGGCAGAAGCAATGCGCTCGGCCGCCCACAGGGCAGACCCCAGATGGACGAAATCGCCATTGATCAAGGCGATCATCTCGCCGGGAGCCAGATCTTCGACCGACAGACCGGCGAAGCGCAGCGACTGTAGCGCCCACTGGCAGGCCGGGATCACGTCGCCGCTGGAATAGCTGGCGTTCATGTCGATGCGGCCCGCTCGCCCCGCCGTCAGCCCCTCCGCCAGAGCATTGAATAGCTCGAGCCTGACCGGCGTCCCGCCGATGGCCATTTGAGCCAGCTTGGTCAGGGTGATGAGGCGCCATAACCCGTCTTCGGGTTCAGAGGTCGGCTCGAACCAGTGGCTGTCGGCGATGGCGTGGTTGATTTGCGCCGGAGTCAGCGAATGCGCCTCCCCGTCGCGATGGCCGGTCAGGGTGGTGACGCCATAGATCGGGCCGGGCGCCGCAGCCATGAACCGCTCGAAGGCCTGCCATTGGGCCTCCAGAAAGGCAGGGGCGGCTGGGCCCCAGACTTCCCGAGCGTCGAGACGACCCTCAGCGGCGGCGCGGACGCGGCCGACATTACTGGACTCGATCATTCGCGGGCTCTCAGGCGGGCGGCCAGAAGGATGAAGATGAGGACGGCGGCGACTGCGACGACAAGGTCGCTGGAGAACCCTCGGATGACCACCAGCGGCTGGAAGATGTCCTTGGGCCATTCGGCCGTCGGGGCGTAGTCGCCCTTGGAGAACCACAGCAGATTCACGACAAAGTCGAGCACCGACACCGAGCCGATGAAGAAGGCTGCCTTCTCAAAGAAGCGCCGGCCGCGAGCCGACGTCTCGGCCCGAATGTCGCCGACGCGGTCGATGACCATGCGCACCCGCTCCTTGGCCACCTCGATCAGGCGATCGACCTCATAGCAGGCGGCGATGGTGTCCAGGAGGAAACGGCGTTCGTGCTGCACTCCGAAGGTCAGGTCCGTGTAACTTTCGACCAGATTGGTGCTGTAGGCCTTGATGGCGTTGAGGCGGTGGGCGAAGGCCTCGCTGCGTCGCTCGCTGGTCAGTCGCTGATGCGCGCGGAAGAAAATGCGGCGGAAGACGTCGAGTTGGGCGGTGACGAACTGCATCCACCCCATGACCGTCTGATAGTTGGCCGCAGCATAGGAATCCGGATCCGCCACGACGAAGACGGTGCCGGCGCCGAAGCGCAGGCGGATGTCGAGGCCGAGGATCGGCGAGGGAACACGCGTCAGGCCGCCGGCCTGTCCGAGGGCCGCCAGGTCTGCCTCTCCCGCGACCACGACCGTCCGGTTGGTCCAGATCACCGGCGAGGCGTCCTCGGACCAGACTGTCGACCCGTCAGGCCGGACCAGGGCGTTCATGTCGTCGAACACCAGAAAGCTGCCCGGCCGGGCGACGATCTCTGCCTCGCCAGGCGCAGTCTGAGCCTGCAACTGTTCGGCGACCAGTTCATCGGCCAGACGATTGGCGCGCAGCGACAACCGCCGGGCCAATTGGTGCGTCGCCCGCGAATAGGCGCCCGACGTGATGAAGGCCGCGACGCCCGGCCCCTCGATTCGGTACCGAAGAAGCGCGATGGTGTTGTCGAAGAGCTCGGCGCGGACGTGACTGAGACGGAGGCCCGGTCCGAGCGCGTCGGCGTCGCCGTCTTCCTCCAGCCCGCCCAGAATGATCAGCGGCTTGAACGCGATGGGGACGTCGTCCCCCGCCTCGTCGGCATAGCGTTCGAAGCAGTCGTCGGGCGCCCTGTCGGTCAGGGCCGGACCCGGGGTCCATCTCGGCTCCAGGCGCGCGGCCAGAATCGGAAGGGCCCTGGCGTGGCCGTCGAACTCCGCCATGCCGCGCAGGTTGAACTGCGTTCGGAACGGCGCCGTGCAGTCGATGAACATTCCGTCCCCGCTCCGAACCGCGTGGTCACGGGTCTAGCCAATGCGGGCGCCGATGAGAACCGCCCATCGACGCCCTCGCCGCGCCTGGTGTCAGGCGCTGCGGCCTGCGCCGTGTTTGGCGTATTCCAGACGCGCGATCGTGCGGTTGTGGACTTCGTCCGGGCCGTCCGCGAGACGAAGGGTGCGAATTCCGGCGTAGAGCTCCGCCAGAGGCGTGTCGCCGGACACGCCCGCGCCGCCGAAGGCCTGGATGGCGTCATCGATGACCTGGAGCGCCATGCGCGGGGCCGCGACCTTGATCTGGGCGATCTCGGACTTGGCGTTCTTGGCGCCGGCCTGATCGATCATCCAGGCGGCCTTCAGCACGGAAAGGCGGCACATCTCGATGTTGGTGCGCGCCTCGCCGACCCTCTGCTCCCACACCGAGTGCTCGCCGATGGCCTTGCGGAAGGCGGTGCGCGACAGCAGCCGTCGGCACATCAGCTCCAGCGCCCGCTCGGCCGCGCCGATGGTGCGCATGCAGTGGTGGATCCGGCCCGGCCCAAGGCGGCCCTGGGCGATCTCGAAACCGCGCCCCTCGCCGGCGATGAGATTCTCGGCCGGCACGCGGACGTTGTCGAGGACGACCTCGGCGTGGCCGATCGGACGTTCGTCATAACCAAAGACCGACAGCATGCGCTCGACGCGGAAACCCGGCGTGTCGACCGGCACTAGGATCTGGGACTGCTGCTGGTGGGTGGCGGCGCCGGTGTCCGTCTTGCCCATGACGATGCAGATGGCGACGTTGGGGTGACCCATGTTGGTCGACCACCATTTGCGGCCGTTGATGACGTAGTCGTCGCCGTCGCGGACGATGGAGGTCTCGATATTGGTGGCGTCGGACGAGGCGACGCGGGGTTCGGTCATCAGAAACGCTGAGCGGATTTCGCCGGCCATCAGCGGTTTGAGCCAGCGCGCCTGCTGGGCCTCGTTCCCGTACATATGGAGCACCTCCATATTTCCGGTGTCCGGGGCGTTGCAGTTGAAGACCTCGGACGACCAGGGGTGGCGCCCCATGATCTCGGCCAGGGGCGCGTATTCCAGATTGGTCAGGCCGGCGCCGTGATCACCGGGGAGGAACATGTTCCACAGGCCGGCGTCGCGCGCCTCGGCCTTGAGCGCCTCCATGGTCGGGGGCTGCCGGGTGTGGTCGGCGTGGACTTCCGCCCAGTAGTCGGCCTCTCGGGGAAGAACCTTTTCGTCCATGAACCGGGTGAGCCGCGCCTGCCAGTCCAGGGCGCGATCGCTGTGCTTGAAGTCCATGTTTCTTCCTTCCCGATGTGCGAACGGCGCAGTCCGCAGGGACCGCGCCGTTCCGACCTATAGCTTTTGTCAGCAGACCACTAGAGATTCAGCGCTTCAAAAGCGGAGCCAGTTTCTGGGCGATCATCATGTCGCCGGCGATCTTCAGCTTGCCCTGCATGAAGGCCATCATCGGATCCAGCTTGCCGTCCGACAGGGCGAGGAAGTCGTCCCAGCCGATCGAGACGGTGGCGTCGGCGGGTTTGTCCTCGTTCGTGACCGTGTTCGGCGACGAGGCGCCGTCGATGAAGATCTTGCCGGCGTCGCCGAGGTCCAGCTTCACGGTCTTGCCGAGACCGGAGTTGTCGCCGACGGCGTTGCGGATGTGTTCGGTAACCTGGGCCAGATCGACCATGGAGCGTCTCCCTAAGACGAATGAGCTTCTGACCTACCCCCCGGGCGAGGTGGCGCCAAGATCACGTCAGGGAAACTCGTCGCGAGAACCCGTCGCGGCTGGACTTGGCCGGTGGCGTCCGTTAGGCGTGGCCGCATGGTTCGCAGCGCCCCTGCCCTGCTTCTCGCCTCGATGCGACTTATCGGCGGCCGCCGGGACTGACGGCCGTCCCGGCGCCCGGCCGCACGCCGCTCGCCTCCCCTGACACGATCGACGCCTGAACCGCAGAAAGCTGCCTTCGATGCTCCGCGACCCTTCCGTAAAATATCGCCCGTTCCCCCAGGTCCCCCTGGCCGACCGACAGTGGCCGGGCCGCACGATCACCGAGGCGCCGCGCTGGCTGTCAACCGATCTGCGCGACGGCAATCAGGCCCTGGCCGACCCGATGAACGCCGAGAAGAAGCAGCGCTTCTTCGACATGCTGGTGCGGATGGGGCTGAAGGAGATCGAGGTCGGGTTTCCCTCGGCCGGCGCGACCGAGTTCGACTTCATCCAGGGGCTGGTGCGCGGCGGGAGCATTCCTGACGATGTGACAATCCAGGTCCTGACCCAGTCGCGGCGCGACCTGATCGAACGCAGCTTCGAGAGCCTGGAAGGGGCGCGCACCGCCATCGTCCACGTCTACAACGCCGTCTCGCCGGCCTGGCGGGAAGTGGTGTTCGGCCTGGACCGCGCCGGGGTGAAGGCCCTGGCGGTCGAGGGCGTCAGCATCCTGCGCGAGCAGGCGCAGAAGCGACCGGACACCGACTGGCGTTTCGAATACAGCCCCGAGACCTTTTCGACCGCCGAGCTGGATTTCAGCCTGGAGGTCTGTGAGGCGGTGCTGGACGTGCTGGAGCCGACGCCGGACAAGCCGGTGATCCTGAACCTGCCCGCCACGGTCGAGGCGGCGACGCCGAACATCTACGCCGACCAGGTCGAGTGGATCAGCCGCAATATCTCGCGTCGCGACAGCGTGGTCATCAGCGTCCACCCGCACAACGACCGGGGCACCGGGGTCGCGGCGGCGGAGCTGGCGATCATGGCCGGGGCCGACCGGGTCGAGGGCTGTCTGTTCGGCAACGGCGAGCGGACCGGCAACGTCGATCTGGTGACGCTGGCGCTGAATCTTTACACTCAGGGGGTGTCGCCGGGCCTGGACCTGTCGGACATGGACTCGATCGTGAAGACGGTCGAATACTGCAATCAGCTGCCGGTCCACCCGCGCCACCCCTATGCGGGCGAACTGGTGTTCACCGCGTTTTCGGGTTCGCACCAGGACGCGATCAAGAAGGGGTTCGACGCCCAGGGCCGACGCAACGACCAGCTGTGGAACGTGCCCTATCTGCCGATCGATCCGGCGGATATCGGCGCCAGCTACGAAGCCGTGATCCGGGTCAATTCCCAGTCCGGCAAGGGCGGCGTCGCCTGGGTGCTGCAGCAGGACAAGGGGTTGAAGCTGCCCAAGGCCATGCAGGCCGACTTCAGCCGCGCCGTGCAAAAGCTGGCGGACGAAAGCAGCCGCGAACTGACCACGGCCGACATCTGGGCCGCGTTCGAGACGACCTATCGCCTGTCAGGCCCGCAGCCGTTCGAACTGGTGGGTTTCGACGAGCTTGGCGCCGCGAAATCGGACGGGCTGCGCGTGTTCTCGGGCCATCTGATGGTGGACGGAAATCCGGTGTCGATCACCGGGCGCGGCAACGGCCTGATCTCCAGCCTGCTGGCGGCGTTGAAGACGGATTGCGGGGTCGATCTGGAAGTCGCCGACTATCAGGAGCACGCCATCGGCGCGGGCAGCGACGCCAGGGCGGCGGCCTATGTCCAGTGCCGGACGCCGGACGGGCGGACCGTGTTCGGCTTCGGAACCGACTCGGATGTCGCCACCGCCTCGGTCAGGGCGGTGCTGAGCGCCGCAAACGGCGCGCGCTGAGCGACGGCGCGCGTCCGCGAGCGGAAAGTTTGCGGACGACGCGGGACTGGGCTCATATCCCGAGCGACCGATTCAGGCGGTCGGCTGTTCGTTGGATTGTGAAACATGAAGCGTCTTCTCCTCGGCCTCACCGCCATGGCCCTGGTCATGCCTGTCGCCCTGCCCGCAGCGGCGCAGCCCGTCGATCGCGTGGCGATGAACGGCATCCTGGATCAGGGGCTGAACCATTCGGAAATCATGGAAACGGCGGCCTGGCTGACCGACCGGATCGGCGGACGCCTGACCAACTCGCCCCAGATGCGCGAGGCCGAACGGTGGACCCAGCAACGGTTCCGCGACATGGGCCTGTCGAACGTGCGGGCCGATGGTTTCGAGTTCGGCCGGGGCTGGTCGATCGTGAGGTCCAGCGCCCGGATGACGGCGCCGCGCCCCCTTCAGCTGAACATCATTCCCGTGGCCTGGACGCCCTCGACGGACGGTGTCGTCAGCGGCGAGGTGGTGGTGGCCCCCATGAGCGGCGCGGGTGACTTCGCCCGCTGGAAAGGGAAGCTGGCCGGCAAGGTCGTGCTGATCAGCCAGCCCGGCACGGGCTCTGAACCCACCGAGCCGGCCTTCCGGCGCTGGACGGATGAAGACCTGGCAGGGCGGACGTCGCTGAACCTGCCGAACCATGCGCCCGACGCGGCCGAACGCGGTCTGCGGTCGCCGAATTTCGCGGCGCAGCTGGACGCCTTCCTGGCCGAGGAAGGCGCCAAGGCCTGGGTTCGGATTTCGCAGCGGGACGGCGGCCTGCTGCACGGCACGGGCTATCAGTTCCGCGTCGGAGAGACGCCCAAGGTCGCAGGCGTCGAGATGGCGGCCGAGGACTATCGCCGTCTGGTCCGCCTGGCGCGGGCCGGCGCGACACCGACGCTGGAGCTGGAAAGCCTGGTCCAGTTCCACGACGACGACGTCAACGCCTACAACATCCTGGCCGACATTCCGGGCACGGGACGGACCGGCGAGTATGTGATGGCCGGCGCCCACCTGGACAGCTGGGTGGCGTCTGACGGCGCCCAGGACAACGCCGCCGGCAGCGCCGTGGTGATGGAGGCTGCGCGCATCCTGAAGGCGCTGGGGGTTCGACCCAAGCGCACCATCCGCTTCGCCCTGTGGAACGGAGAGGAGCAGGGGATCCTGGGGTCTCTGGCCTACGTCGACAAATATCTGGCGACGCGCGCACCCCTGTCGGACGACGGTCTGAACGCCCTGCCGAACAACCGCACCTGGCGGGCGCGCTGGCCGATCGAACCGCGCCAGGGCTATCGCGACCTGGTCGCCTACTTCAACTACGACAACGGCTCCGGGAAGATCCGCGGCATCAACGCCGAGGGCAATGTCGCCGCCGCCGCCGTTTTCGAAGACTGGCTGAAGCCGCTGCACGGCCTGGGCGCCACCACGGTGTCGATGCGCAACTCGGGCGGCACGGACCATGTCTACATGCAGACGGTGGGCATTCCGGGCTTTCAGTTCATTCAGGACCCGCTGGACTACGGCAGCCGCATCCACCACACCTCGATCGACAGCTATGACCACCTGAAGGCGGAGGATCTGCGTCAGGCGGCCATCGTCATGGCGGCCTTCCTGCTGAATGCGGCCAACAGCGACGAGCCCCTGCCCCGCATGCCGATGCCGACCCGGCCACGCGCCACAGACCCCTTCGCAGCGCCGGCGAACTGAGGTCAGACCAGCCGCTGACGATCTGTCAAAGAAACGCCGCCTCCGGCCGGACCGGGGGCGGCGTTGTTATGCGGCGTTGTTTCACCCGTCTCAGGGCTTCTCGCGGATCGTGCGGCCGATCGGCGCCAGGGCGAGTTTGGCGAGCTCGAGATCCTTGAGCGCGAAGGGAATGCCGATGATCGAGACGAACTCCGCCACCGCAATGAGCAGATGCGACAGGGCGATCCACCATCCGGCGACAACGAGCCAGACGAGGTTCAGACTGACGCCCAGACAGCCTTGCCCCAGGTCCGCAGGATCAGGATCGCGCCACACGATCTCACGCCCGAAGGGCCAGAACGAATAGGCGGCGATGCGCCATGCGGCGAAGGCCCAGGGAAGGCCTACGATGGTGAGGGCGAGGAAGGCTCCGCCGATCAGCCAGGCGCACCCGGACACGAAGCCGCCGAAGATCAGCCAGAGCACATTCAGGAAGAGTCGGATCATGGTCATGACCTGGCCCGTCGCACCGCCCGCCGCAAGGGCATTGAAGCCCCGGCGGGCGGCTCGGTCGATCCGGCGTCAGTGGGGCTTTTCAGTCCAGCGCGCCTTGGCTTCGTCCTTGGTCAGATTGAGGTGAACATGTTCATCGACATGATCCACCCAGCTGACGGGGATCATGTGGTGCTTGAAGCCGGAGCCGAGATCCAGCTTGGCGAGCTCGATCTGGTCGCCGTGGACGTGATCGACCCGACCGACATGACCGCCGTCCGATCCGACGACTTCGAGATGTTCGCGGATGAGGTCTGCGTTCACCATGGGGCTTCTCCTGACGAGGTTTCCGATGGAGGATGAACGCGAGGAGACGCGCCGCGTTTCAGCTTGGCCATGGCAAGCCGTTGATTTTCTGAGCTTCACAGGAGCGGACATGGGAGATGTCGTCAATCTGAACCAGGCGCGCAAGGCGCGCGCCAAGGCGCAGAAGTCGCAGACCGCCAAATCCAACCGCGTCCTGTTCGGGCGAAGCAAGGCCGAGAGGTCCGCGAGCCGGATCGAAGCCGAACGCGACCGCAAGGCGCTGGATGGCGCGCGCCGGGAGCCCGACGCGCGGTCGGACGACTGAAATCAGCCGCTCTTGGGCGCTCGCACGATCAGGAATTGCCCCAGCACGACGAGGGCCAATCCGACCAGGGCCGGCCAGCCGAAGCGGGCGTTCTCGAACAGAACCGACACTGTCATGGCGATGATCGGCGTCAGGGCGCCGATATAGCTGGCCAGGGTGAAGCCGCGTGACCGGGCCAGGGAGAAATAAAGAACGAAGGCGATCACGGAGCCGAAGATCGCCAGATAGAGGAGCGATCCGACATAGGTCAGGCTGAGATCGAAACGCCATTCGACCCCCGTCGCCAGTCCGACGATCGTCAGCAGCAGCGACCCGTAAGCCATGGCCCAGGCCGTGGACGGCAGGACCATCGCGCCCAGCGACTGGCCGCGCCAGGCGAAATAGTTGCCGACCGTCGACGCCACCGACGCCAGCAGGGCCAGGGCCACGCCGGTCGACGCGTCCGGCCCGAGCCGTGCGCCGAGCAGTTCGCCCCCGGTCAGGACCAGGACGCCGCCGGCGCCCAGGGCGGCGCCCAGCCAGACACGACCCGCCGCCTTCTGGCCCACCACGACCCGGAACAGCACGAGGTTCATCAGCGCCATGGAGGCGAAGGCGACGGCCACTACGCCGGAGGTGATCTTCTCTTCGGCCGCATAGACGCAGGCATAGCTGAGGGCGAAGGCCAGCCCTCCCTGCCCGAGCGCGGCCAGATGCTGGCTCCGCGTCAGGCGGATCGGCCGCCGTATGACAAGGCACACGAGGAACAGAACGCCCGCCGCAATGGCAAAGCGCCAGACCACCGACACCAGCGGATCCACAACGCCGAGTTGGAAGGTGATGGCGTACCAGGTGGTGCCCCAGATAAGGGCGCAGACCGCCACGGCGCCGAGCGCGAGGTTTCGGCCCATGGCGTGGGGGGGATCGTCGGACGGGGTGCTGGACACGCGAAACTCTGAGAAGGCGACCTCCGCCAAGAGCCTGATCGGTTGAGGTGGAATCGCTCCGCGATTCCGTCGATGCCGTGAATCAGGCTCCAGGGATGGCTGGACCGAAATCTGAGCTGAGTTGGACGGCGCCCAACTCAGCCGATTTCGGTCTAGCACCGGATTCGGCCGGGGTCGCGTCACGTGTCGATCCGGAATGTTTCCGGGTCCGATTTCGGCTTACAGTGCGTGGGGCTGGTTGGTCGGAGATCGAAGATGGGCATACGTCTGACGACAGGAGTTGCGGCCCTGCTGGCCTGCGCCCTGACGGGTTGCGCCGCAACGACGGGCGCACCCTCGGCGCCTCCGCAGGTCGGCCATGGGATGATCACGGTTCAGGTCAGCGTCTCCTACCGGGAGCGCATCCTGTTGCCCCCCGGCCATGTGCTGACGGTGCGGATCGAGGACGTCAGCCTGGCCGACGCCCCATCGCGAATACTGGCCGAGCACAGGGAGACGCTGGACGGCCGCGGTCCGCCTTACGTCACGACCCTGGGCGTCCCGGCCTCCGCGATCGACCCCCGCCACAGCTACGCTGCGCGCGCGGAGATTCGCGATCCGGCCGGCGGTCTGCGGTTCGTGACGGACACCCGGCATTCGGTGCTGACCCAGGGCGCCGGATCCACGGCGGAGATTGTCCTGCGCGCCGCCGGAAACTGATCGGGTGAGCGGACTGAAGAAGCGGTCGCTGACCCTGGCCGGACATGCGACGTCCGTCGCCCTGGAACCGGAATTCTGGGCCGTGCTGGATCGGATCGCGGTTGAACGCGAGACGACGTTCACCGGCCTGATGCTTTGGGTAGACCAGACGCGGGGTCGTCGACCGTTGGCTTCGGCCTGCCGCCTGCTGGCGCTGGAGTGGGCGTCCACAGGTCGAAGCGAGCCGCCGCTCCCTTAGGCATTCGACTGTCAGCGGCCGTTCATCCCCCCTGTTGAATATCGTCACGGATCGGCGTCATTGTGTTGCCGAACAGCGATGTCGGGGAGGACATCATGGGCGACAATCGGATCGGCGCGGCGATGGTCATCGGCGGCCTGGCCGCAGTGGGGCTGATCGGCGGGGGTTGGGCGATCGGTCAGGGCGTGGTCAACGCCCGGACCGGGGAGCGGGCGGTGACCGTGCGCGGTCTGTCCGAGCGCAACGTCAAGGCCGATCTGGCCCTGCTGCCGCTCAAGTTCACGGCCTCGGGAGAGGTTCTGGCCGAAGTCCAGGCCAGGATCGACGGCGATCTGGCGATCGTGCGGCAGTTCCTGACGGCGCAAGGCTATCCGGCAGATGCGGTGAACCTCGGCCAGCTGTCGGTCGCCGACACCCGGTCACGCGAATGGGGCAGCAACAACAGCGGCCCTCGGTTCATCCTGTCCCAGACCGTGGTGGTGCGCACGACCGATGTGGATCGGGTGCAACGCACCACCCGCGCCTTGAACGAGCTGGTGCGCCAAGGGGTCGTGCTGCAGGATTTCAACGGCCCGACCTATGTCTTCACCAGGCTGAACGACGTCCGGCCGGCCATGATCGCAGAGGCGACCGCTTCGGCGCGCAAGGGCGCCGAGCAGTTCGCCAAGGACTCCGGCACAGGCCTGGGTCCCATTCGCCAGGCGACGCAGGGATCGTTCGAAATCCTGGCGCGCGACGAAATCGGCGATGAGGGCCAGTCGCCCGACAAGAAGGTGCGGGTGGTGACCACCGTCAGCTATCGCCTGAAATAGCCCTCAGTTCGCGGGCGCCGGCGACGGGCTGGGGACAGAAGGCGGTTCCACCGGCGGCAGCTTGGGCGCTTCGACCGTCGGCAGGTTGACGTCGACATCGACGTCTTTGGTTTCCGGGGTCATGCCGCGCCCGAAGACGAACCAGGCGATGATCGCGACCGCGACCAGGAGACCGCCGACGATGAAGGCCATGCCGGCCCCGCCGCCGCTGCGGCCGCCATTGGATTGCGTGTTCTGATCGGTCATATGCCGCCCTTCCCTAAAGCTGGGACCGCGCCGGCAAGCGCGGCCATGGTGGGGAGACAAACGACGTGCATCGGCGCCGGTTCCGCCGGCCGGCCCTGACTTTGCCGCGCGTGCCCCTTATGTTCTCCCTGATTCCGCCCGTTTCCGCCCGCCCGAGTTTGTCGACTGTGTCCGATCATCCCCTGCCCCGCATCTCCGACCTGGCCCGGGCGACGCCGCCTGCGGGATCGGCGCCCGACTACCTGAAGGGGCTGAATCCCGAACAGCGCGACGCCGTGGAGACGACGGAAGGGCCGGTTCTGGTGCTGGCCGGCGCGGGCACCGGCAAGACGCGCGTTCTGACCACCCGGCTGGCCCATATCCTGGCGACCGGGCGGGCGAAGCCGTGGGAGCTGCTGGTCGTCACCTTCACCAACAAGGCGGCGCGGGAAATGCGGGAGCGGATCACCCATCTGATCGGGCCGTCGGCCGAGGGTCTGCGCTGGCTGGGCACCTTTCACTCGGTGGCGGCGCAGATCCTGAGACGGCATGCCGAACTGGTGGGGCTGAAATCCAGCTTCACCATCCTGGACACCGACGATCAGGAGCGGCTGCTGAAACAGCTGCTGGAGGCGGCGAACATCGACACCAAGCGGTGGACGCCGAAGTCGCTGGCCGGACTGATCGACCACTGGAAGAACCGAGGCTGGACGCCGGACAAGCTGCCGCCGTCCGAGGACTTCGCCAACGGCAAGGGCCAGGGGCTCTACGCCGCCTATCAGTCGCGGCTGGCCACGTTGAACGCCTGCGACTTCGGCGATCTGCTGCTGCACAACCTGACGATCCTGTCGCAGCACGCCGATCTGGCCGAGGAGTATCGTCGCCGGTTCCGCTACATCCTGGTGGACGAATATCAGGACACCAATGTCGCCCAGTATCTGTGGCTGCGGCTGCTGACGTCCTCGACCGGCAATGTCTGCTGCGTCGGCGACGACGACCAGTCGATCTATGGCTGGAGGGGCGCCGAGGTGGACAACATCCTGCGGTTCGAGCGGGATTTTCCGGGCGCCAAGGTGATCCGGCTGGAGCGCAACTATCGCTCGACGGCCCACATTCTGGGCGCCGCCTCGGCGCTTATCTCGGCGAACAAGGGACGGCTGGGCAAGACGCTGTGGACCGAGGATCAGGGCGGCGACAAGGTCAGAGTGCGCGGCGTCTGGGACGGCGAGGCCGAGGCGCGGCTGATCGGCGAAGAGATCGAGACAGCGCGACGAGCGGGCACGGCCTATCGTGACATGGCGGTTCTGGTGCGCGCCTCGTTCCAGATGCGGGCATTCGAGGAGCGGTTCCTGATGCTGGCCGTGCCTTACAAGGTCATCGGCGGGCCGCGCTTCTTTGAACGGGCCGAAATCCGCGACGCTCATGCCTATCTCAGGCTGATCCAGTCCGAGGACGACGATCTGGCCTTCGAACGGATCGTCAACACGCCCAAGCGCGGCGTCGGCGACACCTCGGTGCAGAAGATCCTGCTGATCGCCCGCACCGAGGGCGTCTCGGCCATGACGGCGGTCCGGGCCCTGATCGGCTCGGACGAGTTGCAGGCGCGAACCCGCACGGCCCTGTCCAACTTCGTGCGCGACCTGGATCGCTGGCGCGGCATGGCCGCCCACCTGCCCCATTGGGAGCTGACCGAGACGCTGCTGGAAGAGAGCGGCTATGTCGACATGCAGAAGGCCGATCGGACGTCGGGCGCGACACGGCTGGAGAACCTGAAGGAGCTGAGCCAGTCGATGCAGCAGTTCGAGACGCTGCAGGCCTATCTGGAGCATGTCTCCCTGGTCATGGACCTGGATCGCGGCGAGGCCGGGGATGACGCGGTGCAGATCATGACCCTGCACGGCGCCAAGGGGCTGGAGTTTCCGCTGGTCTTCCTGCCGGGCTGGGAGGAAGGCGTTTTCCCCAGCCAGCGCAGTATCGATGAGAAGGGCGAGAAGGGCCTCGAGGAGGAGCGCCGCCTGGCCTATGTCGGCGTGACCCGGGCCAAGCAGGACGCGCGGATTTCGTTCGCCGCCAACCGTCTGGTCTATGGCCGCTGGACCTCGCAACTGCCCAGCCGGTTCGTCGATGAACTGCCCCACGCCCACGTCGAGGCCCAGTCCGACACCGGCTATTACGGGGCGTCCCAGGGGATGAAGGAGGCGAAATCGCGCTGGGATGAGGCGCCCTCATTCGGCAGCGGCTATTCCTCGCCCGGCTGGAAACGCGCTCAGAGCCATACGGCCGCCGCGACGCCGGCCGGCCGCATGGCCCGGCACAGCGTCATCGAGGGCGAAGGCCGGCTGGTCGCCACAGCGGATCCGAAAGCCGGATCGGGCTGGATCAGGGGTCAGAGGGTCTTTCACCAGAAGTTCGGCTACGGCTCGGTGCGGGTGATCGAGGGCAACAAGCTGGTGGTCGCCTTCGACAAGGCCGGCGAGAAGAAGGTCATCGACACGTTCGTGGAGAAGGCGGAGTGAAAAGGTTCGGGCTGGCTCTAGCAATGGTCGGATTGGTGAGTGGCGTCGCACAGGCGCAATCGCTTCGGTCGGACTCGCCGCTCTGGACCTATCAGAACGAACCCGATCCGGGCCTGTTTCCGACACACTTCTTCGACGAAGACAGCTTCGGCTGTTCCATTCCGTTGGGCCTAGGCATCTACAGGGTGACCTCCGCCGAAACGGACGAAGACGAGAGCTTCGTCCGCGTCGCCAACTATGGTGTGATCCATTGCGCCCTGATCTATGGCGAGGCCTATGATCGAGAAGATGCGGGGAAGGCGTTCGAGGATCACGCCTGGCTGATCCAACTGGACAAGCTTCGTCGCGCCGACGGGAATGACGACTACCTCCTGGCACTGCAGATCGGCGTACGGGCGGGCAGCCGCTATGTTCTGCTGCGACGTCATGGCCCGGAGCTATCAGCGGCTCTGGAGGAGCTGGACTGGAAATGCCCGGCTAACGCCGAACGCCGGACGGCACAGATCGACATCTGGAAGCAGGACGCCTGCATCATCGCCTCGAAGGCTGACCTTCGACGTATGGCTCGCAACGCCGCGCGGCGACCACCCGTCGCGACTTGGACTCTTCTGCCGCACGAAGAAGAAGAGCCTTCTGGCGATCAGGATCGCTGAGACCGCAGGCTCTCCCACACGCCAATCGCCATCAGAACCGCCGTCGAAGCGAGACTGAGGATCAGGGGCGTGGCCCAGGGCAGGAGCAGCCAGCCAGCGGCGAGCACGATGCAGCCCGCCAGCCGGGTCCAGGCGACGGTGTTCCAGATGGCCCAGCTGGCCACAGCGGTTCCCAGCAGGAACAGGATCGGGCCGCCCAGCAGGGTCAGGGCGGCCGCCGTGGAGACATGACCGCCCGGGTGGGCCAGGACCAGTTCGTCGCTGACGGCCACGACGATGATCCCGGCGATCACCAAGATGGGTGAATAGGTATAGGCCTTGCGCGCGAGGCGGCCGGGGTCGGCGGCGTGCATGATGGCGTGGGCGGCGGATTCGTGCGCCTGGCTGAAGAACAGCCGCCACATGGCCACCGTCGAGAGGACGGCCGAGGCGAAAGCCGCCCACACCGGCCCGGACGACCAGTCCAGATCGGCGAAGGTCGCGCCCGACACCAGCAGGGTCTCGCCCAGACAGATGATGACGAACAGGCCGACCCGCTCGGCCATGTGCCCGCCCTCTATGGTCCAGTCCTCTGTTCGGGACCGTCCCAGGCCCGGGACGAAGAAATAGAGCGCCGGCGACACATACTCGACCGCCAGAGCGGCCAGCCAGAACCACAAACGCTGATCGGGCGCAGCCAGACCGCCGGCGATCCACAGCACCGCCGATGCCAGCAGCCAGACCAAAATCCGGAGGAAGTTGCGCCGCAGGTCGGGATGATCGCGGACCGCCCACAGCATGAAGACGGTACGGCCGACCTGGATGAAGACGAAGGCGGCGGCGAAGGCCAGGCCCTTGTCGTCAAAGGCGTGCGGCAGAGCGGCCGCCAGCACCAGGCCGGCCCCCATCAGGACGAACAGAGCGGCCTGCACGGCGCCACGTTCCGGATCCAGCCAGTTGGTGACCCAGGAGGTGTAGATCCAGGCCCACCACACCGCCGCCAGCATCATGGCCGCCTGAACCGCGCCGAGCGGCGTCAGATGCGCCAGCAGGCCGTGGCTGACCTGGGTGATGGCGAAGACGAAGACGAGGTCGAAGAACAGTTCGACGAACCCGACCCGCGCATGTTCGCCCGCGCGGCGTTCCCGCAACAACGACAGCCCCATCCCCAACCCTTCCTTAAGCGACGCCGTCGATGATTACCGTGTGTCCGCCATTCGTCCAGAGGTTGCGCGCGAAGAACCGGCTCCACCTTTGTGGGAGCAGGCGGTCACGGTCGTTATCATCATCCTGCTGACCGGGGCTCTGGTCGGGCCGATCCTGGCGCCGACGCAGGAGGAGACGCCGGTCCTGCGGCTGATGTGGCTGCCGGTCTATGGCGCGACCCTGGGGCTGGTGCTGCTGCGCCTGGACAAGCTGTGGCGCATCTGGCCGGCGGCGCTGATCCTGCTGATCATGGTGATCCACGCCTATGCGTCGAAATACTGGTCGATCGATCCCGGCGTGACGACGCGCCGGACGATCGCCTTCGCCCTGTCCAGCCTTTTCGCCCTGTATCTCGGCGCGCGGTTCCGCGGGCCGCATCTGCCTCGGGTGATGATGATCGCCTGCCTGCTGATGGGCCTTGGCAGTCTGGCGATGGTGTTCGGCAACCCGACGGTGGGGATTCACCAGTATGAGAACGCCGGGCTTTGGCGGGGCCTCTGGTACGAGAAGAATCAGATGGGGCTGGTCATGGTGTCCGGCGTGATCGCGGCGGCCGCCAATCTGGCGTCGTCGGACACCCGCAGGGTCTCGCTGTCGATGATCCTGTCCTGGGCGACAGTCGGGACATGTTCGCTTCTGGTGCTGGCCACCCAGTCCAAGACCTCGCTGCTGTGTCTGATCCTGGGCGTCGGGATCGTCATCGGCTTCTGGGCGATGCGGAAGGGCGGCGCGGCCTTCACCGTCGTCTGCGTGTGGCTGGGCGTCGTGATCGGGGCCCTGATCGTCTATCTGGTGATCACCGAACCGGCCGTGATCCTGAAGGCCCTGGGCAAGGACCCGTCGCTGACCGGCCGCACGGACATCTGGGCGGCCCTGATGCGCAAGGTGGCCGAGCGACCCTGGACCGGCTTCGGATACCAGGCCTTCTGGGGGCGCACCTCGGTGCCGGCGGAATGGATCCGGATCGAGACCCAGTGGCCGGTGCCGTCTGCGCACAACGGCTGGATCGATCTTCTGGTGCAACTGGGCTGGCCCGGCGCCGTGCTGGTCGGCGGAACCATGGCGCTGGTCTTTTTCACCCTGCTGTTCCGGGTGGGCGGGGCCGGCGGACGAGAGGGCTATTTCAGCCTGGCCTACTTCGTCGTCTTCCTGCTGCTCAGCCTGTCCGAGAGCGTGCTGATGACCAACGCCAACCTGCCGTGGACCCTGCTGGTCGCGGCGCTGGCGCGCGGATTCCTGCCCGAGCCGGAAGCGGATCGACACGTCGCCGCCGCCGCGCTTGATCGACGGGCCGACGAGGGCTACCTCACCCGACCCCGAATCGCCGCAAACTACGGTCATGGCCCCCTCCGCCGCTCCCTCCCTGTTCGACGACGCGCCCGAGCCTGAACGCCCGGCGCAGCCTGCGGCGGCGTCGCCGACGCCCGCTCCAGCGCCCCCGCCCGTGACAAAGATCGATGTCGCGCCTCAAGCGGCGCCCGCCGGCGGCTATTCCGCCTCTTCCATCGAGGTGCTGGAGGGGCTGGAGCCGGTCCGCAAACGCCCCGGCATGTATATCGGCGGCACGGATGAGCGGGCCCTGCACCACCTGTTCGCCGAGGTTCTGGACAACGCCATGGACGAGGCCGTGGCTCGCCACGCCAAGGTCATCAAGGTCGATCTGGACGCAGACGGCTTCCTGTCGGTGTTCGACGACGGGCGCGGCATTCCGGTCGATCCGCACCCCAAACATCCGGGCAAGTCGGCGCTGGAAGTGGTGATGACGGTCCTGCACTCGGGCGGGAAGTTCTCGGGCAAGGCCTATGAGACCTCGGGCGGCCTGCATGGGGTCGGCGTCTCGGTCGTCAACGCCCTGTCGGATCATCTGGACGTCACGGTCTGGCGCGACGGCTTTGAATGGAAGCAGTCGTTCAGCCGCGGTCATGTGCGGGCGCCGATCCAGCAGGTTCAGCCGTCGAAGAAGCACGGCACCCTGATCCGGTTCCATCCCGACGCGGAGATCTTCGGCGTGGGCGCGGCGTTCAAGCCGGCGCGCCTGTTCCGCATGGCGCGATCGAAGGCCTATCTGTTCCGGGGCGTGGAGATCAAATGGACCTGCGCCGCCGATCGCATCACCGACCAGACGCCGACCGAGGCGGTGCTGCACTTCCCCGGCGGCCTGGCCGACGCCCTGTCCGAGCGTGTGGGCGAGATCGAGACCGTCACCCCGACCTTCGCCGGTCGCGTGGAACGCAAGGGCGAAGCCGGGGCGGTGGAATGGGCCGTGACCTGGTCGCCGATCGGATTCGGCGAGGCGGACGGATTCGTCAGCTCGTATTGCAACACCGTTTCGACCCCGGACGGCGGCACCCATGAAGCCGGCTTCCGCGCCGCCCTGGTCAAGGGGCTGAAGGCCTATGGCGAGCTCACCAACGAGAAGCGCGCCGGGCTGATCACGGCAGAGGACGTCATCGCCAACGCGGGCGCCCTGATCAGCGTCTTCATCCGCAACCCGGAGTTCCAGGGCCAGACCAAGGACCGACTGTCGTCGCCAGAAGGCGCGCGTCTGGTCGAGCAACTGCTGCGCGATCCCCTGGACCACTGGCTGACCGAGAGCCCGAAGCAGGCCAACACCCTGCTGGGCTTCATCATCGACCGGGCCGAAGACCGCTTGCGTCGGCGCAAGGACAAGGAAGTTCAGCGGGCCGCCGCGACGCGCAAGCTGCGCCTGCCCGGCAAGCTGTCGGACTGCACCCGCCAGGCGGCGGACGGCACCGAACTGTTCATCGTCGAGGGCGACTCGGCAGGCGGTTCAGCCAAGCAGGCGCGGGACCGCAACACCCAGGCCATCCTGCCCCTGCGCGGCAAGATCCTGAACGTCGCCTCGGCCACAGCGGACAAGCTGCGCCAGAACGTCGAACTGTCAGACCTGACGCTGGCCCTGGGCGTCACCCCTGGTCCGCGCTTCAACATCGACGACCTGCGCTACGAGCGGATCGTCATCATGACCGACGCCGACGTGGACGGAGCGCACATCGCAGCGCTGCTGATCACCTTCTTCTATCGCTCGATGCCGGAGGTGATCCGTCAGGGCCGCCTGTTCATGGCCCTGCCGCCTCTCTATCGCATCCAGGCCGGTCCGCTGTCGGAGTACGCCCGGGACGACGCACACCGCGACGAGCTTCTGGCCACCACCTTCAAGGGCAAGAAGACCGAGATCGGGCGCTTCAAGGGCCTGGGCGAGATGATGGCGTCGCAGCTCAAGGAGACGACCATGGATCCGAAGAAGCGGACCTTGGCGCGCGTCACCCTGCCCGCCTCCGAGGATGACATCGAGGACCTGGTCGAGCGGCTGATGGGCAAGAAGGCCGAGGCGCGCTTCCGCTTCATCCAGGACAACGCCCAGTTCGCCGCCGCGGACCTGGACGTCTGATCCCGTTCAGGCGGCCCGGACGGTCGGTTCGGGCGGCGTGATCGCCTGGAGCGCGGCGACCAGGGCGCCGACCTGGATCGGCTTGGCCACCAGATCATCCATGCCCCGCGCCAGGCATCGCTGGCGATGATGGGTCATGGCGTCGGCGGTCAGGGCGATGATGGGCGTGCGGGGACGGCGGTCCAACGACTCCAGGCGGCGGATCTCGGCGGCGGCGTCGAACCCGTCCATGACCGGCATGTGAACGTCCATCAGCACGACGTCCCAGGGCTCGTCGCGCCAGGCCTCGACCGCCTCGGCGCCGTTCGCCACGACCTTCGGCTCCAGACCCAGCGGCCCGAGAAGTGCGGTGATCACCAGTTGGTTGACCGGATTGTCCTCTGCCACCAGGACCCGCAGCGGCGGCACGCCCGCGGTCGCAGCGTCAGTCGCGACCGGCGAGCTGAGTCGCGCCGGGCGAAGCGGCAGACGGATGGTGAAACAGGAGCCATCGCCGGGTCGGCTGTCGACATCGACGGCGCCATTCATGATCCGGACCAGTTCCTGCACGATCGACAGCCCCAGACCCGTTCCACCGAACTGGCGCGTGGTGGAGGCGTCCGCCTGGGTGAAAGGCCGGAAGATGCGGGCCAGCGTCGCCTGATCCATGCCCTGTCCGGTGTCCGAAACTTGCAGCACCACCCCATCGATGTCCGTGCGCGCCACCAGCGAGATCCGGCCCGAGCCGGTGAACTTGACGCTGTTCGACACCAGATTGGCCGCGATCTGTCGCACACGCGTCGGATCACCGACATACCCGGCCACATCGTCCTCGATCTGCAGCTCCAGCTGCACGCCCTTGGCGAGGGCGGCGCCGGCATAGGTGGCGTGAACGCCTTCCAGCACCCGGCGCAGGTCAAAGGGGACGGCCTCGACCTCAAGCTTTCCGGCCTCGACCTTCGACAGGTCCAGGATGTCGTTGAGAATGGTCACGAGGGCTTCGCCGCAGTCGGCGATCACCCCGAGATGACGGCGTTGCTCTTCCGACACCGATCCCGACAGCATGACCTGGGTCATGCCGAGAATGCCGTTCATGGGGGTGCGGATCTCGTGGCTCATCATCGCCAGGAACTGGGACTTGGCGCGATTTGCGGCCTGGGCCTCCCGCGCCGCGACGCGCAGATCGGTCACATCCCAGTTGGCGCCCAGCATCCGGACCGCACGTCCGTCGTCGTCCCGGTGAACCCGGGCGAAGGCCTTGATGAAGCGGACGGCGTCGTCGGGACGCCGGATGCGGAACTCGGCGTCGAAGATCGAACCGCGCTTGGCCGAAGCCACCGCCGACTGGAGCGACGGGCGGTCTTCCGGAACCACCATGTCGAAGAAGGTCGCAAGCGAAACCTCCGTATCGCCGGCATGAGGCGTGGGCAGGCCGAACAGGGTGAACATCTCCGGCGACCAGACAAGTCGCCCCGTATCGAGCGTCCAGTCCCAGATGCCGATCCCGCCGCCGCGCGTCGCCAGGGTGACTCGCTCGGCCAGTTGGGCGCGTTCGGTCTCAGCCGCCTTGCGAGCGCCGATGTCCTGGACATGGGAAATGAAGAACAGCGGCTGGCCTTCGGCGCCGCGCACCAGCGACACGGTCAGTTCGGCCCAGACGACTGCGCCGTCCTTGCGGACGTAGCGCTTCTCAATCTGGTAGGAGCTTACATGTCCGGCCAGGACAGCCTGCAGCTGCGTCAAATCCACGTCCAGATCTTCCGGCCAGGTCAGGTCCTGAAACGTCAGGACCCGAAGCTCTTCGGCGGAATAGCCGAGGAAGTCCCGGAGGGCCCCGTTCACGCTCAGCCACGCGCCGTCCAGCCCGACCAGAGCCGTGCCGATCGCGGAATGCTCGACCGCCCGAGCGAACTGGGCGGCGTCGAAGATGGCGGCGGTAGCGGGTGAAAAAGGCATGGCGTCCGTGTGACTGAGGCGTCAGCATGCCGCACAACCCTTGCGTTCAGATGAACGCGAACCTCCGGTAGGCGCGTGCGGCATCCTCGCCCTTGCAGCGGACGATGCGACTTGCGAGCATCGGAGACACCGGTGTCAGAGATCGCCGGAACGATCGACGCAGGGAACGACCATGATCAATCCAAACCGCAGAACGCTGGGCGGCGCCCTGATCGCGGGACTGGCGGCGGGCGGGGGCGCGGCGCGCGCACAAACGTCGGACGCAGCGGTGCTGTCGTCGACCTTCATCTATGAGACCGCCCCCTATCCCCAGTGTCACGCCTCGACCATCGTTCAGGTGACGGACGGAGCGCTCGCGGCGGCCTGGTTCGGCGGGACGCATGAACGGCACCCGGACGTGGAGATCTGGGTTTCGCGACACGACGGGGCCGGGTGGACGACACCGGTCAGCGTGGCCAGCGGCGTGCAACCCGGCGGCGAGCGCCAACCGACCTGGAACCCCGTCCTGTTCCAGGCCCCAGGCGGCCCCCTGATCCTCTACTACAAGGCCGGTCCCAGCCCGCAGGCGTGGTGGGGCATGGAGACCCGGTCGGCGGACGGCGGACGCAGCTGGAGCGCGCCGCGCCGCCTGCCCGACGGAATACTGGGCCCGATCAAGAACAAGCCGGTGGTGCTGAGCGACGGCGCGTGGCTTTCGCCGTCCAGCGTCGAGGCCGGCGAAGGGGTCGGCGCCCATGCGGGGGCCGGATGGGCCCTGACGTTCGAGCGCAGCGAGGATCAGGGCCGGACCTGGACGGTGGGGGCGCATGTCCCCTCCCCCCTCGCGCTCGACGCCATCCAGCCCAGCGTGCTGTTTCATGCCGACGGCCTGCTCCAGGCCGTGGCGCGGACGCGCCAGGGCGTGACGGCGTCGACGTGGTCCCGGGACGGCGGGCGGACGTGGTCGCCGCTGGGCGCCGTGGACCTGCCCAATCCGAACTCGGCCAATGACGCGGTGACGCTCGAGGACGGGCGACAGCTGATGATCTACAACCATTCGGCCCATCGCGCCGAGACCCCGGGCAAGGGACCGCGCTGGCCGCTGTGTCTGGCCTTGTCGGACGACGGGATCAGCTGGCGGCGTGTGCTGACGCTGGAGAGCGAGCCGATTCCGGACGGATACGCCTATCCCGCCATCATCCAGACCCGCGACGGCCGGGTGCACGCCACCTACACCCACAACCGAACGCGCATCCGCCACGTGGTGATCGACCCGTCACGGCTCGCGTAGCCTTGACGCGCCGGGCGCGACGGGCCGTGTCGCAGGGGTGACGGTCGTCACACCGGTGTGGTCGCCTGGCCGGGAAATACTTGACTAAATCCCATGGGTTTCCATATAGCGGCGGTGCTCGGGACAGGAATTGGCGAATTCGCGCCGCCCGCACGCCCTCGGACAACGGGCGGTTCCGCGCTTCGCACCCACGCCCCGCCGATCGGGGCGTCTTCTCCAGTCCCAGGGACACATGACCGAATTCACTGCTTTGGGCCTCGCGCCCACGACCCTCAAGGCGGTCGCCGCGACCGGCTACACGACCGCCACTCCGATCCAGGCCCAGGCCATCCCCGTCGCCCTGGCGGGACGCGATGTCCTCGGCATCGCCCAGACCGGGACGGGCAAGACAGCCGCCTTCACCCTGCCGATGATCGATCGCCTGGCCTCGGGCCGCGCCCGCGCCCGGATGCCGCGCGCCGTCGTTCTGGCTCCGACCCGCGAACTGGCTGACCAGGTCGCGGAGAGCTTCGCCAAATACGCCAAGGGCACGAAGCTGACCTGGGCCCTGTTGATCGGCGGCGTGTCGATGGGCGACCAGGTCGCCATTCTGAACAAGGGCGTGGACGTTCTGATCGCCACCCCGGGCCGCCTGCTGGATCTGTTCGAACGCGGCAAGATGCTGCTGACGGGCGTCGAGATCATGGTGGTCGACGAGGCGGACCGCATGCTGGACATGGGATTCATTCCCGATATCGAGCGCATCTTCAAGCTGACCCCGCCGCGCCGCCAGACCCTGTTCTTCTCGGCCACCATGCCGCCCGAGATCACGCGCCTGACCACGGCCTTCCTGAAGGATCCGACCCGGATCGAGGTCTCGCGCCCGGCCCAGACCGCCGACACCATCACCCAGTATCTGGTTCGCATCCCTTCCAGCGACCCGAAGGCGAAGCGCGCCGCCCTGCGGGCGCTGGTGGGCCGGGAGGACGTCAAGAACGGCATCGTCTTCTGCAACCGCAAGTCGGAAGTGGACGTGGTGGCCAAGTCGCTGAAGACCCACGGGTTCGACGCGGCCCCGATCCACGGCGATCTGGACCAGGCGCTGCGGATGAAGACCCTGGCGGCCTTCCGCTCGGGCGAGCTGAAGTTGCTGGTGGCGTCGGATGTCGCGGCGCGCGGCCTGGACATCCCGGACGTCAGCCACGTGTTCAACTACGACGTTTCGCATCATGCCGACGACTATGTGCACCGCATCGGCCGGACCGGTCGCGCGGGCCGCAAGGGTCAGGCGTTCATGATCGTCACCCCGGCGGACGCCAAGGGTCTGGATAAGGTCCTGAAACTGATCAAGATGGCGCCCGAGGAACTGGCGCTGGACATCGAGCTGAGCAACGCCGGCGGACGCCGCAAGCCTGTCGGTCAGGATGAGGCGCCCAGGTCCGAGCGCGAGGACGCCCCTCGTCGCAGCCGCGCCCGTCGGCCGTCGCGCGAACAGTCGGTCGAGGTCGAGGCCGAAGCCCCGGTCGCCCGGACGCCGGAGCCGACCGAAGCTCCGGTCGCCGCTGTCGCTGCGTCGGAACGCCCGGCACGGCCTGAGCGCGAGCCTCGACTTCGCCAGGCCGAACGAGGCGGCGACGCGCGATCTTCCCGCCCCGCCCCGGCGCGCGAGGGCGCCCGCGGCTTCGGCGACGACATCCCCGCCTTCCTCCGTCGACCGGTGCGCATCGGCGCCTAGGTCTTGATAGGCTTTCGTGGCCACGCTTCGGCCTTGCGGAACCCCTGACAGCAGAACGGCCCCCGGACATCCGGGGGCCCCTTTTCTTGTCCGGCCCAGGGTCGACTTTCGGCCCTGCGCCGTCGCGACGTCGCCGACCTGAAGATCGATATCTCCCCACAGCAAAACGGCCCCGGGATCGCTCCCGGGGCCGTTCTGTCATGCGACTGAGGTCAGAAGATCGCTTAGGCGATGATCTTGGAGACGACGCCCGCGCCGACGGTGCGGCCGCCTTCACGGAT
>NZ_JBMSDX010000008.1:0-177167 GCF_049445955.1 Brevundimonas sp. VNH65 | reverse complement strand
CTCTTGGGGAAGAAGGGTTCCAGCCGAGCCATCTGCTCGTCCGTCAGCCAATACAGGTCACTCATATCCAGACTCCTCAGGAGCCTGAATCAGATCGAGCCTCTTGGATCAATGGGTCCTGAGCCTATGGCTCGGTCGACCTCGTCGTGGGCAATCGTCTGCATGGCTTGTTGCTCGGAGCCCGTTACTGCGGCCGACTGCTTGCGGTCGTGAACGCGATGGTCAACGTGAAGATCGTCGGTCTGCTCCAAACAGCAGGAGAGCAGAACCGGATCGTGGAAATGGGATCGGAAACGCAGACGGATGTCGCCGCCGGCGAAGCCCTGCGTTTTGCGTTGCGGACGCCGTTTTCTGCCGTGCGCCATCGTCAGTCGCTGGTGCGACAGTTCGGCGAGATGATCAGCGCGACAGGTGGATGATGCCGAACGCGGCAGTGCTCGATCAACATTTTTCGCGTTACTCGGACCATGATCCACTGGTCCCGATCTGGCGCGTTTCCAGGGCCGGCCATCCGGCGATCCATCGATTCTACGACACCTGGCCGATCAGCCCGTCGGGCCGATACCTCGCCCTTACCGAGTTCGCGCGAGACGATATCCTGCCCGAACCCGGCGACACGGCCGAAGTCGTTGTGCGAGATCTGGAGAACGGCGACGTCGTCTACCGCAGCGCCACCCGTGCGTGGGACACCCAACTCGGCGCTCAGGTGCAATGGGGCGCCACGGATCGTCAGCTGCTCTTCAACGACATGTCGATATCGGACTGGAATCCTTTCGGCGTTGTCGCCGATATCTCCAGTTCATCGACGCGACGGCTGGATCGTCCGATCTATATGGTCTCTCCATCCGGCCGCCTCGCCGCTTCGCCATGCCTGAAGCGGATATTCGACGTGCAGCCTGGATACGGAGTGATCACCCCAAAGGCTCATCGAGCCGCGATCGCCTATGCGCCGGACGACGACGGAATCTACATTACAGATATCGAAACCGGTCGATCCACCCTGTGGCTCAGCATCTCCGAGATGATTGCGCGGCTCCCTGATGCGCTGCAAACGCCCGCACGCCTCGGCGGGCGCTTCTTTGTCTTCCACACAAAATGGTCGCCCGGCGAACGGGACCTGATGATCGTTCTGCGCTGTCGAATGCCGGGTGCGAAGCGAACGCTGAACTGGCTTGTGGTCGCGGATCTGGAAAAGAGCGACATCCGGATCGCCGTCTCGCCATCCACCTGGTCGGGCGGGCATCACCCGAACTGGTACCCCGATGGGTCCCGGATCCTCATGAACCTGACGACCCCGTTCAGACGAACTCGCCTCCGAAATCTGGCGTCGACGCTGAAGCGCGGCGCCGGGAAGATCGGCCTGAAGCTGTCGATATCGCCCTACACACTGAGATTGGTCAGTTTTCGTCCGGACGGTTCTGATCTGACCACGATCTCGGATCATGTGCTCGGATCGGGTCATCCGACATGGCACGGCGCTTCAAGGGCGGTGCTGACGGATGCCTATCCCTATGAGGATGTGGCGTTCGGCGACGGAACCGTACCCCTTCGCTGGACCCCAGAAGGCGCCGAGACGTCGGAATGTCTGATCCGCATCCACACGACGCCAAGGTTCGAGGGACCTCGGCGAGAATGGCGCGTCGATCCACATCCTGCCTGGAGCCCCGACCAGAGATGGTTCGTGTTCAACGGCTGTCCTGACGGCGAACGCGGGGTATTCCTGGCCGACATGAGCGGCTTCCTGGACAATACTCCGGGGGGCCCGGCATGAGGACTGGTCGATCAGCGCGGCCTGCGGCCCCTCGGTTCTATCTGGTGCTGGCCGCCGTCTACATCGCGGGCGCGGCGGGCCTGTTCGCCAACCTTCTGACGTCGCGCGGAAATGCGACGGAGCCGACATCTCTGACGTTTCTGGCGCTTTGGAGCGTGATGCTCTGCCTTCCGATCATGCGACTTCCATCGCTTCTGATCCTGAGACGGTCCGGCGCCGTCCCGATCCTTTTGATGGGGCTTATCGGCTACCTGCTGCTTTCCAGCATCTGGTCCACCGATCCCATAAAAGCTCTGACATATTCGGGGGTCGTCGCAATGAACTTCCTCTTCGCCACGAGCCTGGTCGGAACCCTCGGCGCCGCCGGCGCCATTCGGCTCGCCGGCTATGTGACGATCTGGTTGACGATCGCCGGGCTTGCCCTGGGATTGCTGTCCGTTCCGACAGCCGTCTACCTGGATGTTCACGATCGGCAAAACTTCTTGGGGATCAGCCCGTTACGGGGGCTTTCGAACCACAAGATCACGGCCGCCATCTACGCCTCCTATGGCGCCCTCGCCAGCCTGACCCTGCTCCGAAAGTGGCGCTGGCCGGCTTTCTCCGCCTGCGTCGCCATGGTCGTGATGGCTGGATCTTCGACCGGCTTGATGGCGCTCAGCGTCTGCCTGATCTTCTTCTGCGCCTTCTCCATCACGCCGGCCAGACCGACGGTGCGCTGGGGCATAACGGCGGCGACCGTCACCTCGCTGATGATCGGGGCGACCATCGGCAGTTCGTTTCTGTTCCAGGCGCTCGGTCGTGATCCGACCCTGACGGGCAGGACTGTCCTTTGGGAAATCGGCCTTCGCGTATGGGCGGAACGCCCGTTCGTGGGATGGGGCTATGTCGGCTTCATGGATTCAGCGCGACTTCGCGATTTCCTCAACGACTATCGGAGCATGGCGAACTACGACGCCCCGCACTTTCACAGCAGCTATATCCAGCTGCTGGTCGAGGGCGGCGTTCCTCTTCTGTTGGGCTACCTGACGCTCGGCCTAGCGACTCTTGCCCAAGCCTTCCGATTTTCCATCGAGAGGCCGCGAGAGGGGGCATTCATCGCCATCACGATAACTTCGATCCTCTTGCTCAATTTCGTTAGCAACACAGCACTGAGGTACAATGACTTCTCGAGCCTGTTCCTGATGATCACCGTCATCGCGCTGGCAGAAGCAAACAGGCGCTCAGCGGTGAAAGAAAAGGCGCCAGGATCACAACTCGGCCAACAGCGATTGATCGCTCGAGCGGAAGGCCCCGCATGACCCGCCCTCTCTTTTCCGTGGTCATCCCGGCCTACAACCGATCCGATGTCATCGCGCCGACGCTGGAGTCGGTTCGTGGTCAGACGCTCGAGGATTTCGAGTGTCTCGTCGTCGATGACGGGTCTTCGGACGGTGAGACGTTGCGCGGCGTCGTCGAGGGGCTGAATGATGTCCGGTTCCGTTACATTCGACGCGAGAACGGAGGCGGCGGCGCGGCGCGAAACACCGGGATCGACGCGGCCGTCGGCCGCTATATCGCGTTCCTGGATTCCGATGATCTGTTTCTGCCGACGAAGCTGGCCGTCGTCTCACAGCATCTGCCGGGAGATCCGGGCGTCGTCCTGTATTCCCAGAACCTGGTGGATCGCGGCGATCCCGATCGGCTCTGGGTCCGGCCTGACCGGGCGATCGCGCCGGGGGAGCGCGTGCCGACCTACCTGTTCATCGCCGGACAGTTCATCCAGACCTCCACGATCGTGATGGACGCGGATCTGGCGCGACGCGTTCGGTTCGATGCGCAGTTGCGCAAGGGCCAGGATCTGGATTTCTGCGTCCGGCTGGAAGCGGCGGGGGCCCGCTTCCAGATGCTGGAGAACCCACTGTCGATCTGGCGTGACCATGCTGAGGCCGGCCGCACGTCACGGACCCGCGGCTATGAGCAGCCCGAAGCCTGGCTGGCCACGCATCGCCACCTGATGACCGATCGCGAAGCCGCAGGATATCGCGCCACCAGCCTGGCCTACTACTGGGGCTGGTCAAAGCCGGTCTCGGCCATGACGGCCATCGTCGCGGGCGTGCCGGCCGGGGTCGGCGTTCCGGTCGCCGTCAGGCAGATGGCGCGCACCTTCCTGCCCCGCGAGCTGTATCGACGAATGGTGGACACGCTCGTCCGATGGCGCGGCCGCCGCAGCCCGGCGCGAGCGTGACGTGACCCTGAACCGCCAGCAGTTCCTCGGTCTCACCGCCGCCACGACGACGGCGGCGGCCCTGCCGGTGGAGGGTTCGCTGCGCGGAGTGGCAGGGCGGCATGGCTTCATGTTCGGCGCGGCGGTACGCAGCGGCGCGCTGATCGCCGATCCACGCTATCGCGCGCTGGTGACCCACGAGTGCGGTCTGGCGACACCTGAGGGCGAATTGAAATGGAACGCCGTGGACGCCGATCGCGGCTATGACTTTCATCGGGCCGAAGCGATACAGGCGATGCTGGCGCTGTCCGGCGTCCGACTGCGAGGGCATACGCTGGTCTGGCACAACGCCCTTCCCCGTTGGGCCGAGCTGGCGCTGGCGTCGCCGGAGACCGGGCGACGAACCCTGGCGGATCATATCCAGGCGGTCATGGCCGCCTGGCGCGGGCGCATCGACAGCTGGGACGTCGTGAACGAAGCCCTCGATCCCGGGGAGGCGGACGGCATGCGGCGCAGTCCCGCCTTCCGGGGCGTCGGGCCCGACTATGTCGAAGTGGCCTTCCGCACGGCTCGCGACGCCGCGCCGACCGCCGAGCTTGTGTACAACGACTATGGGCTTGAGGGGACGGACGGCCGCAGCGAAGCGAAACGTCGGGCCCTGCTGCGCCTGATCGAGCAGTTGAAGTCGCGCGACACGCCGATCGACGCCGTCGGACTTCAGGCCCATCTGAGTCTCGAGCAGGCGTTCGATCAGCCGAGCTACGCTGCCTTCGTCAGGAAGCTTTCCGGTCTCGGCGTCGACATCCATGTAACCGAACTGGACGTCGCGGATCATTCGACCGAGGCGGTCCCGGTTCGCGACCGCAGGATCGCCGACAGGGCCGAGGAGTTTCTCGACGCGGTTCTCGATACGCCCCGTGCCCGATCCATCATGACCTGGGGTCTGACCGACCTCTACAGCTGGTTGAACGATTGGGGCCGCTACTATCGACGGGATCTGACGCCGGCCCGCGCCCTTCCCTTCGACGCTTCCTATCGACCAAAGCCGATGGCGGACGGCATCCGTCGCGCCATGCGAGGCGCTCCCTCACGAGCGGCCTGACATCGGCTTGTCGTGCTGCGGTGCAAGAGGCTAGATACGAGACAGGTTCAGGAACCCCCATCATGCCGACTCTCCTCGCTCGCCCGCTCGACGGCAACGCCCGATGAAGATCGCTGTCGCGGGTATCGGCTATGTCGGCCTGGCCAACGCCGTGCTGCTGGCCCAGCATCATGAGGTGGTCGCCGTCGATGTGTCGTCCGAGCGCGTCGATCTGCTGAACGCGCGCCGCAGCCCGATCGCAGACGACGACCTGGAGCGCTTCCTGTCGGAGCGGTCGCTGAACCTGACGGCGACGCTGGACGGACCGTCCGCCTATCGCGACGCGGACTTCGTCATCGTGGCGACGCCGACCAACTATGACACGGCGACCAACTCGTTCGACACCTCGACGGTCGAGGCCGTGATCCGGCAGGTGCTGGCCGAGAGTCGCTCTGCGGCGATCGTGGTCAAGTCGACCATTCCTGTCGGCTTCATCGATCGCATCCGGGAGGAACTGGACACCGACCAGGTGTTCTTTTCTCCGGAATTCCTGCGGGAGGGCCGGGCCCTCCACGACAACCTCTATCCGTCGCGGATCATCGTCGGCGAGCGGTCCGAGCGCGCCAGGGTGTTCGCCGACCTGCTGATCGAGGGCGCGGTGAAGAAGGACGCGCCGGTGCTGTTCGTCGATGCGCGCGAGGCGGAGGCGATCAAGCTGTTCGCAAACACCTTCCTGGCGATGCGGGTGGCCTTCTTCAACGAACTGGACAGCTACGCCATGGCCGGCGGCATGGACACGCGCCAGATCATCGAAGGCGTCGGCCTCGATCCCCGCATCGGGTCGCACTACAATAACCCGTCGTTCGGATACGGCGGCTACTGCCTGCCGAAAGACACCAAACAGCTGCTGGCCAACTATTCCGACGTGCCGCAGAATCTGATCCGCGCTATCATCGACGCCAACAGCACCCGCAAGGACTTTCTGGCGGATCGCATCATCGCCCGCAGACCTCGGACGGTCGGCGTCTATCGACTGGTGATGAAGGCCGGCAGCGACAATTTCCGCGACTCTTCGATTCAGGGGATCATGAAGCGGATCAAGGCCAAGGGCATTCCGGTCATCGTTTACGAGCCGGCGCTCAAGGATGACGACTTCTTCGGATCGACGGTGGTGCGCGACCTGGCCGAGCTGAAATCCCGCGCCGACGTCATCATCGCCAACCGCCTGACCGACGACATCCGCGACGTCGAGGACAGGGTGTTCACGCGCGACGTGTTCGGAGGGGATTGATCCCCGAAATCAACCTGCGCTGACCTTCTTGCGGCCGGGAGCAGTTGTCCCGGTCGTCAGTTCGGCGACGCGCGCCTTGCGGCGGGCTTCGTGGCGATCGAGCACCTCCTTGAGGTAGCGACCGGTCCAGCTGGCCTTGTTGTCGGACACCTGTTCCGGCGTGCCCACGGCGACGATCTCGCCGCCCCCGTCGCCGCCCTCAGGCCCGAAGTCCAGCAGCCAGTCGGCCGTCTTGATGACATCCAGATTGTGTTCGATGACGACGATGGTGTTGCCGCTTTCGACCAGTTCCTGAAGCACCTCCAGAAGCTTGCGCGTGTCCTCGAAATGCAGGCCCGTGGTCGGCTCGTCGAGAATGTAGAGGGTCTTTCCGGTGGCCCGTTTGGACAACTCCTTGGACAGCTTGACCCGTTGCGCCTCGCCGCCCGACAGGGTGGTGGCCGACTGTCCCACCTGCACATAGCCCAGGCCCACGCGTTCCAGCGTCTTCATCTTGTCGCGGATCGAGGGCACGGCCTCGAAGAAGCGGGCGGCCTCCTCGACCGTCATGTCCAGAACGTCGCTGATGGACTTGCCCTTGAAGACGATTTCGAGCGTCTCGCGGTTGTAGCGTTTGCCCTTGCAGACGTCGCAGGTGACGTAGACGTCAGGCAGAAAGTGCATCTCGATCTTGATCAAGCCGTCGCCCTGGCAGGCCTCGCAGCGCCCGCCCTTGACGTTGAACGAGAACCGGCCGGGGCCGTAGCCGCGCGCCTTGGATTCCGGCAGGCCCGCATACCAGTCGCGGATTGGGCCGAAGGCGCCGGTGTAGGTGGCCGGATTTGAGCGCGGCGTGCGGCCGATCGGCGACTGGTCGATATCGATGACCTTGTCGAAATGCTCCAGCCCTTCGATCCGGTCGAACGGCGCGGGCGCCTCGGAGGCGTTGTTCAGTCGACGGGCGGCGGCCTTGTAGAGGGTCTCGATGGTGAAGGTGGATTTGCCCCCGCCGGAAACGCCGGTGATGCAGGTGAACAGGCCGACGGGAATCTCCCCCGTCACGTCCTTGAGATTGTTGCCGGTCGCGCCCGAGACCTTGAGCATCTTCTTACGATCGACCGGGCGGCGACCTTCGGGCGGCAGGGCGATCTCGCGCTCTCCGGTCAGGTATTTGCCGGTCAGGCTGTCGGGATTGGCCATGACCTGTTCCGGCGTGCCCTCGGCGCAGATGGTTCCGCCGTGGACGCCGGCGGCCGGCCCCATGTCGATGACGTAGTCGGCCGTGGTGATGGCCTCCTCGTCATGTTCGACCACAAGGACGGTGTTGCCCAGATCTCGCAGGCCGGACAGGCTTTCCAGCAGACGCGTGTTGTCGCGCTGATGCAGGCCGATGGACGGTTCATCCAGCACATAGAGGACGCCGGTCAGGCCCGAACCGATCTGCGACGCCAGCCGTATGCGCTGGCTTTCGCCGCCCGATAGGGTGCCCGACGAACGGGCGAGGCTGAGGTAGTCCAGGCCGACGTTGTTCAGGAACCGCAGGCGGTCGCTGATCTCCTTCAGGATGCGACGGCCGATCTCGAGCTGTTTCGTCGTCAGCCGCTCTTCCAGGGTGGAGACCCAGAGGAAGGCCTTCGAGATCGACAGGGCGTTGATCTCGGAGATGTCCGACCCGTCGACCTTCACCGCCAGCGCTTCCGGCTTCAGCCGCTTGCCGCCGCAGGCGTCGCACGGCGTTTCCGACTGATAGCGGCCCAGCTCCTCGCGCACCCAGGCGCTGTCGGTCTCGCGCCAGCGGCGTTCGAGATTGGGCAGCACGCCTTCGAAGGTCTTGGTGGTCTCGTATTTTCGGGCGTTGTCGTCGTAGACGAACCTGATCCTGTCCGACCCCGAGCCGCGCAGGATCACGTCCTGCGCCTTCTGGGGCAGATCGCGCCAAGGCTTGTCCATCGAGAAGCCGTAGTGCAGCGCCAGCGACTGCAATGTCTGGGTGTAGAGGGGCGAGGGCCCGCGCGACCAGGGGGCGACGGCGCCCTTGTGCAGGGTCTTGTCGCGATCAGGGATGACCAGATCGGCGTCGAAGGTCAGCTTCTGGCCGAGGCCGTCACAGACCGGGCAGGCGCCGAAGGGATTGTTGAACGAGAACAGCCGCGGTTCGATCTCGGCGATGGTGAAGCCCGACACCGGACAGGCGAACTTCTCGGAGAAGGTGATGCGACGCGGCTCATCCTCGCCTTCCGCCGCTGACGCCCATTCGGCCACGGCGATGCCGTCCGCCAGGCCCAGGGCCGTCTGCAGGCTGTCGGCGTAGCGGCCCTCGAGCCCGGCCTTGGTGACGATCCGGTCCACCACGATGTCGATGTCGTGCTTGAACTTCTTGTCCAGCGCCGGGGCGTCTTCGATGGCGTAAAATTCGCCGTCGATCTTCAGCCGCTGGAAACCCGAGCGTTGCCACTCGGCGATCTCTTTCTTGTATTCGCCCTTGCGACCCCGAACGACCGGAGCCAGCAGCAGGATGCGCTCGCCCTCGGGCAGGGCCGTCAGCTTGTCGACCATCATCGAGACAGTCTGGCTCTCGATCGGCAGGCCGGTCGCGGGCGAATAGGGCACGCCCACGCGCGCCCATAGCAGACGCATATAGTCGTGGATCTCGGTCACCGTGCCGACGGTGGAGCGCGGGTTCTTCGACGTCGTCTTCTGTTCAATCGAAATGGCCGGCGACAGGCCCTCGATCAGGTCCACGTCCGGCTTGCCCATCAGCTCCAGGAACTGGCGGGCGTAGGCGCTCAGGCTCTCCACATAGCGGCGCTGGCCCTCGGCGTAGATGGTGTCGAAGGCCAGAGACGACTTGCCCGAGCCGGACAGGCCGGTCAGCACCACCAGCTTCTCACGCGGGATATCGACGTCCACGCCCTTGAGATTGTGCTCGCGCGCGCCGCGCACGCGGATGAAGTTGTGCTTTTCGGTCATGGAATCCGGAGAACGCGGGGAAGGCCGGAGGGGTCCGGCGCAACGGTGCAATATGGGGGCTGCTTCGACGATTTCAGCAAGAACATTATAGGAACCAACAGAGGGTCGCACCAGTCTGCTGACACCGCTGCGGCAGCAGACTGGCGGTTGCGTGGCCAGAGCCGCGCTGACAAGGTGAGTCTGATCCAGGAGATGAGCATGTCCACGTCCATTCTGAGGCCGGTCGCGTTCGCTATCGTGGCTGGAGGCCTAACCTCGCTATCGGCTTGTGGTCTGCCGGCGGCGACCGCGAGCCCCGAACGTGAGGCCGAAGCGCGGGCTCTGCTGGAGGACCTGGTCGCCGATCGTGATGCGGCGCTGGCGGACAAAATGTCGTCGCTGGTCGATCTCGCCGAGGTGCAGGCGCAACTGCCGTTCATGAAGACGCTCGTACCAGAGGGTGCGGTGCCCCCGGGCAAAGTCGAGGGCTGGCGAGCCAACGCCGGGACAGGCGGCTCGACCTACGAGATGCTGCAGACCTACGACTACCCGGACCGGGTGCTTCGGGTGAGCACTGTCTTTCGCAAAGAGGGCGGCGTCTGGAAGGTTCTGAGCTTTCACATAGGTCCGACGATGAAAGGCGGCGCTCGGCAGGAGAAGATTGAGGTCGTCGAGCCGGTTCCGACAGCCAGCGCGGAGGCGTCCGCGCCGTAGACCTCAGGGCCTCCAGGCCTCCGCACCGCGCAGGAACCGTTCGCCCTCGCCCAACAGGACGCCGCTGGCGTTGGCGACGCCCAGCTCCAGACTCTGCGCGATGCGTTCGGCGCGTTCGATGAAATGATCCGCAGCGACGGGTGAGCACAGCTCACGGGCAGTCTCGCGGAACAGACCCAGCCAGCGGTCGAAATGGCGGGCGTCGATGGGCAGGAGCAAATGCTTCGGCATGGGCCGCCCCTGATAGACGCCGGTCGAAAGGGCGACGGACGACCAGAAAAGCTTCATCTGGGCCAGATGGGGCGTCCAATCCGCGATGCGGTCCGCGAACACCGGGCCGATGAGCGGGTCTGTGCGGACCCTGGCGTAGAATCCCTCGACCAAGGCGTCGATCATCGCTTCGTCTATGCCCGTGGCGTCGCGGATCGCCTGTGAGGCGGCCGCACGGCGGGCCGCGGCGTCTTCCCGGGAAGCGGCGATGTCGGGGACGCGGTCCATGAGGCCCAGATAGGCGCTCCTCCCCTATTGGTCGAGAAAGTCGCCCGCATTGAAGCTGATGACGCAGCGCGCCTGCCCTCCCCCTTCGGCATCGGAGCAATAGTCGACGCCGAACAAGTTCTGCTGAACACGGGCGGTCGAACGCCAGATGCGGCCGTCGGTCCGCCATTCCGATCCGATCCTAGTGCTCCAGGGCCCGAGGGCCTCGAACATGGCGGTCGCGGGCGCGCCGTCGCAGGTGAACAGGAGAAGCTCATCGCCGGAGCCATCCGTCGACGCCCGATCCGAGGCGCGGCCGATCGTGCCGGCGGCGATCGCCTGAGCGAAGCAGTCTGTGTAGAGACGGGCGTTGGCTGGCGGCGGGGTCACGCGGATCTGCGCATAGTCGGGCGGCGTGGAAACCGCGTCAGGAGCCGTCGCGCAGCCCGCCGCCACGACGGCTGTCAGACCGGCGATGGCGAGCGCCCGCAGGGGGAAACAGGACATGACCGGGCCTCCTCGTGCGGTTCAGGGGCGGCAGGCTCTCACGCGGCGGTGATCAGCGCCAGATCGGAAAAAGCTTGCGCGCCGCAAACCGGCCGCCCATGTTTCGGCCTTCGAGCAGTCTCTGGAGGCCCGACGATCATGATCAGCGCTTTGGAAATCGGTATCGCCCTTTCCCTGCCGCTGCTCGTGCTCGCCTATGTCGCTCTCCAACCCAAGCCGAAGCCCGTCCGCATCCGCAACCGTGACGCTCAACGCCGTCGCGGCCCGCACGCCTGACGGCCGAACCCTTTTCCATGACCTGACCCTTGCCTTCGGGCGGGAGCGGACAGGCGTCGTCGGACGCAACGGGGCCGGCAAGACCACTCTGTTGTGTCTTCTCCACGGAGACGAGCTTCCGGCAGAGGGCGCGATCCACCGGGCCGGGACGCTGGGTCTGCTGCGTCAGGAGAGCGGTCCGCCGCCTCAAAAAGAAGACGTCGCTGAGGCCCTCGGCGTCGCCGACTGCCTGGCTGTGATCCAGCGCGTCCTGTCGGGCCGCGCCGACGGTGATGATCTGGAGACGGCCGACTGGGCCCTTGAAGCGCGCATCGACGCCCGTCTGGCGGAGGTCGGGCTGGCGGGGCTGGACCTGCGCCGAGCCATAAGCGGTCTGAGCGGTGGCGAGCGAACACGGCTGCGGCTGGCCGCCTTGCTGTTGGCGGAGCCGGATCTGCTGCTGCTCGACGAGCCGACCAATCATCTTGATGTCCAGGCGCGGGGGCTGGTTCACCAGGCGCTGGAGCGGTGGTCGGGCGGGGCGGTCGTGGTCAGCCACGATCGGGACCTGTTGCGCCGGATGGACCGGATCATCGAGATCAGCCCGCAGGGCGTGGCGATCTACGGCGGGAACTACGACCACTATATCGAACGGCGCGACCTGGAGCGCGCCGCCGCCGAGCGCGGACTCATCGAGGCCGAACGCCAGGCGGGCCAGGCGGCGCGCGATCTTCAGGCCGCGTCCGAGCGCCAGGCGCGGCGGGATTCCGCCGGGCGTCGCCACGGAGCCTCGGGCAGTTTGCCGCCCCTCGTCGCGGGTCTGCGCGCCAGTTGGGCCGAGAGCGGCGCGGGGCGCGCCCGCCGCGCAGCGCTGCAACGCCGGGACGAGACGGAGACCGCCCGGCGCGACGCAGAGGCCCGGGTCGAACGGGTGCGAGGCCTGGAACTGTCCCTGCCGACATCCGGCCTGGCGGCGGGGAAGACCGTGCTGGACGCGCGTGGCCTGGGCTGGCGAACGCCGACGGGCCGGTCGGTGATCGGGGCGCTGGACCTGTGCCTCATCGGGCCGGAGCGGATCGCCGTGGTCGGCCGCAATGGTTCGGGCAAATCGACCCTGCTGAAGCTCGCCGCCGGAACCCTGACCCCCACCGAGGGAGACATCCGCACGTCGGTCCGGAGCGCCATGCTGGACCAGGATTTGGGCCTGATGCGGTCGGACGAGACCCTGGTTGACGCCTATCGTCGGCTGAATCCTGCGGCGACGGAAAACAGCGCGCGCGCGGCCCTGGCGCGGGGCCTGTTCCGGAATGTCGAGGCGGATCGGAGGGTCGGCGACCTGTCAGGCGGAGAACGGCTGAGGGCGGCCCTGGTCTGCGCTATCGGGACAGGCGCCGTCCAGGACGACCGTTCGCCTCAGTTGCTGCTGCTTGACGAGCCCACCAACCATCTCGACCTCGCGGCGATCGAGGCGGTCGAAGGCCTGCTCGTCGCCTGGGACGGCGCCTTGGTGGTCGTCAGCCATGACGAGGACTTCCTCGACGCGATCGGCGTTCAGCGCCGGATTGTCCTGGGTGGAAGCTAGCCCCAAGCTTCCATGGCTCCGGCACGGCGAGCGATCGGCGGGTCGTTCAGCACGGTGCGGGGTTCGGCCTCAGCGCGCCCGAAGAGCCAGCCCTGGGCGTAGTCGACGCCGAGGTCGCGCAGGATGTCGGCCGCCGCCTGGGTCTCGACCATCTCGGCCACGGTCGTCAGACCCAGCGAGCCGCAGAGCTCCACTAGGTGTGCGACCATGGTGCGGGCCCGCGCGTCCTCCTCGAGGCCATGGATCAGCTTGCCGTCGATCTTGACCGTATCGACCTGCAGTTTGCGGATGTAGTCGAAGGACGCCGCCCCCGCGCCGAAGTCGTCGATGCAGACGCGAATGCCGGCCTCTCGCAACAGGGACAGACGGCGATTGGCCTCGGCGATGTCGGCCAGGGCGGCGGATTCCGTGACCTCGACGATCAACCGGCGGCGCAGGTCCGCGCCGTTTGCGGTCAGACGCAGGAGATTGCGGATGTAGGCGTCGTCGGCCAGTGACGCGCCGGAGACGTTCACCGCGATCTTGAGCAGGCCCGAGCCCGGCTGGGTCAGGCGGCGAACGACCTTTTCGAGCACCACCAGGTCGAAGCTTTCGATCAGCGCCAGTTCTTCCGCCATGCGGATGACGCCGGCCGGGCCTTCCGGCGAACGGAAGCGCGACAGGGCCTCGAAATGGTGCACGGCGCCGGTCCGCAGATCGACGATGGGCTGGTAGTGGACCTCGAAGGCGCGGTCACGGACCATGGCCCGGAACGTCTCGGCCTCCTTCACGGCGCGGGACAGGGCGTCGCTGAAGGCCACGCCCGTGGCGCTGAGCCCCCCGTCCTTCAGACAGTTCTCGGCTGCGAAACGCAGGGCGCGCAGCACATTGACCGGCGGGGCGTCCGTGACGTCGGCGCTGGAGGCCGAGACGTCGAGTTCCAGCCCCTCTTCCCGGCCCAGTCGCATGACCTCCTCAGCCAGGTCGCCCGCCGTGCCGCCGTCTCTGAGCAGGGCATAGCGTTCCGGGGCCAGGCGCGCGGCGGAATCGCCGCCGATCGAGGCGGACTGAAGCGCCGCCTCGACCTTCTCGGTGGCGCGTTCGCCGGCGTCGCCGGCCTCGGACAGACCGCTGACGTCGATGAAGTCCACTGCCATCTGGGTGGGCGCCGCATGCTCGCTGATCTGACGCATCTGGGCGATCAGCCCATCCGCATCCAACATCGGCGTCACCGGCGGGGCCACCGCCTCACCCTGCCAGGACAGGGCGCAGGACACCGCCGGAGCCAGATCGGGCAGGCGGAACAGGCTGATCGCGGCCGGGCGGGCGCGACCGTCGCCGGTCAGCATGCGAACCGACAACGGCCCGAGCCGACGACCTTCGCCAAGATCGCCCATCATGGCGCGGAGCGCGCTTCGGTCTGGCGCGACCAGCAGGTCCGGCAACGAGCGGCCGACCAGCCGTTCCGCCGGCGTCTGAGGCGCCGGACCGGCTCCGAGAGCCATTTCGACCCGCCCGTTCGCATCCAGTTCGATCAACAGATCGGACGCCGCGAAGGCCATACCCAGGAATCTTTGACGAGCTGACATCGGCGCAGAATGCGCCTCAATCCCTTAAAACCGTCGATATCGAACCGGTTAACGCCGCCCGGCGGTCAGGCGCTGCGATTCAGGGTGATGGCGGTGCCGTCCGCCGTCGCGGCGTAGCCGGCGGCGCCGTAGCCCGCGCCGGTCGCCCGGGACGCAGCCACTTCTCCGGCGATGGCCTGAACGATGCCTTCGGATATGGTCCGCGCGGCGGTGACGGCGGCGGCGTGAAGCGCCAGCACGGCCTCGAACCGCTGGGTCGCCTTGATCAGGCCCATCCGGTCGGACGCCGACGCATTCGAGGCCAGGGCGGGCTGGGCCTTGAGCAGGGCCGACTCGCGGCGATACTGATTGGCCAGGTCCTGGGTCTGGGCCAGACCCTCGACGATGTCCTGGGGACGGCGCGCGGCGAAGGCCCGGGTTTCCGTCTCCAGACGCCGGGTCAGGGTTTCGGTCAGTTCGGTCAGCCGCCGGACATGGCCCGCCGCCTGGAAGTCTGCGGTGCCCGACGTCATGCGGCGTTCTCCTGAGCCTTCAGCATCTCGTTCATCACCAGGCCGGTCACGCCGATCCCGCCGGCCTTGACCATCTTCTGGGCCATGGCGTCCAGCAGGAAGCCGCGCCAGGTCGCCTCGGCGTCGCCGCCGCCGAACGGGGCCTCGGTCGATACACCCTCGAACATGGGCTTCAGCATCTGCGACAGGAAGGAAGCCTCGAACTGTTCGGCGGTCTTGCGGGCCCGGGCGACCTGGGCCGGATCCGGCGTGGCGGCGATGGCCGTGGCCGTGACGGTTTGGGCAATCATCACATCACCTCGATTTCGGCCTGGAGGGCGCCGGCCGCCTTCACCGCCTGCAGGATGCTGATCATGTCGCGCGGCGACACCCCCAGGGCGTTGAGGCCGTTGACCAGGGTCGACAGCGATTCCGAGCCGCCGACGATCCGCATTTCACGCCCCCGCTCCTCCTCCACGCTGACGTCCGACTGGGGCACGACGGCGGTCTGGCCCTGGCTGAAGGGCGCGGGTTGGACGACCTGCGGGCTTTCCTGGACCGAGACGGTCAGATTGCCCTGGGCGATCGCCACGGTGGAGACGCGCACGGCCTCGCCCATCACGACCACGCCGTTGACCTCGTCGATGATCACCTTGGCCGGCGCATCGACCATCACCGGCAGGTTCTCGACCCGGCTGATGAAGCCGGCCATGCCCAGTTGCGCCGGCGGGCGCAGGGCGATGACGGTGCCGTTCTCGGCCAGGGCGGTTCCCGGATAGGTCTGGTTGATGGCGGCGGCGACCCGCTGGGCGGTGGTGAAGTCCGGATTGCGAAGGGTCAGCCGCGCCTCGTTCATATTGGCGAACTGAAAGCCGGTTTCGCGCTCGACGGTCGCACCGGAGGCGATGCGGCCGGCGGTCGGCACGCCGCGCGTGATCGACGAGCCCGAGCCGCCCGACGCCGAAACGGCGCCGGTCTGGATCGAGCCCTGAGCCACGGCGTAGACCTGGCCGTCCGCGCCCTGAAGGCTGGTGACGAGCAGGGTGCCGCCCAGAAGGCTCTTGGCGTCGCACATCGACGACACCGAGACGTCGATGCGGGACCCCGGCGTGGCGAACGGCGGCAGTTCGGCCGTCACCATGATGGCGGCCATGTTCTTGGAGTTGGCGTTGGAGCCGCGGATGTTGACGCCCAGACGCTCGGTCATCCCTTCCAGGGACTGGCGGGTGAACGGGCAGTTGCGGAGGCTGTCGCCCGTTCCCGCCAGACCGACGACCAGCCCATAGCCGACCAACTGGTTGGCGCGGACGCCCTCGACCGCGGCGATGTCCTTGATGCGCGACTGGGCCTCTGCCGCGCCGGGAACGACGGCCAGAGCCAGTGGAGCGATCAGGGCGGCAAGCAACTTCTGCATCGTCAGGAGGTCCCGAGGCGAATGACCGTCCGCACGAAGCGAGTTTTGTGCCACAAGAAAAAGATCGTTAAATCAATAATCAAGCGATCCCAATCCCCGTCACAGGCGGCAAAAGCTGCCGGGGCGTTAACCAAACGGTGACAGTCCCCGCCCAAGGTCGGATCCTCTGTCGGAGCGCCCCGCATGAAGGTCACCGGTCCCACCGGTCCGAATCTGTCGCCACCGTCCCGCCCGGCCCGTCCGGCGAGCGGCGGCTTCAGCGTGGCGGGCGCGGCCGGCGGCGGAACGGCGGCGCCGGCGATGTCGGCCGGCGCTGCGGGCGGCGTCGCGGACGTTTCGGCCCTGATGGCCTTGCAAGGCGTGGAGAGCGCGACCGAGCGACGACGTCGGGGAATTCGGCGCGGGCGCGGTCTTCTGGATCGCCTGGATGAGCTGAAGCTGGCCATGCTCGCCGGTGAGGCGGGCGAATCAAGCCTCCAACGTCTGGGTCGCGACATCGGAGAGGCGCGCCCCGACGAGGAGGATGCGCAGCTTCGCAGCCTTCTGGACCAGATCGATCTGCGCGCCCGCGTCGAGCTGGCCAAGGCCGAAGTTCGCCGCACCGCAACATAAAGGCCGATTTTATTGAGGAATTTCGTCTCGCCCGACCGGTAGTGAGGACGAAATGTCACGTCGCGCCCAGCCTCGCGCAATCCCGCGATCACGGACGCGCGAACCGCGTTGCTCCGCCCCACCTCTTCCGCCTATAGGCAGGCTGCCCGCAGGGGGGTGTTTTGACTACGAGCGTGAATGCGATGACTGCATCGCCGTCTGCTGTAATCGGGGATCCGGGCGCGTATCGCCCTTCCGACGACGAGCCGTTCATGAATGAGCGGCAACTGGCCTATTTCAAGAAGAAGCTGCTGACCTGGCGCGACGACATCCTGCGGGAGTCGAAGGGGACGGTCATCAACCTCAAGGCCGAGACCGAGAACCATCCGGACCTGGTCGACCGCGCCTCTTCCGAGTCCGATCGCGCGCTGGAACTCCGGACACGCGACCGCCAGCGGAAGCTGATCTCCAAGATCGACGATGCGCTGCGGCGGATCGAGGACGGGTCCTACGGCTACTGTGAGGACACCGGCGAACCCATCGGTCTGGGACGGCTGGAGGCTCGGCCGACCGCCACCCTTTCGGTGGAGGCCCAGGAGCGGCATGAGCGCCGCGAGCGCGTCCACCGCGACGACTGACACAAAAAGCCCGCGCCGCCGATCAGGCCGCGCGGGCTTTTCGTTTGCAGTCTGAAGACCGATCAGGCGTTGCAGGTCGCCAGTTGCTCGGCGGTCAGGGCCTGACCCTTCCACACGAATTCGGTCACGGCGCCGAAACGGGCGACGACGCGACGGCAGGCGCGGGCGGCGGGCTGGCTGGCGCCGCCCGTGGCCGTGCAGCTGGCGCCCTCGCAGCGCCAGGCGGCGCCGTCGATGATGGTGCGATCCGAGGGCGCCTTGGCCGCGTCGGCCAGGACGGCGCGCGTGGCGGCCGGAGCCTGGGCCGAAACGGGGGCGGCGGCGAACAGGGCCGCAACGATCAGAAGGGTGCGCATGGGGAGACCTCCGCAAGGTTGTGGAGCGTCGTGACGCTCCGGCGGCCCCCTTTGTCCGTCCTTATAAGAAACTGTCAAGACACATTAGCGGCGTTCAGTTATCACTGATTATGTCAGGCCGTGCGGCGGATCGTCGCCTGAAGCTGATCGATCGCCTCCTCGACGGTGTTCGCCACCGTCCAGGCGTCGAGGAAGGACGCCGGCGTCATGCCCTCCTCCACGCTGTGCCGCATCAGGGCGAAGAAGGTTTCCCAGAAGCCGTTGACGTTCAGGAAGATCACCGGCTTGGCGTGCAGGTCCAGCCGCTTCCAGGACAGCAGTTCGACGATTTCCTCCAGGGTGCCGACGCCGCCGGGCGCCACGACGAAGGCGTCGGACTGGTCATACATCAGCTGTTTGCGCTCATGCATGGAGGTGACGACGACCGTCTCGACGTCGTCGAACAGCCGCTCGCGGCTGCGCAGGAAGCCGGGCATGATCCCCAGCACGCGCCCGCCCGCCGCATGGGCCGATCGGGCCGCGGCGCCCATCAGGCCGACGCCGCCGCCGCCATAGACCAGACGCCAGCCCGCCTCGGCGGCCGCGGCGCCGAAGTCGTGGGCGGACTGGACATAGTCGCGATGGGCGGCGTCCGAGGCGCCGCAGAACAGGCAGACGGAAGGTCCGTCAAAGGGGGCGATGGCGACTTCGGGCAGGGACATGGTCACTCGGCGACAGAGGGAGACAGAGCGGCGTCGGCCGGTCTATCTGGAACTCCAGCCTTATCCCCGGGACGCTCAGGATGAAACGGTCGATCTGCATCTCCCTGTTCGCCGCCGGCCTGGCCGCGTGTTCGTCGCCGGAGTGGCGGGAGGGCCGCGCGGCCGGGGCCGCCGCCAGCGAATGGGCGGCGACGCCCGCGATCGTCTCGGTGGCGCGATCGGCGCAGGGCGTCCGGATAGGCGGGGTCACCGAGGCGGAGGCGCGGGTGGTGCTGCGGGCCGGCGACGGCGCCGCCTACGCCACCGGCTCGGACGGGGACGGCAGGTTTTCCCTGAACATGCCGGCGCCGGCGATCGACACCCTGTTCGTCGTCGAAGGCCAGAGGGGCGAGACCTCGGTCCGCGCGCCCTATGAGCTGCTGATCGGCGCCGCGCCCGGCGGACCGGCGGCCCTGCTGGCCGACGGGGCGCCGACGCGCCGGATCGACCCGAGCGGCCCGCTGGATGCGCTGGACAGCGACGGGCGGGCCTTGGCGGCTTCGGGCAGGGCCGGGCCGGGGACCGAGGTTCGTGTCCGCATCGACGGCCGCCCGACGATCGTGGCGCGCGCGGGGCCGGACGGGCGCTGGTCGGCGCCGCTGGCGTCCAGCGGCGCCGCGCCCCTGACCGTGACGATCAATGAGCGTCGCTACGTCTATCCCGGCCCCGGCGCGGCCACGGCGCCGTTGCTGGAGCCGGCGGGCGAAGGCTGGCGCGCCGTCAGACGCTTGGGCGACGCCTCCTGGCAGAGCAGCTGGTTGCCCCGCGCCCTGCCCTGACGGGTCAGGCCGGACCCTTCAGGGCCTGATAGGCCGCTGTGAAGGGCGCGTAGAGCACGGCGAGCTGCAGCGCCGACGAGATGGCGTTGATGACGCTGTACGCCACGATCATCGGCCAGGCCTGGGTCAGGATCGCCGTCAGATCCAGCCCGTCAAAGGCGGCCAGGTTCTCCATGCTGCCGAAGATCAGGGTGGCGGGGAAGGTCACGATCTGGATGAGCAGGCTGACGACGAGGGTCATGACGCAGGCCAGCAGCGCCATGCCCAGCAGCGGCCAGAACCGGCCCCTGGTCAGGCGGAATGAGGCGAAGGGGGCGATGCGCTTCTCCGCCACGGTGATCGGCACGGCCAGGGACCAGCGGACCGCCAGCCAGATGACCAGACCGAAGCCGGCCAGGCCGCCCAGCACGATGATCAGGAACATCCACGGCTGTTCCATCGCCACCGCTGCGGCGCCGACCCCCGCCAGGACCGCGTAGATCGCCGTGATGACCGCCGCCATGGCCAGACCCAGGATGATCTGCACGGCCAGAACCCGGATTTCGTCCATGCCGAAACGCACATAGCCCCAGGCGCGGGCTTCCGGCCTCAGCACCGCGCGGGTCACCGCCGCCGACAGCACGGCGCCGAGGATCAGTCCGGCCGGCAGCAGCAGGGCCATCATCGCGCCGAACGCGCTGAAGACCTGGATCACCTCGTCGAAGCTCGGCTCCGTGTTCCCCTCCATGCTGACGCTCAGGGCCATCAGGCTGGCCAGCTGCGGCGCGGCCATGGCCAGCATGATCCCGCCGCCGACCAGATAGACCAGCATCCAGAAAACCAGGCTCAGCGGCGCGCGCCGCACGACGCGAAAGCCCTCGAAGGCGGCGTCGGTCGCGGAAAAGCTCATTGTCATCCTCCCGGCGCGCTGCGGCGCCTCTCAATCCGGTTCAGGTCTAGAGCAAAATCGGACCTGACTGACGCAGTCAGTCGGGGCGTGGATTTTGCTCCAGATTGATGCTGGAGCATTTTTTTGGAATCTGACTGATTCAGTCAGATGCAAAAATGCTCTAGCGCGAAGGTTCGGCCGCGTCTCGCGCGCTTTCGGGCGGCAGGGCGCCGTCCGCCAGTTGCCGCGCCGCCGTGGTCAGCGCCCCGGCCCAGAAGGCGATCAGCCAGCCGGAAAACGGGATCATCACCAGCAGCGCCAGAGCCGCCCAAGGCGCCATCGGTCGAAACGCCTGGAAGACGTCGTCCAGGGTCTGGGGATCGGAGGGCCAGACCCCGCCCGTCGCCAGGAAGACGCCGACCAGCCCGGCCCCGAGCAGGCCGACGATCAGGATTGCGGCGACATAGTAGATCAGGAGAAGCAGCAGGTTCAGGCCGACCAGCTTGGCCGTTCGCCCCTTGCCGATCCTCCAACCCTCCTCGAAGGCGAAGCCGCCCGTGATCATCGCTGCGGGCATCAACAGGCTGAGCCGGGACCAGCCGACCAGAATCACCGCCAGAACGAGGACGCCGTACAGGAAGACGCCGCTGACCGCCGCCGCCTCGCCCATGGCGAAAAGGGCGAAGCCGAACGCCGCGCCCAGGACGGCGACCAGCAGGATGAAGGCGTAAAAGCCGGCGATCAGGGCCACCGCCATCACCCCGACCCGCACCTCGTCCATGCCCGCACGCAGAAACAGGAAAGGGTCGGTTCGGCCGGGCTTCAGCGTCGCGCGCATGGCCGCCGTCCAGACCACGAGCGTGATGGCCAGCTGGGCCAGGTTCAGGGCCCAGATCGCGGCCTGAAAGCCCACCATGGCGTTGATCCGCTCGACCTCCGCCTCCGATCCCATGGTCATGAACGAAATGTCCCGCAAAAACGGGATCAATACGAACCAGGCGCCGAGAGCCAGCAGCATATGCAGTGCGCCCCAGCCCAGCACCGCCACAGGTTGACGCCGGAACAGCCGGAATCCGGCCCCCAGGGCGTCGCCCATCGAGAAGTCCGCCCTCCCCGTCGATCGTTTCGTCATCGTCCCCTCCCCAAGGTTCTGCTTATGGCGCCGGCCTGCCCAGCGCGCGCCAGGCGCGGCTCAGAAATCCCGCCGTCCACGGCGCCTGAACGAGGGCCAGAAGGACGGAGGTCACGGCCCAGGCCCAGAGGCCGCGCCCGCCGAACGTCGCCAGCACGGCCAGCCAGACCAGGGTCGGCGCCGCACAGGCCAGCAGACCCAGCCAAAGGCCCAGCATGGCGCCGTTGGTGGCCCCGGTCGCGGCCAGACTGGTCATCCGCCCCCAGGCCAGGGTCGCCTGGGCGTAGAGGCTGACCCGCACCGCCATGATCGTGGGCAGAGCCAGCAGCAGCAGGGTGATCGTCGCCAGCAGGGCCAGTTTCCAGGCGGGCCCGACCCGGGCCCAGTCGCCGTCGCTGATGGCCGAAGCGTTCAGCCCGGCCGCCCCGAACAGGGCCAGGGCCGCCAAGACGACGATCGACAGGATAATGGTCATGAACAGCCCGACCAATGCTGTCGCCCCCAGCAGCCGCAGCTCCAGCCGTCGAAACTGGAACCCGCCCCGGCCGAGCCCCTGAGCCCGGGCGGCGTCCAGCCCCAGAAGGCCGATGCGCGTGCGCGCCCCGAACGCCGCCAGTCCCGCCACGGCCGCCAGCACGGTCAGGCCGACGCCGGCCAGCCCCGGAATGGCGCGGGAGGCGGTGAACAGGAGCGCCGTCGCCATCAACGCCGGTCCGGCGCCGCGCCACATCTCCGGCAGGCCGCGCGCGGCCTCGACCAGGGCGTCCGAGGCGGAGAACCGGTTGGGCTCGGCCTTCGTCGTCATCGTCTGAACCGTCGATCCGGTCACGCATCCTCCATCGCTTCGCCGCAGCTATAGCGGCTGAACCGACCGCCTGTCGCGGGGTGTCGCCTGACGAAACCCCGTCAATCTCCGTGCCTCCTTGCGAAGGCCGGGATCCGGGAGGGAAACCATCCGCTTTGAAATACTGGAATTGACGATCGGGACTCACCGTCTGGATCCCGGCCTGCGCCGGGATGCACGGTGAGGCGGCCAGAGATCGGAGCTCAATTTCCCCTCGCTGACAGACGCTCAAATGCCTAGAAGGCCCGCCATGAGCACCTCCCCTGCACCCGTACATGTCATCGGCGGCGGCCTCGCCGGTTCAGAAGCGGCCTGGCAGATCGCCGAACAGGGCGTGCCGGTCATCCTGCACGAAATGCGCGGCGTGCCCGGCGTGAAGACCGACGCCCATCACACCGACGGTCTGGCCGAACTGGTCTGTTCCAACTCCTTCCGGTCGGACGACTGGGAGTACAATGCGGTGGGCCTGCTGCACGCCGAGATGCGGGCGCTGAACTCGCTGATCATGGCCTCGGGCGACGCCCATCAGGTGCCGGCGGGCGGCGCCCTGGCCGTGGACCGGGACGGGTTTTCGCAGGCGGTCACGGCGAGGCTGGAGGCCCATCCCCTGGTCACCGTCGTGCGCGAGGAGATCGCCGGACTTCCCCCCGAGGACTGGGACAACGTCATCGTCGCCACCGGACCCCTGACGTCTCCGGCCCTGGCCGAGGCGATCCTGCAGGCGACGGGCGAGGAGAGCCTGAGCTTCTTCGACGCCATCGCCCCGGTCGTCCACGCCGACTCGATCGACTTCGACATCGCCTGGCGCCAGTCGCGGTATGACAAGGAGGGGCCGGGCGGAGACGCCGCCGCCTATGTCAACTGCCCGATGACCAAGGATCAGTACGAGGCCTTCATCGACGCCCTGCTGACCGGGCCCAAGGCCGAGTTCAAGGACTGGGAAAACGTCCCCTATTTCGACGGCTGCCTGCCGATCGAGGTGATGGCCGAGCGTGGCCGCGAGACCCTGCGGCACGGGCCGATGAAGCCGGTCGGCCTGACCAATCCGCGCGATCCGACGGTCAAGCCGCACGCCATCGTGCAACTGCGCCAGGACAATGCGCTGGGGACGCTGTTCAACATCGTCGGTTTTCAGACCAAGCTGAAACACGGCGCCCAGGCCGAGGTGTTCCGCATGATCCCCGGATTGCAGGACGCCCAGTTCGCGCGTCTGGGCGGACTGCATCGCAACACCTTCCTGAACTCGCCGAAGCTGCTGGATCGGCAGCTGCGGCTGAAGGCCCGCCCGGCCCTGCGCTTCGCCGGTCAGGTGACGGGGGTCGAGGGCTATGTCGAGAGCGCCGCCATGGGCCTGCTGACCGGCCGACTGGCGGCCGCCCAGGCGCTGGGCCGCGATCTGGCTCCGCCCCCGCCGGAAACCGCCATGGGCGCCCTGGTCGAACACATCACCGGCGGGCACATGGAGGGGTCGAAGTTCCAGCCGATGAACATCAACTATGGCCTCCTGCCGCCGCTGGAGGCCCCGCGCGTCGACGCCGAGGGAAAGCGCATCCCGCCCAAGGATCGCGGCCGGGCCAAGAAGCGGCTGATGAGCGTCCGGGCGATCGACGCCCTGAAGGCGTGGCGCGACGGGTGACGTCGGCAAGCCCGGTCGACCCTTGAACGGTCAGGGCCGGGCGGGTTCGCCTCGCTCTCAGGCCGGCCTTGCGCCGTGGGCCGATCGGGACCCGCATGTCCGGACAGCGGGGCGATCGTGCGCCGCCGATGCAGCCTGTGCGGCGTCCGGCATGGGCCCTCGGGACAAGCCCGAGGGTGACGGAATTGGGCAAGCGGGATCGGCTTCACGGCGGGGGCCTGAAGGGTGCGGGAGGGGCGGAGCGCCGGGCCTCGCCCGGTCTGTAGGATAGAAGTACCGTTTTCGACGAAGGCCTGATGTCGCTCCGCGCGAGGCCTGGACGGGAGGAGCGACGGGGGGCGCTGATTGGCGCCGGCGTCGAATAGCCCCCCGGCGGGCGGGTCGGCCGGCGCGGCCGATCCCCGGAACGGTCGGGATTTCAACTCCGACCCAGCCTCGGCTCCGAAAAGGTTCCCCTCCGCGGTCGAGGCGGCGAGGCCCGTGTGAACAGACCCCGCCCCCGCTGTCTCGCCTCCACCGCCCGCAGGTCGCCGGCCGACGGCCCTCCCGTGCGGTGAAGCGGGGGTATTATGGACGAGGTTCCACCTGCGCCCGGAAGCGGGCTGCAAGTTTCGGGGAAAGGTGAGGGAAATCAGCGAATCCGGGCGTTGAAGTGTGATGGAAGGAACCCCTGTTCCGACACCCCTCCCTCTCCCGGTTGGGAGAGGGATTGAGGCTCGCAGAGCGAAGCGATGCGCAAGCCGAAAGGGTGAGGGGACAATCGCTGCAGTCGGCGTGAGCCGTGTCACCGCCCGTGCGACGGCTGTCGCCGACTTCGACACCGTCCCCTCATCCGCCCCTGCGGGGCACCTTCTCCCAACAGGGAGAAGGGAGAAGGTCGCCCTCTCTCCCGGTTGGGAAGGAAAGCTGAGGGGCGACCGGGACGCCCTTTCCGTTCAGGAATGGGACGGCGGCTAGCTCTTGACCCGCCAGGTCGCGCCGGTGGGGCCGTCCATGACGACGACGTTGAGCTCGGTCAGGCGGTCGCGGATGCGGTCGGCGGCGGGCCAGTCCCTGGCGGCGCGGGCGGCGACGCGGTCGGCGAGCAGGGCCTCGACCTCGGCCTTGAAGGCCGGATCGCCGCCTTCGAACCAGTCCGTGGGCGACATCTGAAGGACGCCCAGCAAGCCGGCGGCCTCCACGAGAGTCCAGCGGGCCATGGCCAGGTCGCGCGGGTCGGCGTCCGGGTCGTTGAGGGCGTCGCGCAGGGCGTTTCCGAGGGCGAACAGACGGGCCACGGCCTCGGGCGTGTTGAGGTCGTCCTCCAGGGCGTCGAGCACCGGCGCCAGGTCCGCCTCGGCCAGCTCCAGTTCGGCGGCCCGCATTTCAGCGTCGCTGGCCTCCGCGTCGCCCAGGGGCTCGAAGGCGAACCCGGCCAGGGCCGCATCGGCGTCGCGCAGCACGCCGTAGAGGCGGTCCAGGTTCTTGCGGCTCTGGTCCAGCAGGGTCTGGTTCCAGTCCAGCGGCTGGCGGTAGTGGGCGCTGAGCAAGGCCCAACGGACGACCTCGCCCGGCATGTGCTGAACCAGGTCGTGCAGCAGCAGGACATTGCCGATCGACTTGGACATCTTCTCGGCATCGACGGTCAGGAAGCCGTTGTGCATCCAGTAGCGGCTGTATTCCTCGGGCGCGGCGTCGCCATGGGCATGGCCGTGGGCGCAGACGCCCTGGGCGATCTCGTTCTCATGGTGCGGGAAGACCAGGTCGATGCCGCCGCCGTGAATATCGATCGGCAGGCCCAGGGTCTGTTCGATCATGGCCGAGCATTCGATGTGCCAGCCGGGGCGACCGTCGCCCCAGGGCGAGGGCCAGGACGGCTCTCCGTCCCTGGACGGCTTCCACAGGACGAAGTCGTGGGCGTTCTTCTTGTAGGGGGCGACCTCGACACGGGCGCCCGCGATCATGTCGTCCAGGTTGCGGCCGGAAAGGGCGCCGTATTTCGGATAGGAGGAGACGTCGAACAGGACGTGGCCCTCGGCCGCATAGGCGCAGCCGGCGTCGACGATGGCCTGGATCTGGGCGACGATGGCGGGGATATGGTCGGTGACGTGGGGTGCGATATCGGGCGGCGAGACGTTGAGCGCCGTCATGTCGGCGAGATAGGCCGCCTCGTACCGCGCGGTGACCTGGCCGATCGGCACGCCCTCCTTCGCGGCTTTGGCGTTGATCTTGTCATCCACGTCGGTGACGTTGCGGGCGTAGACGACGCTGTCGGCGCCGTAGGTCCGGCGCAGCAGACGCACCAGGACGTCGAACACCACCGGCGGCCGCGCATTGCCGATATGGGCGTAGTCATAGACCGTCGGGCCGCAGACATAGAGGGTCACCCGGTTCGGATCGCGCGGGGCGAAGGCCCGCTTGCGGCGGTGCAGGGTGTCGTGAAGGTGCAGGGTCATCAGGTCGGCGCAGTTCGCTCTGGGTTCGTCCTTTTGGGCAACGCGGTCGCTTGCAGGACGTCGGGGAAGTCCCATATAGCCGCCCAAGCTGATAATGCGTCGTTTCCGACGTACAATTCCGACGTTCAAGGCGAAAGCGTCCCTCCCCCATGACCGCCACCCCGATCAAACCCGTTCTCGTCGCCAACGCCGCCCGCCCGTCGCGCGAGCAGGCGCTGGAGGCCGTGCGGACCCTGATCGCCTGGGCCGGGGACGATCCGGCGCGCCCCGGTCTGATCGACACGCCGAAGCGGGTGGTGGACGCCTATGGCGAATGGTTCGACGGTTATGAAGCCGACGCCGCCGCCGAACTGTCGCGCACCTTCGAGGACGTGACCGGGTACGACGACATGGTCCTGTTGAAGGACATCGAGGTGGAGAGCCATTGCGAGCACCACCTGGCCCCGTTCCTGGGGAAGGCCTCGGTCGCCTATATCCCCGGCGAGAAGGTGGTCGGCATCTCCAAGCTGGCGCGGGTGGTCGAGATCTTCGCGCGGCGGCTGCAGAACCAGGAAACCCTGACCAACGACGTGGTCGCCGCCATCGAATCGCACCTGGCGCCTAAGGGCGTGGCCGTGCTGATCGACGCCCAGCACCAGTGCATGACGACGCGCGGCGTGCACCACCGCCACGTCTCGACGACCACCACGCGATTCACCGGGGCGTTCAAGGACGATCCGGCCCTGGTCGAGCGGTTCCTGAAGCTGGCCAAGGGCTGATATCTCCGGCTGGGACGAAGCGCCGCAGCCCGGTTCGCGGAAGGATTTTGCGCCGGCGACGGGAAAATCCGCGTCACGCGCCGAGACCGCTTTACAATCGCCCGCCGGGACGCCAAGACGGTGCCGAAACCTGAAACGCTGGTCCATTGTACGGACCCTCGACGGAAAGACGACAAGGCATGGGCTCGAAACTTTCAGGACCTCCCGGCTCTTCGGGCGGCAGGACGATCACTCAAAATTCCGACATCAACGTCACGCCGTTCGTGGACGTGATGCTGGTGCTGCTGATCATCTTCATGGTGTCGGCGCCGCTGGCCACCGTGTCGATCAACCTGGACCTGCCGCCGGCCACGCCGCCGCAGAACCCGACCGAGCAGAAAGACCCGGTCTATGTGACCATCCAGGACTCGGGCTCGATCTTCCTGGCCGATCGCCAGACCACCATCGAAACCCTGGCCGCCGACCTGTGCGCCGCCCTGCAGCCCAGCCCGAACTGCCAGGACGAGCGCGTGTTCATCCGCGCCCAGCCGGACGTGACCTACAACCAGTTCATGGAGGTCATGAACGACCTTCAGGGCAACGGCTACTTCAAGGTCGGCCTGCTGAACGAAGACATCGAATAGGCCGTTCAGCCCATTTCACGGATCAAGGCCGCCTCCTCCGGGACGCGGCCTTTTTTCTTTGCCGGAGGGACAGGATGACCCGTGACGAGATCGAGGCGCTGATCCTGGCCCTGCCGGAAGTCGAGCGCGCGGTCACCCATGGCGAGCCGTCGTTCAAGGCGGCGGGCGGCGCCGCGAAGGCTGTCGAAGGCGCATCCACATATCGCGGGTGAAGCGGCCGCTTGACCTGACGTCGCGTCAGTCGCCCATAGTCCATCCTGATTAAAAACGGACACGCGACATGGACGCCATCACCGTCACGGACTTCATGCGACCGGCCGCCGACGGGTTTCCCCTGTCGATGCAGCTGACGACGGCGGCGACGGCGACATCGGCGGTGCTGATCAGTTCGGCCACCGGCTTTCCCAAGGGGTTCTACAACCGGGTGGCGCGGCGGCTGGCGGAACGGGGCGCGGTGGTCCTGACCTATGACTATCGCGGCATCGCCGGGTCGCGGCCGGACGATCTGGCGGCGATGAAGATGGACTATCCCGACTGGGGGCGGCTGGACATGCCGGCGGCGGCGGCGGCGCTGGGCGAGGCCGCGCCGGGGCTGCCGATCCTGCATCTGGGGCATAGCGTCGGCGGTCACTTCGTCGGCTTCATGCCCGAGCCCGGCCTGATCGACCGGCATGCCTTCGTCTCGGTGGGGACCGGATACTGGGGCAGACATCATCGCAGCTACAATCCGGCGGAGCTGTTCTTCTGGCATGGCTTCGGGCCCTGGAGCCTGAAGCGGCACGGCTATGTGAAGGGCGGCGGTCTGTGGGCCGGGACCGACCTGCCGCGCGGGGTGTTCGAGACCTGGCGGCGCTGGTGCCTGGCGCCCGCGTACTTTCGCGACGAACTCGCCGGGCGGCTGCGGCCCCATGCGTTCGACCGGGTGACCGCCCCGATCCGGTCCTGGGTGTTCACCGACGATCCGATCGCGACGCCGACGACGGCGCGGGACCTGCTGGGGGTCTATCCGAACGCGCCGGCCGAGATCGTCGTGCGTCGCCCCGCCGATCAGGGCGTGCGGCGCATCGGCCATGACGGGGCGTTTCGGGCGGGAATGGAGCCGCTGTGGGACGAAATCCACGACTGGCTGGTTGCGGGGTGAGCCGGACGGCCTAGGTAGACGGCTTCTCCCCGCGTGCAGGAGCCGCCCCATGACCGACCAGCCCACGATCCTCCTCGACGGCCACGCCGTGCCCCTGCTGGGCTTCGGCACCTGGCAGCTGGAAGGGGAGGTCGCACGTCGAATGACGGCCGAGGCCCTGCGGATCGGCTATCGCCACATCGACACGGCCTGGATCTATCGCAACGAGAAGGAGGTCGGAGACGGCGTCCGCGACGCGATCGCCGCCGGCCATGTGGCGCGCGAGGACATCTGGCTGACGACCAAGATCTGGGTCGAGCATTTCCATCGCGACGCCCTGCTGCGACAGGCCGAGGAATCGGCGGCCAGCCTGGGGTTCACGCCCGACCTGCTGCTGCTGCACTGGCCGAAGGCGACGCCGGCGCTGGAAGAGACGATCGCGGCCCTGAACGCGGCGAAGGACCGGGGCCTGACCCGGACCATCGGCCTGTCCAACTTCCCCTCGGCGGAGTGGCGGCGGGCCCAGGCCCTGTCGGACGCGCCGCTGGTCACCAATCAGGTGGAGTACCATCCGTACCTCAAGCTGACGAAGCTTCTGGCGACGGCGAAGGATCTCGGCGGATCGATCACGGCCTGGTCGCCGCTGGCGCAGGGCAAGGTGGTCGACGATCCGGTCCTGAAGGAGATCGCCGGCGCCTATGGCAAGACGGTCGGTCAGGTGGTGCTGCGCTGGCTGATCCAGCAGGACGTCATCGCCATTCCCCGCACCACCAAGGTCAGCCGGGCGGAGGAGAGCTTCGCCGTCTTAGACTTCGTCCTGACCGACGAGGACATGGACCGCATCCACGCCCTGGCCCGTCCGGACGGCCGCCTGGGCGACTGGCTGGACGCCGCCTTCAAATGGGATGAAGAATGGGCGTAACGGCGAACGGGGCGTAGGCCCCGCAGATGTGGAGTGGGAGGATGGGTTCGGTTCTCGGCTTTCCCGGCGTCGATCCGCTGGATGCGGCGATCGGCCAACGTCTGAAGTCGTGGCGCGAGAAGCGCGGGGTCTCCATCGAGGACCTGGCCTCGGCGCTGGACCTCACGCCCGAGGCCGCGCGGCGGGCCGAAGCGGGGCGCGCCCACCTCGATTCCTGCCAGATCAACGCCGCGACGATGCGCCTGGCCCTGCCGGTCTGGGCCCTGGTGTCGGACACCCGGGCCTACTGATGGCCCGCGCCTGGCGGGGACTGTTCGGTCTGGTCGGCCTGGCGGCCCTGGCGCTGCAATATGTGCTGATGTGGATCACGCCGCAGCTGGACGCGCTCCAGTTGACGCTGAATTTCTTCAGCTATTTCACTATCCTGACGAACGTCCTGATCATGTCCGGGATGCTGCTGCCCGCCGTCCTGCCGAACAGCGCCGCCGGTCGCGTCCTGGCGAGCCCGCGCGTTCGGGGCGGGGTGACCCTGTATGCGGCGGTGGTCGGGCTGGTCTATCATTTCCTGCTGCACGCGACGTGGGATCCGCAAGGGTGGCTGCTGATCGCCAATGTCCTGCTGCACTATGTGATGCCGGCCGCCATGGTGCTGGACTGGCTGATGTTCACGCCGAAAGGACGACTGGCGCCGGGGCATGCTTTGGCCTGGTTGGCGTTTCCGCTGGCCTACGGCGCATGGACCCTCGCTCACGGACTGACGAGCGGCTGGTGGCCGTACTGGTTCATCAATGTCGACGCGCTGGGCCTGGGGCGCGCGGCGGTGAACTTCGGCGGACTGCTGGTCTTCTTTCTGGGCGCGGGGTTGCTGCTGGTGCTGATCGACGGCCTGATCAAACCGCGACAAAGCGGCGCCGCCGAGGGTTTGGACTTCAGCCCGCCGGATCGATCGCCTATCAGTAAGCCTGACGGTAGCTGACGCTGGCTGGCGACGGGCTTGCCCCGATCGACCCGGCGAGGTTCGGCTTCCTCCCGTCCGCCGGCCTCCGGCGTCGCAGGAGCGGAGAGTATGAGTTTCGACGCGGTCCGATCGCCAGCCGCCCCCGCGCCGAAGCGGATCGACACCGGAATTCGTTGGGAGGTGGCGCGCGGCGGCCGCATGCAGGCGAACGGCACGCTCGTCGTGGAGGAGCCGACCCTGGTCCTGCTGGCGCAGTCCGACGACGACGCGAAAGTGCGCGAAGACCTCGTCCGGATCCGCCTGGGCGGTCAGGTCTGCCGACGGTTTCAGAACCAGAAGGGCGTGCTGGAGGTTCACTGGCAAGGGTTGAAGGTGCACGAGGTCGCCCTGCTTGCCCACGGACCGTTCGAGACCGAGTTCAACATTCGCGAGTTCTATTTTCCATCGACCTTCGCGTTCAAGGTCCGCTTCGAAAGCTCCAGGATCCTGTCCAAGGACCGGTTCAGCGACTTCTCGTCGGAACTGGTGACCCTCGATCCGCCGACTATTGAAGGCGCAGAGGATACGGACCGGGGGGCGGCTGCTCAGCTTATCGCGACCGGCAAGGCCATGGCGGAATCGATGGGCCTGGTCCAGGGGTATATGACCCCCCACCGCGCATTGGCGCTTCAGACCCGGATTGTGAGCGCGCTGCGCGACCGGACGCCCTTTTCGGTTGTGCGGCTAGGCGACGGCGAGGGGCGGCTGCTGGGCTATCCGACCTTCTTCACCGACGTCGAGGTGCTGATCCAGGTGCTCTATTACCACTTCGGCCCGACGTCCGTGGATGAGATGCGGGTCCGTCGCCCCGAAGACTGGCTGGAACACTACGCCGGTCTGCTGAAGGACATGATCTCGGAAAGCGTGAAGAGCGCGGACGTCCTCGGCCTGCCGGTCGCGAATTTTTACTCGCGCCAACCCGTCGCCGCCTACTTCGGCCACGCGGCCTATGCCTGCGCCATGTTCCACGGCCTGTCGCTGGCGCGGCGCAAGGACCCCGAAAGTTTCTTTGGGACCAACATGTTCCAGATTCTGGCGGCGGAGGGGCTGCTGCTGCGCGAGGCGGCCCAGGCCGCCGAGGCGGTTTGCATGGTGGGTCCGTGGCCGATCACCGAGGCGGTCGGTCAGGCGCTCGGACGGGCCGATCTGGAGCATATTCAGGTTCCCGGCCACGCTACCTGGCGGGGCGAATCCGGACACGGGCAGTTCCCGGACCTGTATCTGTATGTCGAGGACCAGATCGTGCGGCGTGGACGACTGGGCGGCCAGCTGTTCCTGATCGGCGCGGGCATTCTGGGGAAATACTATTGCGACCTGATCCGCAAACGAGGCGGCGTCGCCCTGGATGTCGGCTCGGTGCTGGATTCCTGGGCCGGAAGAGGCCTTCCGTACGCCCTGGAGAATGTCGAGGTCACGCTGGAAAAATACGGCTGAAGGCCGAGCCGGGCGGGTGACATGACCCGCGTCCGAGCCTATGCGAGGCGCCGAACAAGACCGACATGGGTCGAGGGTGGCGCAGTCCAACCCGGCTCTGATCTCGGTCCAGACTCATGTCGGAGCCCGCCGAATGGCCTATAAATCCCTTCGCGACTTCATCGACCGGCTGGAAGCCGAAGGGGAGTTGGTGCGGGTGTCGGAGCCGGTCGCCACCCATCTGGAGATGACCGAGATCCAGACCCGGCTTCTGCGCAACGGCGGGCCGGCGGTGATCTTCGAGAAGCCGGTGATGCCGGACGGCGCGATCAGCTCCATCCCTTGCCTGGCCAATCTGTTCGGCACGGTGAAGCGGGTGGCCATGGGCGTCACCCTGGAAAAGAAGGCGCGGACCACCGCGGCGGAGTTGCGCGAGGTCGGGGAGTTGCTGGCCTTTCTGCGCAATCCGACGCCGCCGCGTGGTCTGGGCGACGCCGTGGAGATGCTGCCGCTGATGCAGACCGTCATGTCGATGCGGCCCAAGGTCGTGAAGACCGCGCCGGTGCAGCAGGTGGTGCTGAAGGGCGACCAGATCGACCTGACGACCCTGCCGATCCAGGGGTGCTGGCCGGGGGAGCCGGCGCCGCTGATCACCTGGGGCCTGGTGGTGACCAGGGGGCCGTCGGACGAGCGCGAGGACGACTTCAACCTGGGCATCTACCGCATGCAGGTGCTGGGCAAGGACCGGGCCATCATGCGCTGGCTGGCCCATCGTGGCGGCGCGCAGCACTACGCCCGGCACAAGAAGGCCGGAAAGCTCGAGCCCCTGCCCGCCGCCGTCGTCCTGGGCGCCGATCCAGGCACCATCCTGGCGGCCGTGACACCGGTGCCGGACACATTGTCGGAGTATCAGTTCGCCGGTCTTTTGCGGGGCGCCAAGGCCGAGCTCGTTCCCTGCAAGACCGTGCCTCTGATGGTCCCGGCCCAGGCCGAGATCGTGCTGGAAGGGCATGTCCTACTGGACGAGCACGCGCCCGAGGGGCCGTACGGCGACCACACCGGCTACTACAACTCGGTCGAGACCTTCCCGGTCTTCCAGGTGACGGCCATCACCATGCGCCGTGATCCCATCTATCTGACCACCTTCACCGGCCGCCCGCCGGACGAGCCCAGCGTCCTGGGCGAGGCGCTGAACGAGGTCTTCATTCCCCTGCTGCGCCAGCAGTTTCCGGAGATCACCGACTTCTGGCTGCCGCCCGAGGGGTGCAGCTACCGGATCGCCGTGGTGTCGATGAAGAAGGCCTATCCGGGCCACGCCAAGCGGGTGATGCTGGGTGTCTGGAGCTATCTGCGCCAGTTCATGTACACAAAGTGGGTCATCGTCGTGGACGACGACATCGACGCTCGCGACTGGAAGCAGGTCATGTGGGCGATCTCCACCAAGATGGACCCGGCGCGCGACATCACCCTGATCGAGAACACGCCGATCGACTATCTGGACTTCGCCAGCCCCGAGAGCGGGCTGGGATCGAAGATCGGACTGGACGCCACCGACAAGTGGGAGCCGGAGACCAGGCGCGAATGGGGCGAGGAAATCCGCATGGAGGCGGAGGTCGTCGACCGCGTCTCGGAGATGTGGGACCGCCTGGGATTGCCGGGTGACGGAACGCCGATCTGGAAATAGGCTGAGGCTTCACGCATGGGGGAGCGGATGAGCCAGTTCGACTATTTCGTCAGCTTCTACAGCATCGTGCTGGGCCTTTCGGTGGTGGAGCTGCTGACCGGGGTGGCGCGCACCATCGAGGGGCCGCGTATTCCGCTGAAGTCCACGCGCCTGACGCTGCTTCTGGCGGTGTTCGTGACCCTGGATATCAGCTCCTACTGGTTGCAGGCCTGGATGCTGTATCGCTCGGCGCCGCTGTCGATGAGCGTCATCCTGCATGGACTGCTGGCCGCCGGGTCCTATTTCCTGGCCGCCTATCTGGTGTTTCCGAAACCGGGCGAAACCCGAACCCCTGACGCCCACTTCTGGGCGCGGCGCCGGTGGGTGTTCGGCCTGATCCTGTTCACCAACGTACTGAACGTGGGGACCATAGTGCTGCTCGGCGGCGGTCTGGGCGTCATGGGTTCCGCGCCCTACATAATTTTCGTCTCGACCTTCTACATCGCCTGCGCGGTCGCGGTGGTCACCCGGCGCCGCAGGATGGTGGTGGCGGCGCTTATCTGGCTGGTCGCCTTCTCGCTCCTGGCGATCGGCTGGGAAGCCGCGAACCTGGCCGGGGCCGGGCGCTGGACGCTGCCCGGCGCATCAGGGCCGAACTGACGGGCCAGCACCTGACGAGCGCTGTGCGGAGACTGCGGAACTGGACGGCGCCGGAACCGACAGCAGCGAGCTCGCAGAAGGCATCGCCCCTCTGCGTATCATTCCTGACACAATCACGTCATTTTGTGCACCGCACCATGAAAATGGATGATGACGAAGCCGTAATGTTTGATAGCGTCGAGGGGTTGATCCGTTGTGGGAGGCTCCTCCGTGAAGTCCGCTGCCGTCGTCGCCCTGTCCCTGCTCATCGCCGCGCCCTCCGCTGTCGCCGTAGCGCCCAGCCCGGCCGAGGCGCAGGTGCTGGCCGGATCGAACGCCGCGCGTCGGGTGGCGCCTCGCCGTCCCGGGCTGAGCGATCGTGACCGGGAACGGCTGTACGCCGCCCAAGACCGTCAGATCGAGCATGAAACCAAGATCGCCGAACTGACCGCCATCACCGAGGCCGGCGGAGTCCTGAGCGAACAGCAGACGCGCGAGCTGGCGCAGCTGCAGCGCCGCCTGGCCGACACGGTCGAGGACATCGAGCGCCTTGAAGCCAAGAACGAGCGGCTGGGCGGCTGAGCCGCGTTGCGCCGTCGGGGCCATCTCGACGCGCCCCTGACGTCCGGTCATGACGCAGGGCGGAATCCGCGTTCGAACGCGATCGCCTTCGGACCGATTTCGCTCTAGGTTCGCCTCCGCAATGTCGGGGGCGACGTCGTCTTGAGTGCGTTTGAATACTTCTTCAGCTTCTACGGCCTGCTGCTCGGCCTGTCGGTGGCCGCCGTGGTCGGGGGATTCGCCAACGTCCTGCATGAGCGGGCGCGGGTCCGTTTCGGCTGGCTGACGCCCCTGCTGGCCGTGTTCGTGGCCGTGGACATCGCCACCTTCTGGAGCCAGGCCTGGGTCATCTTCCGGGGGGCGCCGTTCAACCTGGCCCTGCTGGTGGTCGGCCTGACCATCGCCGCCGTGTTTTATGTGGCCGCCAGCATCACCTTTCCGCGCATGTCGGCCGACAGCAGCGAGCGGGTGAATCTGGACGATCACTTCTGGGCGCATCGACGGACGATTTTCGCCTGCGTCATGGCCGCCAACCTGATCGTGGCCCTGTTGCTGATCCCTCTCGCCCTTGTTGACGAAGGATTTGGGCGGGTGGCCCAGTCGGTGAGGCTGTGGGCCGGGCTGACCTTTTTCGTCGGGGCCACGGCGACGGCGGCCTTCTCTCGCCGCAAGCGAGTGGTCAGGGCGGCGCTGGTGCTGCTGGTTCTGTACCACTGCTGGAACGTCGGCCTGGGCGTGATGAGCCTGATCGCTTCCAACGGCTGGTCGCCGCCGACCGCCTGAAGTCCTGAACCCGGGAGACGGCGTTGAGCGCCTTCGATTTCTTCTTCTCCTTCTACGGTCTGATCCTGGGCCTGTCCGTGGTCAGCCTGGCGATGGGAGCCTCACGCGCGTTCAAACACCGACGCACCGTCGCCGTCGGTTGGAAGACGCCCTTGCTGGCCACCTTCGCGGCCCTGGACATCGCCACCTTCTGGGACGCGGCCTGGACGAACTTTCAGCATCTGCCGTTCAGCTATGGACTGCTGGTGGCGGGACTGGTGGTGGCGGGGGTCTATTTCATCGCGGCGAATCTGGTCTTTCCCGAGCCCGAGGATGAGGCGCGCAGTCTGGACGACCATTTCTGGGCGAACCGCCGCGCGGTGCTGTTGCTGCTGGTCCTGGCGAACGTGCTGATGATGGCGGCGGTGGCGTGGGCCAATATGGCCCGGGACGGCGCGGGGGCGCTGATGATGGCCTATGGGCTCAACATGGTCCTGTACCTGGTTCTGGTGGCGCCGGCCGCCCTGTCGAGGCGGGCCTGGGTGATCGGACTGACCTTGGGACTGCACGTCGCCCTCTATCTGGCCATTGCGGTCGGGTCTGCGGTGCAGGCCTCGAAAGCCGCGCCGACGACCCCAGCCGCGGTTGCGGCCGAGGCCGGACGGTGAGCGTCGCCGCCCCGACGACTTGCCGAGGATCGCACATGCGCCCAGTTTCACCCCCCATGCGCCGCCTGTTCCTGCTTTCCGCCGCTGTTTTGTCGCTTGCGAGTCCCGCCATGTCCCAGTCCCCCTCCCCCGTCGCCAACGCCGCGCCGTGGGACCAGCCCTTCCTGCCGCCCGCGCCGGAGTGGGACGGCGCGTCGCGGGCCCTGCTGCGCGACGCCTCGGATCCCTGGGTCACGGCGTTCGAGGCCGATGCGTCGCATGATTTCAGCCCGACCTATGTCGACACCCGCGCCTGGTTCGACCGGCTGGACTCGGCGTCGGACCTGATCCGCATCGAACAGTTCGGCGTCTCGCCGGAAGGACGGCCGATCTATGCGGTGATCGCCTCGAAAGACGGGGCGACGCTCGATCCGTCCAAGCCCGTCGTCCTGGCGCAGGCCGGCATCCATCCGGGCGAGATCGACGGCAAGGACGCGGGCATGATGCTGCTGCGTGACATGGCCTTCTACGGCAAGGACGCCCTGCTGGACCGGGTCAACCTGATCCTGATCCCGATCCTGAGCGTCGACGGACACGAGCGGTCGGGCGCCTATTCCCGGCCCAACCAGCGTGGGCCGCGCATCCAGGGCTGGCGCAACACGGCCACGAACCAGAACCTGAACCGCGACTTCCTCAAGCTGGACCAGCCCGAGATGCGGGCCCTGATGGGGCTGATCCACAAATACGATCCGGACCTCTATATCGACATCCACGTCACCGACGGCATCGACTATCAGTACGACATCACCTTCGGCTTCAACGGCGAGGACGGCGCCTTCACCCGGTCGCCGGCCGTGTCCGACTGGCTGGACGAGGTCTACAAGCCGACGCTGAACGCCGCGCTGGAGGCACAGGGCCATATTCCGGGGCCGCTGGTGTTCGCCATCGACGACCGCGATCCGAAGAAGGGACTTTCGGACGGGGGCCTGGGCGAGCGGTTCTCGAACGGCTGGGGCTCGGCGGCGCACATCCCGACCGTCCTGATCGAGAACCACAGTCTGAAACCCTTTGAGCAGAGGGTGCTGGGGACCTACGTGCTGCTGGAGCACGCCCTCAAGCTGATGGCGGACCAGGGCGAGGCGGTGCGCGCGGCCAAGGTCGCCGACCGGGCCCTGCGTCCGGCGGAGATTCCGGCCAACTTCGTCCCCGAGCGCGAGCCGTCCTCGACCCGCGCATTCAAGGGGATCCTCTACGAGACCTATGACAGCGCGGCCTCGGGCCGGACCGAACTGCGCTGGCTGGGACGCGCCGATCCGGAGATGTGGCAGGTTCCCTTCTACGGTTCGCAGCCGAGCCTGACGCTGAAGCGGCCGAGGGCCTACTGGGTGCCCTCGTACCGCGCCGATGTGATCGAGCGGCTGAGAACCCACGGCGTGGAAATGGAGACCCTGATCGAGGCGCGCACCACGACGGTCGAGATGCTGCGGCTGGACGGCGCCCGGCCGGCGCCGCGACCCAATGAGGGGCATGTGGGGTTCAGCCTGACCGGCGTGACGAGCGAGACGAGTGACTGGACCTTCCCGCCCGGCTCCGTCCGGGAGTCGACCGACCAGCCGATGGGCGACATCGTCGTGTTGCTGCTGGAGCCGCAGTCGTCCGAGAGCCTGTTCGCCTGGGGGCTGTTCCCCGAGGTGCTGAGCCGGGTCGAATATATCGAGGCCTATGCGGTGGCGCCGATCGCCGACCGCATGCTGGCGGCCGACCCCGCGCTGAAGGCCGAGTTCGAGGCGAAACTGGCGGCGGATCCCGCCTTCGCCGCCGACGGCGATGCGCGCCTGTCGTGGTTCTATGAGCGCACGCCCTTCTACGACCAGCGGTACCGCCTCTATCCCATCGCCCGCGAGAACTGAGCCCGACCATGACCGATCTGCAGGCCGCCGCCTTCCATCATGAAGCCATCCAGGCCGTGGCCTTGTGGACCGGGCTGTGTCTGATCCTGCTGCTGGTGCTGACCTATCGGGTGTCGGCGCAGCGTCGGAAGCACCGGGTGTCGCTGGGCGACGGCGGGCATGAGCCGGTGAATGTGGCGGTCCGCGCGTTCGGCAATGCCGTCGAATATATCCCCATGGGTCTGGTCGCGATCACGGTTGTGGCCATGCTGGGCTGGACGGCGGCGGTGATCCACGCCTTGGGCGCCGCCCTGTTCCTGGGTCGCATCCTGCATGCGGTCGGGATGCACAGCGCCAAACAGCCCGCGCCCGGGCGGCTGTTCGGCATGGTGCTGACCTATCTGGTGTTTCTGGTTTCGGCGGTGCTGCTGATCGTCGGAGTGTTTCTGTAGGCTACACGCCCCAGGCGGCGCCGCCGGCGCCGTAGGCGTCGATGGTCTGGAACAGGGCGATCACCAGGTCCTGTTCCTCGGCCGTCAGTTCCGGTTTCCAGACGTCGAAGATGAGGACGATGCGGTCGCGGTCGCTGGTGTTGGCGGCTTCGTGCTCGATCGTGTCGTCGAAGGCCCAGGCCTGGCCATCCCGCCATTCGCGCACGTCGTTGCCGACGCGGAAAACGCAGCCCGGCGGGGTGATGACGGGCAGATGGCAGATCAGGCGGGTGTTGATCAGCCCGTGATGGGGCGGAATCTTCGCCCCCGGCGTCAGGCGCGAGAACAGGATGGACGGCGTCCGGCCGGGGACACGGCACAGCGGCAGGGCGGAAAGGACCTCCATGGTGCGCGGGCAGCGGCGGGCGATGTCGGGCTGTTCCTCGCCGTCCTTCCACAGGAACAGGGCGCTCCAGTCCGGGTTGGCCATCATGCCGGCCTGGTCGGAGTTGGGGCGGTCCTGGCGTGGCTGGATATAGGGCTGGAACAGCCCGGGTTCGGCCAGGAGGGCGTCCAGTTCGGCGCGGATGTCGCTCGCCGCCGCCTCCACGGCCGCCAGCCAGGGCAAGGTCTCGCGCGGCTGGAACTGAACCTGGGGCAGGCCTGGGAAAAGGTAGAAGCGCGGCTGTTGCAGATACAATTTCTTGCGTCCGGCCATCAGATCGAGCGACTGGCCGAACCGTTCGCTGGAGACGGCGGGGTCGAAGCCGGCCTGTCGCATGCCGCCGTCGATATGGGCCTGGAAGGCGTCAGCCTGAGCCTTGAGGGTCGACTGGACCCGCCGGAGTTCAGGCACGATCGAGGGCGCCAGCGGGCGCCCCTGCTGCTGCGCCTGGCCGGCCAGACGCAGGGCGGAGTTGTAGAAGGTGGAGGCCGATCGGGCCTCGCCCAGCGCGGTCAGCGCATCCCCCTTGGAGATCAGGGCCGCCAGATCGGCCGGATCGATCGCCAGCCGGCGGTCCGCCTCGGCCAGGGCGGTGCGGTGATCCGTTGATGCGGCGTTCATGGCCGTGATCCGACTGCGCCGGACGCGCCGGGTCAAGGGGTCGCGCGTTCAAGCTGAACCGTTCGTCAGGTCCATGCGTATTGAGGGTCCGAAGAGGAAGGACACGCCCATGTCGTCGACCGTCGTGACCCAGAAGGCCGCCGCGGACACCGCGCCGCCCGACACCGCGCCCACTGACGTCCAGCCGCGCCACGCGCAGCCTCTCGTGCTGGCGGCGGTGGCCTTCGCCGTGCTGACGCCGCTGATCCAGAATCTGGCGGGACTGGGTCTGACGCAGGCGGAGTTCGCGGCGCGCGGCGATTCGACCTTGAGGGTCGAAGGCTATGCGTTCTCGATCTGGGGGCTGATCTACGCCGGGCTGATCGTCCACGGCGTTCGGCAGGCCGTGCCGGGCCCGGACGCCGCCGGGCTGAGGCGTCGCCTGGCCTGGCCCGCCATCGCGGCGCTGATCGGCATCGGGGTCTGGATCGTGGTGGCGGCAATGGGGCTTCAGGTCGCCAGCGTGGTGGTGATCTTCTTCAGCCTTCTGGTTCTGCTGGTTCCGCTGCTGTCCGTCGCGAAGACGATACGGGGCCTTGGCCTGACGGCGCCGGACCGGTGGGTGACGGTGTGGCCGCTGGCGGGGCTGGCGGGATGGCTGACGGTCGCAGCGCCGCTGAACCTGATCAACGCCGCGACGGCGCTGAACGCCCTGCCCCCGGCCCTGCCGCCGACAGCCTGGGCGTTGACGGCGGTGGCGCTCGCGGCCGGCCTGGCCGTGATCGGGGTCCTGAGCCTGCGAACCCTGGCCTATCCGCTGCCGGTGGCATGGGGGCTGATCGGCGCCTTCGTCGCCGAACAGGCGCGCAATCCCATGCTGGGGTTCACGGCTCTGGGCGTCGCCCTGGTGCTGATCACCGTATCGGCCATCGTCGTGTTCGGGTTTTCGCGCAGGAAAGGCCGGACGCTGAAAGGCGATTCGTCCGCGACCGTCGCGTTTGACGGCGTCACTTCCGCCGGGACGGCTGACACCGGAGCCGAGTCCCGCTAAGAGGCGCGCCCATGAGCGCGCAGCAGAAGTCTATGGCCGAACTGGCCGCCGAATACGGCCTGGCCCCGAACGAGTATCAGGTCGTCCTCGACCGGCTGGGGCGAGAGCCGAACCAGGTCGAGCTGGGCGTGTTTTCGGTGATGTGGTCCGAACACTGCAGCTACAAGTCGTCAAAGATCCACCTGGGCAAGTTCCCGACCACCGGGGATCGCGTGATCTGCGGGCCGGGCGAGAACGCGGGCGTCATCGACATCGACGACGGCGACGCCTGCATCTTCAAGATGGAGAGCCACAACCACCCGTCCTACATCGAGCCCTATCAGGGCGCGGCGACGGGCGTGGGCGGCATCATGCGCGATGTCTTCACCATGGGCGCGCGGCCCGTGGCCCTGCTGAACGCCCTGCGTTTCGGCGATCCGTCGCATGAGAAGACCCGGCGTCTGGTCTCGGGCGTCGTCTCGGGCATCGGCGGCTACGGCAATTGCGTGGGCGTGCCGACGGTCGCGGGCGAGACGAACTTCCACAAGGGTTACAACGGCAACATCCTGGTCAACGCCATGTGCGTCGGCCTGGCCCGGGCCGACGAAATCTACTATTCGGCCGCTCCGGAAGCGGGCCACGCGGTCGTGTATTTCGGCTCCAAGACCGGCCGCGACGGCATCCACGGCGCGACCATGTCCTCGGCCGAGTTCGACGATGAGTCGGACTCCAAGCGCCCCACGGTCCAGGTCGGCGATCCCTTCGCCGAGAAACTGCTGATCGAAGCCACGCTGGAACTGATGGCCTCGGGCGCCGTCGCCGCCATTCAGGACATGGGCGCGGCCGGTCTGACGTCCTCGTCCGTGGAGATGGCGGGCAAGGGCGGCGTCGGCATCGAGCTGGACATGAACAAGGTGCCCCAGCGCGAAACCGGCATGACGGCCTATGAGATGATGCTGTCGGAAAGCCAGGAGCGGATGCTGGCGGTCCTGAAGCCGGGCCGCGAGGCGGACGGCGAGCGCATTTTCCGGAAGTGGGGCCTGGACTTCGCCGTCATCGGGGTGACCACCGACACCGGCCGTCTGGTGCTGAAGCATCATGGCGAGACGGTGTGCGACGTGCCGCTGGCGCCGCTGTTCGACGACGCGCCGCTCTATGATCGGCCGTGGGTGCAGCCGGAGCTGCAGCCGCGCCTGAACCCCGCCGACGTGCCCGCGCCGGAGAACTGGGCCGATGCGGTGATGAAGGTCGTCGCCTGCCCGGACATGGCGTCCAAGCGGTGGATCTGGGAGCAGTACGACCGCCACGTGATGGCCGACACGCTGCAGGACAGCTCGACCGGCGCCGACGCGGGCGTGGTGCGGGTGCACGGCACGGACAAGGGTCTGGCGGTCACCAGCGACTGCACGCCACGCTACGTTCAGAACGACCCCTATGAGGGCGGCAAGCAGGCGGTGGCCGAGGCCTGGCGTAATCTGACGGCCGTGGGTAGCCGCCCCATCGCCATCACCGACAATCTGAACTTCGGAAATCCGCAGCGCCCCGAGATCATGGGCCAGATCGTGCGGGCCATCGACGGCATGGCCGAGGCGTGCCGCGAGCTGTCCTTCCCGGTCGTGAGCGGCAACGTAAGCCTCTATAACGAGACCAACGGCGTCGCCATTCCGCCGACGCCGACGGTGGGCGCGGTCGGCCTGCTGCCCAACTATGACGTGGTCGTCGGCTTCGGCGGGGCGGTCGAGGGCGACGTGCTGGTGCTGATCGGCGAGACGGTCGGCGAGTTGGGCGCCTCGATCTATCTGCGTGAGGTGCTGGGCCGCGAGGACGGCGCTCCGCCCCCGGTCGATCTGACGCTGGAAAAGAAGACCGGCGATTTCATTCGCGACCTGATCGAGGCGGGCGAGATCACCTGCGTCCACGACCTGTCGGACGGCGGCCTGATCGGGGCGGCGGCGGACATCGCCCTGGCCTCGGACGTCGGCATCGCCCTGGAGGCGACGATGGAGAACCCGCACGCCTTCCTGTTCGGCGAGGACCAGGCCCGCTATCTGATCGCCACCGGCGACGCCCCGGCCCTGCTGGCCAAGGCGCAGGAGGCGGGGCTGGAGGCCACCGTGGTGGGCCATGTGAAGGGGGCGGACTTCGCGGCCGAAGACCCGGACGGCGGCGATCTGTTCAGCATCCCCATCGCCCATCTGCGCGAATGGCACGAGGGCTGGATGCCGGGCTGGATCAACAGCGCTGCCTGATCACTCAGCTCGGCCGCGTACCCCGCGGCCGGATGGCGACGGTCGCCAGGGCGCAGCCCAGGCTGGCGATCGCGGCGCAGGCGACGACCAGATTTCGGTCCATGCCCGGCGAGACGAGGCGATAAAGCAGCAGGGCCGCCAGGGCGCCCAAGGCCGTGGCGGCGACCACCCACAGGACGCCCGACCTGACCCTGGGCGAGACCAGTCCGGCGATCAGGCCCGTCAGCAGCGCCATCGGCGCCCCGACGATGTAGGCGACGATCACCGTGAAGAAGCCCGACAGCAGCATCAGGGAACGCATCTTCGGCTCGTCGGCCGGAATCTGGTGGATGGACCAGCCGAGGGCGGCCATGAAGCCGATCAACGGCCCGATCAGGGTGAAGACGGCCGTGACCGCCGCCACCCTGCCCCATTGTATGCGTCGCATGTCCTGGTCCTCGTGAGACAGCAAGGTTAGGACGCATGCCGCAATCTTTGCACCTGACGCCGGCTGACGCTCGGATCAGACGGTCGGCACCGCCTGGCTGAGCCGCCCGCCGACGCGGATCGGTTCGACGCGGGTCGCCAGGCCGGTCCTGTCGTCGGTCTCGACATAGACGCCGCAGATGGTGGCCGGGCCGCTGGCCGGGGTATAGCGCCCCTGGGAGATGCGGGTGGTGAAGCGCCGGAGCGGTTCTTCCTTCTCGTTGCCGATGACGCTGTCGTAGTCGCAGCAGCCGCCGGCGTCGGTCTGATAGGCCGTGCCGCCCGGCAGGATCTGGCAATCGGCGGTCGGGACGTGGGTGTGGGTGCCGACCACCAGGGACGCACGGCCGTCGCAGAAATGGCCCATGGCCATCTTTTCCGAGGTCGCCTCGCAGTGCATGTCGACGATGACCGCGTCGGCGACGGCGCCGAGCGGGGCGGCGTTCAACTCGCGGTCCACCGCGCTGAAGGGATCGTCCATCGGATCCATATGGACGCGGCCCAGCACGTTCATGACCAGAACGGTGCGGCCCGAATGGGTTTCAAACAGATTGGCCCCGGCGCCCGGTGCATCCATCAGGCGCGGATAGTTGGCGGGGCGGATCAGGCGCGGCTCGCGCACGATATAGGTCAGGGCCTCGCGCTGGTCCCAGGAATGGTTGCCCAGGGTCAGGCAGTCGGCGCCCGCCATGAACAGTTCACGCGCGGTGTTCTCGGTGATGCCGAAGCCGCCGGCGGCGTTCTCCGCATTCACCACCACGAAGTCGAGCTTCAGGTCCCGCTTGAGCCCCGGCAGATGATCCGAAAGACCGTCCCTGCCCGACTTGCCGACCACATCACCGAAAAACGCCAGTCTCATGAAAGGTAAGGTCCTGCCGGGCCCGCAGGCCAATCTTCACACCGTAGCCCATCCACCCGACCAAACTCGCGCAGGTTTCCGGTGACGACGATCAAGGCGCGGCTGCGCGCATGACCCGCGATCAGAAGGTCGTTTGCGCCGATCATCAGTCCTCGGCGTTGCAAGTCGGCCTTGATATCGGCGGCATGGTCAGCCGCCGCCTCGTCGAAATCCAGAACCTGCAGGCGATCCAGCAAGGCCTCCACGGCCGCTCGCTGGTCGATTGGTCGTTCAGACATCAGCGCGCCGTGCATCAGTTCGTGACGCACCACCGTCGAGGTGAACAACACCTCCGCATGCGCTTTCAGTTGGGATTCCAGCGTCGCGGCGCGGTTACGCAAAATGCGAACACAGATGTCAGAGTCGAACAGATACACTCACTCGAACTCGACAACGCTGTCGTCGACCACATCCTCGGCGATGCGAATATCGATCCCCGGTCGGGCGAAAAAATCGTCCCAGAGCGCATTCACCGGCACCAGTCGCAGGCTCTTGCCTTCCTTGATGACGCGCAACTCCTTGACGTCGTCGGGAAAGGCGACGGCCTTGGGCAGGCGCACCGCCTGCGAGCGGTTCGATTTGAAGACCGTGGCTTTCAGCGGCGCGCTCATGACGTCGGTATCGGACTCTGCCATGTATATGTCAACGGGATATGCCAGATGACCTGTAGCCCGTCTCGGTCAGAACGCCATGCAACCGGATGTCGTGGGCCTCGATCGGCAGGTGTTCGACCTGCTGCCCCGCGAACGCCAGGCCGATCCGCGTCACGTCCGGTCGGACGGCGAAGGTGCGGTCATAGTAGCCCCCGCCCTGCCCCAGGCGCCCGCCGGCGCCGTCGAACGCCAGAAGCGGCGTGACAACGAGGTCGGGGTCGATGGTCTGAGCCAACGGCAGGGGCGCCGGGCAGCCGGCGACGTCCATCTCCAGCGGCTCTCCCGGAGACCAGACGCGAAAGATCATGGGGGCGTCCCGCTTCAGAACCACCGGCAGGCACAACCGACGCCCGGACGCGGCCAGGGCGAGCGCCAGAGGCTCGGGGTCCAGCTCCGACCCCATGGCGCGATAGACGGCGACGACATCAGCCGGCGGCAGGTCTGCGGCATGGGCGGCGGCGCACCGGGCAGCATCCGGGGACGCCAGGGTCAGGGCCTTCCGGCGAGCCCGCGCGTCCGCGCGTAAAGCCGCCTTGTCCGGGAATTCCATCATCTGCCGCATTGCCAGGACCGGCCGGTGTTCATAGGCCACCGTGCACCCCGGCGAAGGCCGAGGTCCAGAGTGCAAATTCGGCCAGGGGTCGAGTTTCGATGCGCGGCATCCCTCGCGCACAGGTCCTGATCTGGACCCCGGCCTGCGGCGGGGTGCACGGTGGGGGGGGCCGAGCCCTGCACACAAGGCTCGAGCCACCGCACGGCTGGTGATCGCGCGCTGCGCCGCCGCTCAAGCAGCGAGGCTCCGCGAGCCGAGCGGTAGCGCTCTAGGAGAATGGGTTGGCGGGCGCCGCAAGAACCGTGAAGGACGGTTTGAATCCTCTCGAGCCTGGGTAGCCAGGTGGGCTCCGTATACCCGACCCCACGAGGTCAGACAGGGACAGATCCCTTCGAGTGAATTAAGGCCGCGAGGATATGTTGCCTACGACGTGAGCCGCAGCAGACCCGCCAGCGCACAAGATAGGGCTTCAGCCCCCGGCCCACAAGCGGCGGTCTATTCGGCGTCGGGCTGGTGCTCGGCGGCGGTCAGGCGGAAGGCGTCCAGCTTCAGGCATTCGGCCTCAATGGCCTGAATACGGGGCCAGCGCAGTTCGACATTGAACCGTCGCGCATTGGTCATCTGGGGCACGAGGCAGACGTCGGCCAGGGTCGGGGTCGCGCCGAAGGCGAAGGGGCCGGGCGTCTTGGCCAGCAGGGCCTCCAGGGCATTGAATCCGTCTTCGATCACCTGACGCGCCCAGGCCTGCTCATCCTGGCCGAAGTCCTTGATGCGGCGCAGGATCTTGAGGTTCTGGATCGGATGGATGTCGGCGGCGACCACCAGGGCCGCAGCGCGAATCCGCGCGCGGTTCGCGGGATCGCCGGGCAGCAGGGGCGGCTCCGGCGCGATCTCGTCCAGATATTCACAGATGGCCAGGGACTGGGTCAGCACCCGGCCGTCGTCGGTCTGAAGCGCCGGGACCAGACCCTGCGGATTAAGCGCCAGATAGTCAGGCGCGCGCTGCCCCCCGTCGCGCAGGTGATGCGGAACCTGATCCGCCGTCAGCCCCTTGAGCGCGAGGACGATGCGCACCCGCCAGGCCGCCGAGGACCGCCAGTAGCCGTGCAGGATCATGCAGGTTCCCCTCGTCTCAGGCCGGATCGCCGATGGTGACGGTCAGGGTCTCCAGACCGTCGATCGTCGCCACCAACACGTCGCCCGGAACCACCGGCCCGACGCCCGCCGGGGTGCCGGTGTAGATCAGGTCCCCGGGTTCGAGCCGATAGAGGCCGGACAGGTAGGCGATGACGTCGACGACCGGCCAGATCTGATCGGAAAGATCGCCCGTCTGTTTCGTCTCGCCGTTGACGGTCAGGGCGATGGCGCCGACGCCGGGATCGAAACCCTCGGCCGGTCGCAGGAGACCCAAGGGCTTGGACTGTTCGACATTCTTGCCCGTGTCCCAGGGGCGGCCGGTCTTCTTGGCCGCGCCCTGAAGGTCGCGCCGGGTCATGTCGAGGCCGACGCCGTAGCCGTAGACGTGGTCCAGCGCGGCGGCGGGGTCGATGTTTCGTCCGCCCCTGCCGATGGCCACGACCAGTTCGACCTCGAACTGATAGTCCTTCGTCGCCTGCGGATAGACGATGGTCGTTCCGGACGGCACGACAGCCTCAGCCCAGGCGGTGAAGAAGAAGGGCGGTTCGCGGTCGGGATCGCTACCCATCTCGCGCGCATGGTCGGCGTAGTTTCGGCCGACGCAGAAGACCCGGCGCACGGGAAACCGCTCGCCGTTGGACACGGCGGCCAGGACAGGCTCGGGCGCGGCGAAGGCCAGGGTCATGGGATCAGCTCTCCACGGCGGGTTCGGCCGCCGCCTCGGCGGCCCTGGCCTTCAGGTGCTTGTCCAAATCGGCGGTCCAGGCCTTGACCTCCTTGGCCGAGGCGCCGCCCAGGACGGCGATGGACTCGCGCATCCGCTCGCGGGCGATGTCGCGGCCCATCAGCTCCATCGAGCGGAACAGGGGCAGGGACTGTGGCTTGCCGGTCATGACGATGAACATGTGCCGCACCAGATCCTTGAACTTGGCGCCGGTCATTTCGGCCACGGTGCGCAGGACGCCCTCGATGGCCGCCTGCGTCCAGTCCGCCTCGCGCTCGAAGCCGATCGAGGCCAGGTTCAGGGCGCGATTCAGGGTCGGCTGGTCCAGCTTGCCGTCCAGCAGGGTGGCCAGCGACGGCTCCAGACGGCCGGCGAAGAGGAAGCTGGTCGCGGGGCCGAGGTCGGATAGGCGGGTGACCCGCGACTGGGCCATGTCCGCGACCTCATTGAGATAGGCCGGTGTGATCCAGGCGTTGACCGCGGCGCGGAAGCCCTCGGGCGACAGCACCTCGCGCAGCCAGCGGCCGTTCAGCCAGTCCAGCTTGGAGATGTCGAAGATCGGCCCGCCCAGCGAGATGTTCGACACGTCGAACCGCGACTGAAGCGTTGCGAAGTCCATCAGTTCGTCGCCGTCCGCCTGGCTGACCGCCGACAGGCCGAGGAAGTTGGTCAGGGCCTCGGGCAGGTATCCCATCCGCTCGTAGAACAGGACGCTGGTCGGGTTCTTGCGCTTGGAGAGCTTGGACTTGTCCGGATTGCGCAGCAGAGGCAGGTGAAACAGCTGCGGCATGTCCCAGCCGAAATAGCGATAAAGCAGCTGGTGCTTGGGCGCCGACGGGATCCACTCCTCGCCGCGCAGGACGTGGGTGATGCCCATCAGATGGTCGTCGACGACATTGGCCAGATGATAGGTGGGGAAGCCGTCCGACTTCATCAGCACCTGCATATCGACCGAGTCCCACGGGATCTCGATGTCGCCGCGCGCCATGTCGTTGAAGACGCAGACGCCTTCCGACGGGACCTTCATGCGCAGGACGTGCGGCTCGCCGGCCGCGACGCGCGCCTCGGCCTCGGCCGCCGGCACGTGCAGGCAGCGGCCGTCGTAGCGGGGCGGCTGACCTTCCGAAGACTGGCGGGCGCGCAGGGCGTCGAGGCGCTCGGGCGTGCAGAAGCAGCGGAAGGCGTGGCCGTCAGCCAGCAGCTGATCGGCGTATTTCGCATAGATGTCGCTGCGCTCGGACTGGCGATAGGGGCCGTTGGGGCCGCCGACGTCCGGACCCTCGGACCAGGACAGGCCCATCCAGGTCAGGGCCTTGAGGATGACCTGCTCGGACTCCAGGGTGCTGCGCGCCCGGTCGGTGTCCTCGATGCGCAGAATGAACGTGCCGCCATGCTGTTTGGCGAACAGATAGTTCATCAGGGCCACATAGGCGGTGCCGACGTGGGGATCGCCGGTGGGCGACGGCGCCACGCGCGTCTTGACGGTCATTGCAGGTAACTCCGAAGTCCGGGGGCGAAATCGGTCATGCCGTCGGTACGGCGGGGCTCAGATTTCGCCAAAATCAATTTGCTGCGCGTCCTATAGCCCGCGCGGCGGCGGTCTCAAGCACGGATTGGGGACTGAGCCCCGCCTCGCGCATGTCGCGCAGGGAGGGAGAGCCCAGACGCTTGGCCAGGCGACGGCCGTCGTCGTCAACGACGAGAAGGTGGTGATCCCAGACCGGCACGTCGAGCCCCAGCAGGGCCTGCAACAGCCGGTGGGCGGGGGTGGAGGACAGAAGGTCCTCGCCGCGCGTCACCCGGACCACGCCCTGGGCTGCGTCATCGACGGTGACCGCCAGGTGGTAGGAGGTGGGAGTGTCCTTCCTGGCCACGACGAAATCGCCGAGCGCCGACAGGTCGACGGCGAAGGTTCCGTGGGTGACGTCGGTCCAGGTCAGGGGGCCGCTCAGGTCGAGAGCCCGTCCGCCGTCCAGCCGTATTGCATAGGGGTCGCCGCGACCGATCCGGTCCTGACGCTCCATCGCGGACAGATGGCGGCATTTGCCGGAATAGACATGGCCGACGTGATCCTGGGGCGCCCCGCCCATCGCCTCGATCTCGCGCCGGATGTCGGCCCGGGTGCAGAAACAGGGATAGAGGACGCCCTGTCCGTCCAGCCTCTCCAGCGCCTGTCGATAGACGACCATCCGTCCGGACTGACGCCAGACCTCGCCTTCGGAGACCAGGCCCAGCCAGGCCAGGTCTTCCAGATTGCGGTCGATGAACTCCGGCCGGCTGCGGCCCCGGTCGATGTCCTCGATACGGATGAGGAACCGCGCGCCGAGATCGCCGCCCCTCTGCGCCGCATAGCCGGCGGAGAAGGCGTGGCCCAGGTGCAGGTCGCCCGTGGGGCTGGGGGCGAAACGGACGGCCGGGGCATTTCCTGTAGAGCCAGACTCGATCGACATCCGCTCGCTATCCTTGAACATCCCAACACCGTGCACCCCGGCGAAGGCCGGGGTCCAGATGGCGTATCCGGTCGAGTCCGATTCTGGCCGGTGCGACATGGCTTATGCCGAAAACTCTGATCTGGACCCCGGCCTTCGCCGGGGCGCACGGAAATTGGGCTGACCCGTCGCCAGAACCGATGCTTTTCATGACACCGGTTTCCGCTGATAGTGGTCTCAACAAGAACCGGGAGGACGACCATGGATCGACGCCAGCTTCTGACGGCGGGGGGCGGCCTGGCCCTGACCGCCGCCCTGCCAGGTTGCGCCACCCTGAAGCCCGGCGCGACGCCAGGGCAGACGGTATGGACCTTCGACCGGCTGGAGGCCATCGGCGGGCGCGCCACGACGGTTGAAGGGGCGCCGGTGCTGATCGACACGCCGCTGGGCAAGGCGGTGAAGTTCGACGGCGCGGACGACGCCCTGTTCATCGACAACCATCCGCTGGCCGGCGCCGAACGGTTCACCTTCGAGGCGGTGTTCCGCCCCGACGGCGGCGCCTTCGAGCAACGCTGGTTCCATCTTCAGGAAGCCGACGAGGTCAGCGCCGCCCAGGGGCAGCCGCCGGGCACTCGTTTCCTGTTCGAGATCCGGGTGGAAGGTCAGGAGTGGTGGCTGGACGCCTTCATCAAGGGGCCGGGGTACAATCAGGTGCTGATCTTCCCGGAGAAGCGCCATCCGGTCGGCCGGTGGTTCCACGTAGCCCAGACCTATGACGGCGCGACCTATCGCAGCTATGTCAACGGCGTGCTGCAGGGCGAGGCAGCCGTGACGTTCAGGGCCCAGGGCGCAGGCCGGGCTTCGGTCGGATGCCGCATCAACCGCGTGAACTATTTCAACGGGGCGGTGCGCGAGGCGCGTTTCACCCCGGAGGCCCTGCCGCAGGAGCGGTTCACGCGCCACACCTGAGGCCCTCCGTGCATCCCGGCGAAGGCCGCGATCCAGATCGAGGCTGCGCCGACTGAAACGGACGACCCGAAAGGTCGGCTGGGCCTGTCGTCTGACCGACATGTCTCAAGCACGGGTCGCCATCTGGACCCCGGCCTTCGCCGGGGTGCTCGGTGATATTGCGGGCCAAATACAGAAAAAAGGCCGGCGTCCCGAGGGGCGCCGGCCGGTAGTTCCAGGAGTAAACTTGGGACTTAGAACTTGTAGCGGATGCCGGCGAACACCTGACGGCCGGTGTGGTGGTAGACGTAGGTGCTGTCGCGGTTGCCGCCCAGATCGCCGTGATACTGGCGGTTGGGTTCGTCGGTCAGGTTGATGCCCTCGATCGAGATCGAAGCCTTGTCGGTCAGCTGGTACGAGGCCGAGGCGTCGATGCTGAGCGTCTCGGTCTTGCCCTGCACCGGGATGCCACGGTTGCCGCCGTTGCTGCCCGGGACGTTCTGATAGTAGCCGTCGCGGTAGGAGGCCGAGACGCGGGCGTTCAGCTTGCCGTCGTCATAGTAGAGGGTGGCGTTCCAGGCGTTCGGCGACAGATTGACCAGATCTTCCGTCACGATGACCGCACAGCTCGAGGTGGTGCAGTAGTCGATCTGGGATTCGACGTGGGTGTAGTTCAGCTGGGTGCCGAGGTTTGACAGGAAGCCCGGCAGGAAGCGGAACGGCTGCTGATAGCTGATTTCCCAACCCTTCAGCGGACCACCCTCGGTGTTGGTCGGGGTGGAGTAGATATAGGTCAGGCTCGGATCACGGTCAGGGCTGACCGGGAAGGCGACCGGGTTGAGCTCGGTCAGCTGGGCATAGGTCAGCGTCTGCTGGGTCGTCTGCACATAGGTCGAGATGTCCTTGTAGAAATAGGCGAAGGACAGCAGGGATTCCGGTGCGAAATACCATTCGACCGACAGGTCGTAGGTCTTCGCGCGATAGGGCTCCAGCTCGACGTTGCCCAGCGAGGCGCTGGGGTTCGGCGCGTTCAGGGCCGACAGGCTGAACACCGGGATCAGGCTGGTGACCGGCGGACGCGACATCACCTTGGCGGCGGCGAAGCGCACCATCAGGTTCTCGACTGGCTCGATCGACAGGTTCAGCGACGGCAGGGTGTCGTCATACTCGTTCTCGCCCGGCGTCACCCGAGCGACACCGCCGACGTTCGAGAAGCCGACGGCGTCGATCTCGGTCTTGACCTGACGAACACCGACGTTGCCGCGGAACGGCATGGAGCCGAGGGTCACATCCCAGTCCGCCTGGACCCAGAAGCCGGTGTCCTTTTCGGTCACTTCACGGAAGCTGCTGAACGCCGAAGGGTTGTCGAGGCCCAGCAGGCGGAAGTCGCCGCCGGCCACGCCGGTGTCGCAGTTGCAGTCCCACTTCCACAGCTGACGCAGGGCCTCGAGATCGGGGATGACCCACGAGGTCGCCGATCCCGCGGGCAGGTCCAGATTGCGGCCGAACCCGGTCAGCAGGCCGGTGACCGAGGCCATGGAGGTGCCGGCAGGCAGCGCCGGGGCGGTGTTGTTGAGGCGCGCCAGACCGGAGCCGATGGAGGAGTATTCCTTGTAGCTGGCGCCGCCCTTGAGGGTCAGGTTGTCGTTCAACGTCCACTCCAGACCGCCTTCGGCCGTGGTGTAGATGTTGGTCTGCTGGCTGGAGCTCAGGCGCAGTTCCGTCCTGGGCTGGAGGCCTGCCGGGCCGGTGAAGGTCCAGCTGTTCGGATCGGCGACGTCAAAACCATAGACGATCAGGGGCAGGTCGCGGTTCTGGCGGAAGTCCCAGCTGTAGCCGTCGGTGTTCTGGCGATCGATGATCGCATTGACCTGCAGCGGGTTGGCGAACTCCGACTTCGAACGACCGATGGTGCCGCTGAACTTCAGATTGTCGGTGAACTCGTGCTCGACCGCCAGGGTGACCTGGGTGAACTCGGTTTCCAGGGCGTCGAACCGGCTTTCGGTCCGCAGGTCCATGTCGTCGAGCTTCATATAGACCAGTTCGCCCGTTTCCGGATCGGCGATGGCGTCAACGATGTCCACCTCGGGCTTGCCGCCCGCTGAGGCGTTGCGGCTGAGCGACCAGGCTTCCAGGAACTGCTCGTTGCGGGTCGAGTCCAGCTTGGAATAGAGGGCGTCGAAGGTGAACAGGGTGCGGTCGTTGTTCGGACGCGCCTGCAGCGACAGGGTGCCGCCCAGACGTTCCTGGCCGTGAGTCAGGCGGCCGTAGCGCGGGATACGCGGGTGGAACAGGCCTGCGGCGGCGCCCGAACCGCCCGGCAGGGCCGCCGGGTTCTGGAAGCCGTTGTCGCCGTTGGCCGGACCCCAGCGCACGGACGAGAAGCCTTCCTCGATCGAGTCCTTGTCGCTGTAGGCCACCGAGGCCAGGGCGCCGAGGCGACCGTCCATCCAGGTGCGTGAGATCAGTCCGGCGTAGCGCGGGCTCCACTCCTGGGACAGGTCGTTGTAGCCGTACTGGGCCGAAAGGACCGTCTGGCTGGCGCCGCCGCTGTCGAACGGACGGCTGGTGCGCAGGTCGACGGTGGCGCCGAGCGAACCTTCCTCGACTTCGGCCGAGGCGGTCTTGCGGACCGTGATGTTGTTGAAGAGCTCCGACGCGAAGACGTTGAAGTCGAAGCCGCGGCCCCGGTTCACGCTGCCCGAGGAATCGGTGGCGCCCGTGGTCGCCTGGGCCTCGATGCCGTTGATGCGGGTGCGGGTGAACTCCGAGCTCAGGCCGCGCACGGTGATGGTGCGGCCTTCGCCGGCGTCGCGGTCGATCGAGACGCCCGGAATGCGCTGGATCGATTCCGCCAGGTTGGTGTCGGGGAAGTCGGCGATGTCCTCGGCCGAGATGGCGTCGACCACGCCGGCTTCGCGGCGCTTGATGTTCAGGGCGTTGGCCAGCGAGGCGCGGAAGCCGGTGACGACGATCTCGTCGACCTGAGTGGCTTCAGGATCCTGATCGGCAGCGTCCTGGGCGGCCGCCGGCGAGGCGGCGAGCGCCAGGGTCATGGCGGCGAAAGATGCGGTGGCGGTCAGCGCGAGACGCGCCGAGGGCGTACGAAAGTGCATGATGGGTCTCCTCCCTGTTGCGTTGTCGAGGGTCTTTCGCCCTCTGTTCTCCCTCGACCGCCCGTTGGCGGCCGACACCGGTGTCAGGATGGGTTTGCCAAATCTCTGCTACCGGTGTCATAGTTCTTACGCACAGTTTGGCTGATGTGGCAAGAAGGTGGCCGGTCCGATTTCCAGTCCGCCTTCGCAGCAGACTGACGACCGTGGCGCAGCCGCGACAGAAATCAGACCGGGCGCGAAACGACGCCCGGCGGGAGGGACAAGATGACGATTCGCAGCCTGTTGCTGACCGGCGCCGCCCTGACTGTTTGCCTGGGAGGCGGGGCGTCGGCCCAGTCCGCCGATCCGGGCCTGCTGTTCCGGCTGTCGGCCGATTCGTCGCTGACGGCGGACCAGGCGGCGGGTCAGGCCCAGCCCACCTTCGCCGACCGCGCCTCGATCCAGCCGGGCGGCGTCGCCGGCGGCTATCTGAAGGCCGAGGATGATCAGGTCCTGGCCTGGTCGGCGCCCGGCAACATCCAGGCCCAGCGCGGCACGGTCTCGTTCTTCTGGCGCGCACGCACGCCGCTGACGGCCAATCAGTTTCCGCTGTTCCGCGTCAGCTACGCCAACCATTCGAGCTGGGACATGGTGTTCCTGCGAATTGACTGGAACGGCGAAGGTTTCGACGCCTTCGTGACCGACGCCAACCTGGCGCGGGTGCGGGTATCGTGGAAAGCGCCGCGCATTCCGGCGGCCGACGAATGGACCCACATCGCCTTCGCCTGGGACGAGGACACAGGCGTGCGGTTGTTCGTCAACGGCCAGCTGGCCGAACGCAAGGATCGGTCGGCCGTGCTCGACGCCGGCCTGGACCAGTTCGGTCCGCACAGCCGGATCATCAGCCCCTATCAGGTGCAGAGCCGATACAACTTCCTGCGCGGCGGTGATCTGGACGAACTGCGCATCTATGACCGCGCCCTGGACGCCGCGGGCGCCGCCGCCCTGTCGCGCAACGCCGAGCCCGCGGTCGCCGCTGCCCCCACGGCTTCGGACCGCGCGTGGACCCGCCGTCTGGGCTTTGACGGGCCTCCCCCGCCCTATCTGGCCGACGAACACACGGCGATCCGCCGCGTTGAATTCACCGACCAGCGCGACGTCGCCCAGCGCATGTGGAAGGGCAACGACGGGATCCGCGAGACGACCTGGCCCGGCGTCTACAACCGTTCGCGGCTGGAGGGACGAAGCGACTACTTCATCCTGCCGGACTGGAACGTCTATTCGGGCGGGGGCAAGGCCGGGACCTGGTATCTGCCGTCCGAGCCCTGGAACCAGGTGGAGGTCCAGGGCGCGGCCCATGGCCGACTGACCGCCGTCGACGCCTCCGAGTCGCCCGCCGGATCGGCGCAGGTGACAGACGAGGGCGCGCTTCTGGCGCGACGCGTTCAAGGCGCCGAGCGCACCACCACCCGCCTGTCCGCCGATCGGACGGGCGGCGCCGTGCGGTTCCTGAACGACGCCCAGGAAACCCCGATTCAGGAGATCGGCGTCTATCGCGTCTCCGCCGGTCGGGCGCCGACGGGAATCGGCCGGTTCGACATGGTCGTTCGCCCCGAGGCGGCCGTCGACTTCCCCAGCGTCCAGGACCTGACCGGCTGGATCGCGGGGCGTTATCCGGCCGAGGAGAGGACGACGGTCGTGGCCACGCCGAACGGCGCCGCCACCCGCCCGCGCGCGGAGACGGCCGCCGGCCCCGCGCGGCCTCTGGTGCATGTGATCATCCCGCAGGACAGCCGGACCCAGCAGCCGGGCCTGCCGCTCAACCGGGGCGCGACCTTCGGCTTCGAGAATTTCGGCGGCCTGGACGGACTGGAGCTGACGATCCCGGCGCTGGACCTGGCGGCCGGACCGGGCGGACTGATCCCTCTGAACATCCGGGTGAAAGACCCGATCGCCCCCGAGCGCGACCTGATGGACGTCAATGTCTCGGTCAAAGCGGGCGAGGCGCGGACGCTGTGGCTGGATGTGCGCGACCGCATTCTGCCGAGCGGCAAGCCGATCTATCTGACCCTGGCGTCGTCGGTGCAGGGCTTCGGCCCGGCCAGCGTCTCGGGGGCCCGGATCGGTCTGGTGTTCAAGAGCCGCGAGGAGGCGCGCGTCGAGCATGAGCACGATCGCCACCAGCAGATTCGCGACAACTACGGCTTCCTGGTCGAGGAGCGGCAGTCGAACCGCGACCTTCGCCTGTTCGCCCGCTTCTACGCCGATCTGACCGACCTGTTGCGGGTGAACCCCGAGCATCCGGCAGGCGTCGCCTACTGGTCCGAATGGAATCCCCAGCAACCCCTGCCGCCGGTCGAGATCGCACCCGCGCCCCCCGGGGTCCCGGCCTGGGCGTGGGGTCAGACGCAGGCGCTCAAACAGGCCGGCGACTTCGTCGACTGGTGGATCGACCGTCGCCAGGTGGACGGCGAATTCGGCGGCGGCCTGTCGGACGACACCGACCTGACCAACCAGTGGCCCGGCCTGGCCCTGATGGGCGTCAGGCCGGACAAGCTGAACGCCTCGCTGGAGGCGATGATCGCGGCGACCTATCGCAACGGCATGTGGAAGGACGGCCTGGGCGCCATCGTGACCGATGAACTCCACGTCTATGAGGAGGGCGTCAACGCCGTCAGCCAGGTCTCCTATCTGTCGCCGTCCGATCCGAGGACCGTCGAGCGGCTGATGGAGACGGCGGCGCGCTATGAGGACCTGACCGAGGTCAATCCGCTGGGCCGACGTCTGTTCGTCAGCAACTATTTCGGCGGCGACCACATCGTGCGCGAAGACCCGTGGCAGTGGTCCAAGCCCTATTCCTATCTGATCCTGCATCCCGGCATCCGCCTGGTGGACTGGAACGGCGCGCCGGAGGTCCGGAAACTGCTGCTGGAGCTGGCCGACGGCTATCTGGCCCACGGGACCCAGGACGCAGAAGGCCGCTGGACCTATCCCAGCGAGATCAACTGGCCCGACAGCGCCACGCGCGGAAACGCCGGGCCGCAGCAGACGAACCTGTTGATGTGGGCCGCCTGGCGCTGGACCGGGGATGCGAAATACCTGCGGCCGATCGAGCAGGTTCTGCGCGACGGCGGGCCGTCCGCCCTGATCGGCACGATCAACGGCGACCTGTCGGCGGAGCTGAACCGGCCGGAGTTCCGTCAGGCCTGGGCCGAGGCCGGGCGGTCGCCCAACGCCAATCCGATGGCCCTGCACAACGCCTGGCTGGCGACCGGAGACAAGACCTTCCTGGAGCGAGCCTATGACGCCCAGAGGCGCGCCGCGACCCTGCGCTGGGCGATGATGACCGACGACCAGTGGTGGGTGGATCGGGTCGAGATCCCGACCCAGGAATTGCAGCGCCAGCGGCTGGGCGGCGTCGCCCTGTGGCGCAACGCCATCGTGCAGGGAAATGCGGTCAGCTGGCGCTTCGCCGACGAGGCCCAGGCGACGGACCTCGCGGTGCTGGTGCGCGATCCGGCGCGCAACCGTCTGAAGATCATCGCGCACAATGTGTCGAGCCGGCCGGTGATCGCGACCCTGACCGGGGCGCAGATCGCGACCGGGCGCTGGACCCTGACCCAGGGAGCGGATGCGAACGGGGACGACGCCATCGACGGAAACGGGGCGTCCCGCCCCGTCGAGTTCGGCCGCGATCTGGGAATCGAAATGACGTTCGCGCCCGGCGTCACGACAGTGATCGACCTGGCCCTGGACGGCGCCGAGGCGGACGTTCGCGACCGGCCGGACCTGGCCCTGGCGGCGCGCGACATCGCGTGGCGCGGCAATGCGCTGGACGTCACGGTGCATTCGCTGGGATCGCGCGACGCCGGCGCGGCCCGGCTGGTGCTGCAGTCCGCCGACGGACGCGTGCTGGCCGAGGCGTCGATCCCCGCCCTCGCCGCGCCCAATGATCTGAAGCCGAAGACGGCGACCGTCCGCCTGACGCCGCCGCGCGGCGCCGATCTGGCGGGCGCCTGGGTGCGGATCGTCTCGGATGAGCCGGAGATCACCGGGATCAACAACAGCGCCGCCGTGCCGCCGCGCGGTCGCTGAGGAGGATGGACATGATCGATCGTCGCAAAGCCCTGGCGTCCGGCCTGGCCGCCGCCGTCTTCGCCTCGCCCTCCGTCGCCCAGAGGCGTGCGGGAGCGACCGCCGACCCGCGCGTCCAGACCCGGCACGGACCCGTCACGGGAACCCGCAACGACGGCGTGGCCGTGTTCAAGGGCGTGCGCTATGGCGCGCCGACGAAGCGGTTCATGCCGCCGGAGCCGCCCGCGTCGTGGACTGATACGCTGCGCGCCGTCGACTATGGCGCGGCCAGCCCCCAGCGCGGCGGCGGGGAGGCCCAGAGCGAGGACTGCCTGTTCCTGAACGTCTGGACGCCCGCGACCGACGCCGGGAAGCGGCCGGTCATGGTCTATATCCACGGCGGCGCCTATTCATCGGGATCGGGCAGCCATCCGCTGTACGAAGGAACCCGGCTGAGCCGCCGCGGGGATGTGGTGGTGGTGACGGTGAACCACCGGCTGAACGTCTTCGGCTACGCCTATCTGGCGCCCCTGGTCCCGGGTCTTGAAGACAGCGGCAATGTCGGTCAGCTGGACCTGATCCTGGCGCTGCAGTGGGTGCGCGACAACATCGCGGCCTTCGGCGGGGACCCGTCGCGCGTCATGGTGTTCGGCCAGTCCGGCGGCGGCGCCAAGATCGCCACCCTGATGGCCACGCCGGCCGCTTCCGGCCTGTTCCACAGCGCCGCGACCATGAGCGGGCAACAGGTCACCGCGTCCGGCCCCATCAACGCCCGGCGGCGGACCGAGACCTGGCTGGCGGCCATGGGGCTGACGCCGGATCGCGCGGCCGAGACCCTGACGGCGCCGATCGAGACGCTGCTGGAGGCCATGTCGGCCGAGGACCCCATTCTGGGTTTCGGAGGTCTGTATTTCGGGCCGGTGCTGGATTTCCGCAGCCTGCCGCGACACCCCTTCTATCCCGACGCCTCGCCGGTGGGCCGCCACATTCCGATGATCATCGGCAATACGCGCGAAGAGACCCTGGGCTTCATGGGCAATGACCCGGCCAATGCGAACCTGACCTGGGACACCCTGCCCGCCCGGCTGACGCCCGGCGTCATGCGGATCGACATCGACCCGGCGCCGATCATCGCCGCCTATCGCCGGATGAAGCCCGACTGGACCCCTGACCAGGTGCTGATCGGGGCGACCACGGCCGGGAGATCCTGGCGCGGCGCCGTGATCGAGGCCGAGGAACGGGCGAAGGCGGGATCGCCCGCCTGGGTCTATCAGCTGGACTTCCCCGGCGAGATGCCGTCGGGACGCAGGGGCGCCTTCCACACGGCGGACATTCCGCTGGTGTTCGACAATGTCGACATCCCGGCCTCGAGGGTGAAGGGACCGGGCGCGCAGGGGGTGGCTGACCGTATGAGCGACGCCTTCATCGCCCTGGCCCGGACCGGCGACCCGAACCATCCCGGCCTGGCGCGCTGGGACCGCTATGAGCTGCCGCGCCGCCAGACGATGCTGTTCGATGTCGACAGCCGCATGGCCGACGATCCGCGCGGCGACGAACGGGCGTTCTTCTCGATGATCCCGTACGTCCAGCCGGGGACGTAGCCGATCCTATTCCTCCCCCACTGGGGGAGGTGGCGCGGCGCGCCTTCGCGCCGTGACGAAGGGCGCCTTATCCAGACTCCGACGTGCGCGGTTGGCCCCTCCACCGCTTGGCTGCTGCGCGCCGCCCTACGGGTCGCGGTCCCCCTCCCCCGGTGGGGGAGGAATGCGGCTACGCCCGCACCGCCCCCCGCGCCGCGTCCACGCCCAGCGCCGCCAGGGCGGAGGCCGCGATCTGGTCGGCGTTGAGGCCGGCGGCGGCGTACATGGCGGCCGGGCTGTCCTGATCCTGGAAGATGTCGGGCAGCGTCAGGGTGCGGATCTTGAGCCCGGCGTCGAGGGCGCCCCTTGAGGCAAGCAGTTGGAGGACGAAGGCGCCAAAACCGCCCATGGCGCCCTCCTCCACCGTGATCAGGGCCTCGTGCTCGCGCGCCAGACGCAGGATCAGGTCGGCGTCCAGGGGCTTGGCGAAGCGGGCGTCGGCGACGGTGGCCGAGACCCCGCGCGCGGCGAGAAGGTCAGCGGCCTTCAGCGATTCCTGAAGGCGCGTCCCCAGCGACAAGATCGCGACCGAGGTTCCCTCGCGCACGATGCGGCCCCTGCCGATCTCCAGCGGCGCTGCCAGTTCCGGGATTTCGACCCCGACGCCGTCGCCGCGCGGATAGCGGAACGCGCTGGGCCGGTCGTCGATTTCCAGTGAGGTCGCGATCATGGCCGCCAGTTCGGCCTCGTCCGAGGCGGCCATCAGCACCATGCCCGGCAAGGCGCCCATGAAGCCGATGTCAAAGCTGCCCGCGTGGGTCGCCCCGTCGGCGCCGACCAGTCCCGCCCGGTCCATGGCGAAGCGCACAGGCAGGCTCTGGATGGCCACGTCGTGAACCACCTGGTCGTAGCCACGCTGGAGGAAGGTCGAATAGATGGCGCAGACCGGCTTGATCCCGTCCGCCGCCAGACCGGCCGCGAAGGTCACCGCATGCTGTTCGGCGATGCCGACGTCATAGGTGCGGTCCGGATAGGCCTGGCCGAACAGGTCCAGTCCCGTGCCCGAGGGCATGGCGGCGGTGATGGCGACGATGGAGGGATCCAGCGCGGCGCGCTTGATCAGTTCCGTCCCGAACACCTTGGTGTAGCTGGGGGCGTTGGAGACGCTCTTGGCTTGCTTGCCCGAGACCACATCGAACTTGACCACCGCATGCAGCTTGTCGGCGCTGCTCTCGGCCGGCGCATAGCCCTTGCCCTTCTGGGTCACGACATGGACCAGCACCGGACGGTCGGTGATGGCCGCCGCGTTCTTCAGGATGGGCACCAGATTGTCGAGGTCGTGCCCGTCGACCGGACCGACGTAGTAGAAGCCCAACTCCTCGAACAGGGTGCCGCCCACGACCATGCCGCGGGCGTATTCCTCGGCCTTGCGCGCCGCGTTGCGGAACGGACGCGGCATGTGCTGGGCCACCTTCTTCCCGAACTTGCGGAAGTTCTGGTAGGCGCCGCCCGAGACCTGTTTGGCCAGATAGGCGCTCATTCCCCCGACCGGCGGGGCGATCGACATGTCGTTGTCGTTGAGGATGACCATCAACTGGCCGGCCGTCTCGGCGGCGTTGTTCATCGCCTCATAGGCCATGCCCGCCGACATCGAGCCGTCGCCGATCACGGCCACCACCTTGTTCGACCCGCCCTTCTGCTCGCGCGCCGCCGCGAAGCCGAGCGCCGCCGAGATGGAGGTGGAGGCGTGGGCCGCGCCGAAGGGGTCGTATTCGCTCTCCGACCGCTTGGTGAAGCCCGACAGGCCGCCGCCCATGCGCAGGGTGCGGATGCGGTCGCGCCGCCCGGTCAGGATCTTGTGCGGATAGCATTGGTGACCGACGTCCCAGATCAGGATGTCGTTCGGGGTGTCGAACACATGGTGCAGGGCCACGGTCAGCTCGACCACCCCCAGACCCGCGCCCAGGTGGCCGCCGGTGACCGACACGGCGTCGATCGTCTCGGCGCGCAACTCCTCGGCCAGCTGTTTGAGCTGGGCGGCGTCGAAGCCCCGCATGTCGGCAGGCAGCTTGACCGTATCGAGGAGGGGAGTGTGGGGCATCAACAACTCAAATCAGACCTTTATCCTTCTCCCCTCGGGGGAGAAGGTGGGCCGCGAAGCGGCTCGGATGAGGGGGCGGCGTCTGCAGGCTGGCTGCATGACGACGGATCGCGGCGAAGAGATGGTTCGGATTGCTCAAAAACGCTTCATTCGCCGAACGCAAGACCGTGAATCCGGCTTCACGCAACCTAGCGTCGCGCAGATCATCTTGTTCCGGTCGTAAACGGTGCACGCCACCATCCAGTTCGACCACCAGCTTCAAATCCGCGCAGACGAAATCGCAGACTGCGCCGGCGACAGGACTTTGGCGCCTGAACTTCCATCCATCGAAGCGGCGATCACGGACATGGCTCCACAGGATCGTCTCCGCCTTGGTGACGGCCGCCCGAAGCCGTTTTGCGCGTTGCGTCTCCTTCGACGATTGCCACATGGGCCGACAGCCCCCTCATCCGACCCTACGGGCCACCTTCTCCCCCGAGGGGAGAAGGAGCGTCAACTACGGCGGTTTAGCACAAAGTCCACGCTCAACCTGAGGATTTCCGCGTCCGGACCGAACGGGGCCAGCCGGGCCCGGGCCTGATCGGCCAGATGCGCGACCCTGTGACGCGCCTCTTCCAGCCCGAGCAGGGTGACGAAATTGGTCTTGCCCAGCGCCGCATCCTTGCCGCCCGCCGCCTTGCCCATCTCCTCGGCCGAACCCTCGACGTCCAGCAGGTCGTCAACGATCTGATAGGCGAGGCCGATGTCATCGGCGAAGCCGGTCAGGGCCGACCGGGCCGCCGGATCGGCGCGGGCGATGACCAGGGGGATTTCGAAGGCATGGCCGATCAGGGCGCCGGTCTTCAGCCTCTGCATGCGGGCGACGCCGTCCAGGTCGTCGCGCACGCCGAGCAGGTCGACCATCTGGCCGCCCGCCATGCCGAGCGCGCCGGACGCCCGCGCCAGACGCAGGCCCAGTTCGGCGCGGATTTCGGCGTCCTCGTGGGTGGCGGGATCGAGCACGATCTCGAAGGCCGCGCTCTGTAGGGCGTCGCCGGTCAGGACGGCGGTCGCCTCGTCATACTGGCGGTGGACGGTCGGGCGGCCGCGACGCAGGTCGTCGTCGTCCATGCAGGGCAGGTCGTCATGGACCAGCGAATAGGCGTGGATGCACTCCAGGGCGCAGGCGGCGCGCAGCACGGCGGTTTCATTCGCGCCCAGCACCCGGCCGGCCTCGATCGCGAAGAAGGGCCGCAACCGTTTGCCGGGACCCAGGGCGGCGTAGCGCATGGCGTCCGTGAGGCGAACCTCCAGGCCCTCGCCGGTCGGCAGCAGGCGATCCAGCGCCCGCTCGACCTGATCGGCGACCTCGGCCACACGGGCCTGAACGGGACTCAAAACAGCCTCCCGCCGACGACGGCGTCGCGATCGACCCCGACCAGCACCACCTCGCCGTCCGCGTCGGGAAAGCCCAGCGTCAGCACCTCGGACATGATCGGGCCGATCTGGCGCGGCGGGAAGTTGACGACGGCCGCGACGAGCCGCCCGTCCAGTTCGTCCAGGGTGTAGTGGCGGGTGATCTGGGCCGAGGACTTCTTCACCCCGACCGTCGGGCCGAAGTCGATCGTCAGCTTGTAGGCGGGCTTGCGCGCCTCCGGGAACGGCTCGGCCTTGAGGATGCGGCCGACGCGGATGTCCACCTTCATGAAGTCGTCGAAGGCGATCCGGTCGGACGCTGGCGCGTCGATAAGCGGCGTCATCAGCCGAACTCGGCCGGTTCCACGCCCCTGGCCTGGCCGTCGGGACCGACGAGGATCTTCTCCACACGCAGCTGGGCGGCCTTCAGCCGGGTTTCGCAGTGCGCCTTGAGCCTGGCCCCCTCCTCATAGAGGGTGATCGATTCCTCCAGCGGCGCCTGGCCGGACTCCAGGCGCGAGACGATGATTTCAAGCCGCGCCAGGGCGTCTTCGAAGCTGAGGGAGGACAGGTCGGCGGGGGCGTCGGTCATGGCGCGGAACCTAGGCGCGAGAACCAGCGGGTTCAACGCCTATCCGCAGGGCCGGACGTGATGTCAGTCCGGGTCTGCCGTGACCCTGCGCGCCGAGACGATGCGGATGCGCGGCTCCAGCATCTGACCACGCATGGACCCTTCGCCCTCGGTCGGAGAGGTCGGCGAGGTCATGATCCCCCGGACGATGTCCATGCCCTGGACCACCCGGCCGAAGACGGCGAAGCCGGGGTCGCCCGGGGCGCCGCGCCCGGCGTCCAGACTGCGCACATCGCCGACGATGATGAAGAAGTCTCCTGTCGCCGAACCGGGATCGAAACGCGCCATGGAGACCGCGCCGTCGACATGGCTGAGGCCCGTCTCGCTGGTCGGCTCATGGGCGATGGGGGGCAGGATGCGATCGGGGGCGTTCTGGGTTCCGCCCTGGATCAGGCCCATGGTCGGAGTGATCTTCATCGCCCGATAGAAGTCCACGCCGTCGAGCCGCTTTTCTTCGACATATCGCAGGAAGTTGGCCGAGGTGACGGGCGCCGCCGGGTCGAGGGCGATGACGATTGCCCCCGCGCTGGTCTCCAGCACGACCTGATCGCGCGGCGCGGCATCGGCTGTCGGTGACGGCGCGGTCTGGGCCAGGACCGATGACGCGCACAGGACTGTCGCGAGAACCAGGGTATGGAAGAGACGACGATCCATGCTCGGCTCCTGATCTCTTCAGCCGGCCTCGAAACGGCGCTGGGACCAGTATTTGAAGCCCTGGTTCTCCGCCAGCCGCCAACCGCGCGCCTTCAGGCGGACGCCGACCATGTGGTTGAAATAGCCGTGGGCGAAGACCACCACATCCCTGCCCCCCGCGGCCGCATCGATCAGAAAGTCGGCGGCCTGGCCCGCGCGGGCCTCGGCCTGGGCTCGGGTTTCCTGGCCGTCGTGGTGGTTGAAGACATGCCACCAGAAGCGTGACACCACGCCCCAGAAGCGCGGCGAGAGCTTGATCCACTCCGGTACCGGCGGGGGCGGCAGGGCGGCCTCGATGAACAGCGGATCGACGCGAACGTCCCGGCCGGGCGCGGCCAGGTCCGCCGATTCCCGGGCGCGCGGCCGCGTGGACGAGATCAGAAGGTCCGCACGCTGCGCGGCGTCGGCCAGGGCGGCCGGGGCGGATTGTCCGGGGAAGAGGCCCAGCCGCTCATACTCGGCCCACCAGCGGCCGTAACCCTGAGCGGTCAGGAGGCATTTGCGCGACAGGGCCGGCTTGCCGTGCCGGGTCAGGGTGATGGCGCCCGGGCGTCCAGACGCTGTAACGGGCTGATCTTGTGCGAGGTCAGAGGCGGGAACAGTCATGGCGCGAGGGGGCTGTCGACGGGTCGGTCGGCGGCTTTCCTCAATCCTCCCCGTTTCCCCACGACTCGAACACCTTGGGCCGCGCCCTCGGCAAGGGTGGTAAAGGTCGGCGCGGGCCGACACAAGCCGCCACGATGGATGCGACGCCCGCCGACCCGCCTTCGACCTCGCCGATGACGGCGACCGCGAGCCGGTGTATCGGCGGCGGATGACCACCCCGCTGATCCGCCCTGCCCGCCCCGAAGACGCCCCGACCCTGTCCGACATGGGCTGGCGGTCGTTCCTCGACACCTTCGTCGAAGGTTTCGGCATCCCCTATCCCGCCACGGACCTGGCGCGCTTTTTCGAGGAGTCCTGGAGCGCTCCGGCCTTCGCGCGAAAACTGCAGGAACCGGGGGCGGCGTGGTGGGTGGCGGAGCGGGACGGCACCCTGCTGGCCTTCGCCAACGTCGGGCCGAACGGTCTGCCGCATCCGGACGCGAAAGCCGGGGAGACGGAGTTGCGTCGCCTGTATGTCGACAAGGCCGCGCAGGGACTGGGGCTGGGTACGGCGTTGCTGAAGCTGTCTCTGGACTGGATGGCCGCCAACACCACCGGCGCCCTGTGGATCGGGGTCTGGAGCGGCAATCTGAAAGCACAACGCCTCTACGCCGCCCATGGGTTCGAAAAAGCCGGCGAATATCAGTACCAGGTGGGCGACTGGCTGGACGACGAGTTCATCTTGCGCCGGGGATAGACTATGTTGGCGCCATGACCCGCGCTGAACTGCTGGAAAAGCTGCGCGAACTGAAGCCCTGGCTGGCCGAGCAGGGGATCGTGAACGTGCGCCTGTTCGGCAGCTATGCGCGCGACGAGGCCGGGCCGAACAGCGACGTGGATTTGCTGGTGAACGCGTCCAGGCCGCTCGCCCGCCGCTGGGGCAGTTACGATGTTGAAGATGCGCTCGCCGCCAAGCTCGGGGTCAAGGTCGAGTTGGTCGTCGAAGCCGCTTTGACCAATCCTTACATCCGATACACGGCGGAGCGCGACGCACTTGTGGTCTGAACCGCGAGACGCAGCTCATGTCTTCGAGATGCGACGGTTGATCGCGGAAATCGCGCGCCTGATCCAGAATGAGCAGGAGGACAGTTTTCTTACGGATTTGGCCAAGCCTCACGCGCTGGCGATGTATTTCCTCCGTCTGGGCGAGTCCGCCAACAAGGTCAGCAGATCGACCCGAGAAGAACATCCGGAAATCGCCTGGCAGAAGATGGCGAACCTTCGACATTTGATCGCACACGAATATCGACAGATCGATCACGCCGAGTTGTGGAAGCTGGCAACGATCGACATCCCAATCCTGGCTCAAACCCTTCCTGTGCCTCCGCCTCCCGAAGACATCCTGTAAAGACAATGCTCCTGCCCTTCTTCACCGCCCTGAAGGACGCCAAGGTTCCGGTGTCGATGAAGGAATGGCTCCATCTGATGGAGGCCATGGACAAGGGCGTGACCGACCGCCGGGTCGAGGACTTCTATCACCTGTCGCGCGCGGTGCTGGTGAAGGACGAGAAGCATTATGACCGGTTCGATCAGGTGTTCGGCCAGGTGTTCAAGGGTGTCGAGACCGTCGGCGCCGGCGAGGCGGTGTCGGCGGACATTCCTGAGGACTGGCTGCGCCTGCTGAACGAAAAATTCCTGACCGACGAGGAGAAGGCCCAGATCGAGGCGCTGGGCGGCTTCGAAAAGCTGATGGACACCCTGCGCCAGAGGCTGGAGGAACAGCAGGGGCGGCACGAAGGCGGAAACAAATGGATCGGGACGGGCGGAACCAGTCCGTTCGGCCACGGCGGCTATAACCCCGAGGGCGTGCGCATCGGCGGACCGGGCAAGCAGGGGCGCGCGGTCAAGGTCTGGGAAAAGCGCGAATACCGGAACCTGGACGACTCGGTCGAGCTGGGTACGCGCAACATCAAGGTGGCCCTGCGCCGCCTGCGTCGCTTCGTCCGTCAGGGGGCACCGGACGAGCTGGACATCGACGGCACCATCGACGGCACGGCGCGCCAAGGCTGGCTGGACATCCAGATGCGACCGGAGCGGCGCAACACGATCAAGGTGATCCTGTTCCTGGATGTCGGCGGCTCGATGGACGGCCACATCAAGCTGGTGGAGGAGCTGTTTTCGGCGGCCCGCACCGAGTTCAAGAATCTGGAATTCTACTATTTCCACAACTGCCTTTACGAAGGGGTCTGGAAGGACAACCGGCGCCGGCACACCGAGAAAACCCCGACCTGGGAGGTGTTGAACAGGTTCGGCGGCGACTGGCGGGCGATCTTCGTCGGCGACGCGACCATGAGTCCCTATGAGGTCACCATGCCGGGAGGGTCGGTCGAGCACTGGAACGAGGAGGCCGGCGCGGTCTGGCTGAAACGGGCCGTCGATCACTGGGAGCGGTCGATCTGGCTGAATCCGGTGGCCGAGCGATACTGGGAATACACCGCGTCGGTGAAACTGATCGGCGAGGTCATGGAGGAGCGGATGTTCCCCCTGACCCTGGACGGTCTGGACCGGGCGATGCGGACGCTGAGCCGATAGTGGGAGCCGTCTCAGGCGGCGTGTGGAGTGGAGACTGACGATGCTGGCGACGACCTTGGCGCTTCTGTTGCTCTCCACCCAGGCGGCGGCCGGCACCATCGCCTGGACGTCACCCGCCCCGCCCACCGAGGCGAGCGAACCGGTCGCGGCCACGGAACCTGCGATCGCGACGGCCCCTGCCCTGCCCGACTGGGCCATGGCCGATCCCTATGCCTGGGAGCGATCGCAGTGCCATCCCAGCCTGCGCGGCGACGAGGCGATGGATGCGTGTCAGGCCCGCGTACGATTGCAGCTGAAGGCGGCGCTGGGCGATCGGCTGCCCGCCGGCCTGCAGCCCTCGGCCATTTCCAACTGTCGTCAGGTGTCGAACACGGCGGGCGGATATGACCTGACCTGCGCGCCGGAGGAGCGCGCCATGGTCGGCCGCGATGGCCCCGCCCCCGAGGTGTGCGATGAGCGGCCGCGGGCCGTTCCCGGCGGCGGCGTGACCTTCGAGCGCACCTGCCGCCCCGCCAACGCCCCCGCGCGCGAGGGGCTGTCGATCCGGCTGTTCGGCGGCGGCGACTGATCACGGAACACGACGCCGGACGCGACAAGGGCCGCTCCCGGCGGGAGCGGCCCTTCGACAACAATCGAAAGCGTGTCAGTGGCGACGGTCGGCGTCGCGCAGGCTGTCCTTGACGCCGCCGACGGTGTTCTGGACCTTGCCGGCGACCTGATCGGCCTTGCCTTCGGCCTTCAGTTTTTCATCGCCGGTGACCTTGCCGACGCCTTCCTTGATCTTGCCGCCGATGTTCTTGGCGGCGCCTTCGATGCGATCCTGATCGGGCATGGGAAACTCCTGAACCTCCGCCCGCCGGGATGACGGGCGGCTCGGTTCATCAACCGGTCAGCCGCCGGTTTCGTTCCCCGCCTCGACCCATCGCAGCCACGCCGTCACCGCCCAGGCGTGAGCTTGGTGGCGCAGGGAGACGAGCGCCGCCTCGGGGTCGAGCCAGACCAGTTCATGGTCGTTCTCGATCTTTACGGCCGGGTCCTGGCCGATCAGCTCCAGGGTCCAGAAGCCGCCGATATTGTTGACCGCGGCGCCGTCGGACTTGAGAAAATACTGCCCCGCCCGGGCGATGCAGGTCAGAGGTCGGACGATCAGGCCGGTCTCCTCGGCGACCTCTCTGACGACCGCCTGCGCCTCGTCCTCGCCCGGCTCGATCGCGCCGCCGGGGAGATCGAGATAGGGCGCCTCGCCGGGCCTGGTGACGCGGACGGTCCCAAGCCGCCCCTCGCTGATCAGCAGGCCGAAGGCGGCGGGGCGGTCCATGGAAGGGCGACCGGGTTCGGGACGGCCGAACTGGGGCCGAGGGTCGGACATGGCGGCGGGCCGAGTCAGAGCGCGAAGCCGATGACGGCGCGCACGCCCCGGTGCGCCGGATCATACTCCAGCGTCGAACCCAGGCCCGAGGCCATGGCGGAGATGATCTTGCCGCCCAGGCCCGTGCCCTTGACCGAGCCGTCGCCCAGGCCGGGCCCGTCGTCCTCGACCGTCAGACGGGCGCGTCCGGCGTCGTCCAGCACGAGTTGAACCCGGATTTCGCCGTCCGGCCGTTCGGGGCCGTAGGCGTATTTGACGGCGTTGGTGACCAGTTCGGTCACAACGACCCCCAGGCTGACGGCCTGATCGACGCTGGCCCGCAGGGGTTGAGCCTCGAACACGATGCGCGGCGCCGCGGCGCCGGCCGCCAGAGAGGCGCCCAGTTCGGCGAGCAGCCCCCCCAGATACTCGTCCAAGGCGACGCCGGTGACGTCATCGGAGGTGTAGAGACGCCGGTGAACCTGGGCCACGGCGTCGATGCGGGCCTGGGCTTCCTTCAGGGCGATCCGGGCGTCGTCGCCGACCTGGCGGGACTGAAGCGCGATGAAGGTCGAGACCAGCTGCAGCGAATTGCCGACGCGGTGGTTGACCTCCTTCAGCAGGGCTTCGGCGCGGTCGCGCGCACGGGCCACCTGTTCCTGCGCCGCCGCGTTCTCGCGTTCCAGACGACGCCGCAGCAGGGCGTCCTCGAGCGCCGACCGCAGCAGGGAGGTGAAGTCCTCCGACACGTCCTTGATGACATAGTCGGCCGCCCCGGCGCGCAGGGCCGCGACCGCGAGACGTCCTTCCTGAGCGCCCGTGACATAGACCACCGGCGGCGGCGCCTCGCGGGCCAGGATGTCGGGCAGGACGTCGATGCCGTCGCGGCCGGGCATGTAGTGGTCGAGGGCGATCACGTCGAACGTCTGGGCGTCGAGCGCGGAGAGACCCTCGTCGCCGTCGTGGGCGCAAACGACGTCATAGCCGTGGCGCGACAGCTCTTTCTGGACCAGGCGGGCGAGGCCGCGGTCGTCGTCGATGTAGAGCAGTCTCACACCGGCCCCCACAGCGGCTGAAACGGACGTCACTCGATCTCCGGCGCCTGCATGACCGACAGGAACAGGCCCAGTTGCCGGATGGCGCCGGCGAAGGATTCATAGTCGACCGGCTTGGTGATGTAGACGTTGCAGCCGAGGTCATAGCACCGCTGAATCTCGGTCTTGTCGTCGGTCGTGGTCAGAACCACCACCGGCGCGCGGCGCAGACGCTCGTCCTTCTTCACCTCGGCCAGGATGTCCGTGCCCTGCATGTCCGGCAGGTTGAGGTCCAAGAGGATCAGCAGCGGGCCGTTGGCCCGCACCTCGTCGGAGAACAGATGGTCCAGGGCCGGCTGGCCGGCGTCGAAGTGCAGGATATCGTTGGCGATATTGGCGCGACGGATGTTTTTTTCGATCAGTTTGGCGTGGCCATGGTCGTCCTCGACCATGACGATCTTCACCGGGTTGCTCACAGATCGTCTCCCACGTCCGACAGGACGAGTCGTTTGGGGAATTTCAGGCGGAAAGTCGAGCCCTCGCCCAGCTGTGAGTCCAGGTCAATGACGCCGTTCAGGCGCCGAACGCTGTTGCGCACAAAGGCCAGACCCAGCCCCTCGCCCGGACGGTCCTGACGCCCGGCGCGGCGGAACAGTTCGAACACCCGTTCGCGGTCGCGATCGGCGATGCCGCGCCCATTGTCCTGCACCGCATATTCGACCCAGCCTCCCGGAAGCTCCCGCCCCGAGACGACGATGCGGCCGGGTCGGCCGGGGTCGAGATATTTCACGGCGTTGTCGATCAGATTGCCCATGATCTGCTCGATCGACAGGCGATCGTTCTCGAACTCCGGCAGGGGTTCGACCACGATCTCGGCCCCGGCTTCGGCCACCTGATGACTGACGCTATCGGCGATGCGGCCGACCATGGCGTCCATATCGAGGGCTTCGGGAACGAGGTTGCGCCGCCCTTCGCGCGAGAGCTTGAGGATGGCGTTGATCAGACGATCCATCTTCTCGGTCGAGGCCCGGATGAAACCGACGGCCTCCGGGATATCCTCGCGCACCGCCTGGCGCGCGTCCTCCGACACCAGCTCCGGCGCCTGGGCCTCGACCACATCGACCTGTGCGGTCAGGGCCTTTCCGGCCTGCTCCAGCTCGGAAGTGTAGCCCATGACATTGACCAGGGGCGAACGCAGGTCGTGACTGACGATATAGGCGAAGCGCTGGACCTCCTCATTGGCGCGGGACAGCGCCGCCGTGCGGGCGCGGACCGTCTCTTCCAGTCCGGCGTTGGCGCGGTCCAGTGCATCACGGGCCGAACGCACGTCGATCAGATAGCGCCGGACCAGGACGGCAATCACACCGCCCAGCAGGAGGATCAGCAGGCCGGCGGCCGCATTGACCGCGACGGTCCAGCCGGCGGAGGCCCGCGCCTGGGTGGTCAGGTCCGCCACCCGGTCGCCCTGTCGCCTGTCAATGCGATCGACGGCGTCGCGGAGGCTCTGCATCATCTGCTGGCCCTGTCCGGTGCGGACGATGCTGACCGCCTCGCCGATCCGGCCCTGGCGGACGGCGACGAAGGTCCGGGCCATCTCCTCGAACTTGGCCTCGGTGATCGCCGTCAGACGCTTCACGGCGTCCTGTGTGGGGCGGTCCGTTACCGTCGTTGCGTGGAGCTCGACCAGGGCCTGACGCGCCTCGGCGCGTGCATCGTCATGCTGGGCGGCGAGATCCGGCTGACCGGTGAGCAGAAAGCCGCGCTGGGCGGTCTCCGCCTCCTCGACCTTGAGCAGCACCGAGCGGTTCAGTCGACGGATTTGCCAGGTCTGATCGACCTCGGCGTTGATGGCGGCCGTGTGCCGGATCAACATCAGGCCGCTGGCGTTCACGACCAGAAGGAGAAGGAACACCCCCGTCAGCAGGATTCCCAGCGATCGACCGAACGAGGAACCGCGCACGGACTCTAGAGTCGCTCTCAGGCGCCCCAATATGGGGAAGCGGCTGGCGTCGGTGTCGATCATGGTTCAAGCAATAACGTCGCATGGCGACCTGTCCAGCGCCGTGGGGGCCGCCGGACCGCAGCGATGCGACGAGGAGTTGTGAATGGTCAACTGGTGGTGGATTCCGCCCGCGATCGTCGGGTTCCTGGGCGTCGTGCTGGCGCTCAACGGACTGGCGTCATTTTTCGCCGGGCGCTGGGTCTCCGGGCCGCTGAAACTGATCGGCGGGGCGACGGCCGCCTGGGCGGCGACGGCGGCGGCCCTGCTGGGTCTGAACGCCCAGACCTATGCGCGCCTGACGCATGAACGACCCGTGGCGGAGATCAGCCTGAGGCAGCTGGGGCCGCAATATTTCGAAGCCACTGTGACCAAGCCCGGTCGGGGCGGCGGCGAGCCGGACGTGCGGGTCTATCCGGTCAACGGCGATGACTGGCGGATCGAGGCGCGCGTGCTGAAGTGGAAGCCCTGGGCCAATGTCCTGGGCCTGGATTCCCAGTACCGGCTGGAGCGGCTGGCCGGCCGTTATGAGGACATCGAACAGGAGCGCCACGGCGCCCGCAGCGTCCACGACATTTCGGGCGACGACCAGCCGGTTCAGGTGCTGGGTCAGGACGTGCCCTGGAAGCCGAGCGTGTGGGAGACCGGACGCCGCATCCGTCCGCACTGGGACGCCGTGGACACCCTGTACGGCGGCGCGGCCTATATGCCCATGGCCGACGGGGCGAAATACGAGGTCTGGATCACCCAGTCCGGCCTGATCGCCCGCGCCGTCAATCCGGAGGCCATGGCCGCCTCGTCCGGCGGATGGGCCCGGCGCTGAACCGGGCCCGCTCGTCGGAATTCAGGACGCCCTCACCATTTCACGCTGAGACGCGCATAGCCGTAGCGGCCGTTGAAGCCGAAGGGCGAGTAGAAGGGGAAGGCCACCACCCCGTTCGAGTTCAGGTTGGCCGGGACGAAGTCCGGGTATTCGTCGAACACATTGTCCACCCCCACAGCCAGCCCGATGCGATCGGTGACCTGAAAGCGGCCTTCGAGGTCGATCACCGTCTTGTCGCCGGTCGAGAAGTCGCTGGCCGCCGTCGAGCCCGGCTGGACCACGCTGGCGTAATAGGTGGCGCGGGCGGTGGCGCCGAACCGGCCATAGGACCAGTCTGCGGCCCCGGAGACCTTGGTGTCGGGCGTGCCCTGCTGGAGGGTCTCGATGCGGCTGCGGGCGAACAGGGTCGGGACCGGGTTCAGCACGGAGGACGAAGTCGGGGTCTTGAGCACCTCGACCTCATTGACGTTGCCCGCAACGGTGAAGTCGAAGTCGCCGACCGTCTCGGTGTTCAGGCGATAGCGCCCGACCACATCGACGCCCCGGGTGCGCGTCTCGACGCCGTTCAGGAAGAAACGCGCGGCCTGGATGCCGAGTGGATCGAGCAGGCCGGCGACCTGGGGCGAGAAGCTGCGGTTGATCAGCTCCGACAGGACGATCTGGTTCTCAATGTCGATGCTGTAGGCGTCGACGGTCAGGTCGAAGCCGCCGAAGCGGATCACCGTCCCGAGGGAATAGTTGGTCGAGGTCTCCGGCTTGAGCGGCCGGGCGCCGAGCGTCGAGGCGATCAGGCTGGTGGCCGGGAAGGTGCCGGTCTCCACCACCGCCCCGTTCTGGATCACGGACGAGGTCGAGGTGAAGAAGCTCTGCTGCAGCGACGGCGCCCGGAAGCCCGTCGAGACCGAGCCGCGCAGGGCGAAGTTGGGCGTGAAATCATAGCGTGCCGAAAGCTTGCCCGTCTGGGCGTCGCCGAAGTCGGAATAGTCTTCGAACCGCACGGCCCCGGCGACGGTGAAGCTGTCCGTCAGCGGGATTTCGATGTCGGCGTAGACGCCGACGGCGTCGCGGCTTTCATCGACGACGTTGGACGGCTGGAAGCCGGGAAAGCCTTGAGCGCCGCCGGCCAGTGAGGTGTTTCCGCCCAGCGGGCCGCGATTGTAGCTGGCGGGCTCGCCGGCCTCGATCTCATAGCCCTCGCGACGCGCCTCCACGCCCAGGGCCAGATTGACTGGCGCGGAGAGGCCCCAATCCAGTTGGCGCGTGAAGTCGGCGCCGAAGACCAACTGGTCATAGATCAGGCCGCCGGAATCGAAGCTGGTCGGGGATTGCGCGCCATAGGTGGCGTTCAGGCTGTTCTCGGTGCGGAACTCCAGGGCGTTGCGGCCCCAGGACAGGTTGAAGTCCGCGTCCCAGCCGGCGATCTGGCCGCGCAGGCCGCCCGCCGCCGAGGCGTCCTTGGAGGTGATGGCGATCAGAGGCAGGAAGCCGTTCGGATAGATCGAGGCGACATTGTTGACGTTGTCCGACAGGCGCGGGAAGGCGGCGCTTTCGCTGTCGCGGTTCTGATAGCCGCCCCAGCCGTACAGGTCCCAGCCGCCCGCCAGCGGCTTGCCGGCGTTGGCGAAGACGGTCCACTGATCCACCTCGGGGTCGCCCAGCCGCGCCGTGACCCGGCCGCCCGCCGCCGCGCGCGGATCGACGCCCGAGCGGTTGGTCGGATCGCGCTGGAGGTATTCGGCCGACAGGGTCAGATAGCCGTCCGAACCAAGGCCGAAGCCCTGCCAGGCGGAGACGGTGACGGTCTGGCCGTCGGTCTCGTCGCGTTCGCCGCGCGCCTCTTCCACGGTGGTGAGATACTGGCCGTAGGTGACGCCCGCGCCGCCGCCCGAGGCGGCCTGCTTCAGACGCAGATTGACCACGCCGGCGATGGCGTCCGAGCCGTACTGGGCCGAGGCGCCGTCGCGCAGCACCTCCACGCGGTCCAGAGCCCCGGTCGGGATGGCGTTCAGATCGACGGCCGCCGAGCCGCGCCCGACGGAGCCGTTGACATTGACCAGGGCCGAGGCGTGGCGGCGCGTGCTGTTGACCAGAACCAGGGTCTGGTCCGGCGACAGGCCGCGCAGGGTGGCGGGACGGATCGAGTCCGTGCCGTCCGTCACCGACGGGCGCTGGAAGGTCAGGGACGGCACGGACTGGGCGAGCGCGGCCGCGAACTCGGTCGTGCCCCGGTTCTGGAGCGTCTCGGCGGTGACGACATCGACGGGCGCCAGGGTGTCGAGGCGCGAGCGGCTGGGCGTGCGGGTGCCGGTGACGACGACATCGTCGACGGCGGCGGGCTCGTCCTGGGCCGCCGACTGGGCGGAGGCGGGCAAGGCGGCGAACAGGGCGATCGAGGAAGCGGCCAGAGACAGGCCGAAGCGGAAGGAGGCGGTGCGCATACGTGGGTATCCAGGGAACGAGAAGGACATGAGCCGTCGTCCGGCGGCGCGAGGCGCCGTCCGTCGAGAGCTTCGGTGTTGAGAGACGTGGAAGACGGGCCGGAGCCCGTCAGGCGGACCAGCGGCGACAGAGTCGCATTCGGATCGGGCGTCGAACAGCGGCGCTCATGCGGAAGGTCCCCGTCGGCGGGCGGGAGAGAGGACGGCCCGACGACCGTCCCGATATCGCGATCGAAGGTCGGGCGGTCAACGCGAGGCGCGTCGAGGATTTCTGCAGGTCCCGACAGGAAAACTGACGGCGCGGAGATTTGTTTGCGCTAACATCGACCCTTCCTTTCCCGGAGAGCCCGAATGAGCCTGCCGCGTCGCGCCTTCGTGTCGTCCCTGCTGGGAGGCGCCGCCGTCGCCGCCACGCCGGGGCTCGCCGCCCGCGCCCAGACCTGGGCGGAGGCCGCGCCGTTCGGACGGGAATGGGCGGACATGAAATGGCGGCGCGGTGTCGAGAACCAGCGCATCGCCGATCTGGGCGACGGGACGTTCCTCAATCCCATCGTCTCGGGCGATCGGCCCGATCCGTCGATCCTCAAGGACGGCGACGATTACTATATGACGTTCTCGTCCTTCGAGTCCGTGCCCGGACTGCACATCTGGCGCTCGCGCGACCTGGTGAACTGGCGGCCGCTGACCGCCGCCCTGACGAAGAACATCGGCTCGGTCTGGGCGCCGGAGCTGTGCAAGCACGACGGCCGCTACTTCATCTACATCCCGGCGCGGTTCCCGGAGTATCGCTCCAACTACGTCATCTGGGCCGACCGGATCGAAGGGCCGTGGAGCGAGCCGATCGATCTGAAGCTGCCGGTCCATATCGACCCCGGCCACATCGTCGGCGAGGACGGCAAGCGGTATCTGTTCCTGCACCGCGGCGACCGGGTGCGGCTGTCGGATGACGGCCTGTCGACCGATGGCGATGTCGAGCACGTCTATACGCCCAGGCGTTTCCCCTCCGAATGGGTGGTCGAGGGGTTCGGTCAGGAAGGGCCGAAGCTGCTGCGGCGGGGCGAGTATTTCTACATGATCACCGCTTTGGGCGGCACGGCCGGACCGCCCACCGGCCATATGGTGATCGCGGCGCGGTCAAGGTCGATCCATGGTCCGTGGGAGGACTGTCCGCACAATCCCATCGTGCGAACCACCTCGGCGGCCGAGAAATGGTGGTCGCGCGGCCATGCGACCCTGGTCGAAGGTCCGGACGGATCCTGGTGGATGGTCTACCACGGCTATGAGAACGCCTACTGGACCCTGGGCCGCCAGACTTTGCTGGACCCGATCGAATGGACGGACGACGGCTGGTTCCGCGCCAGGGGCGGCGACCTGAGCAAGCCGATCGCCAAGCCGTCGGGCGGAGAGGCGTTGACGCCGGGCATGGCCCTGTCCGACGACTTCTCGACCGACAAATACGGCATCCAGTGGAGCTTCTACAGCGCCGGGCCGGACGAGGCGGCGCGGCTGGAGCGGCGTGAAGGCGCCCTGATCATGCAGGGCAAGGGCGCGGCGCCGTCGGACTGTTCGCCCCTGACCTTCGTCTGCGGCGACCTGGCCTATGAGATGGAGGTGGAGATCGAGATCGATCCGGGCGTCACGGCCGGACTGATCCTGTTCTACGACAAGGCGCTGTACGCCGGGCTGGGCTTCGACGCCGCGCGGTTCGTGACCCACCAGTACGGCATAGAGCGCGGCCGTCCCGGTCATTCGCACGGCCGCAAAGTCCATCTGCGCCTGACCAACGCCTACAACATCGTCACCCTGCACACGAGCGGCGACGGCCGGACCTGGACCAAGTTCGACCGCCAGATGGAGGTGTCGGGCTACAACAACAACGTCCGGGGCGGCTTCATGATGCTGAGGCCCGGCCTCTACGCCGCCGGACAGGGCGCGGCGCGGTTCCGGAACTTCCGGTATCGGGCGTTGTAAGTGTGGCCTCGGTCATCCGCAGTCGTATTGGCGACAGTACGCCTTCCTGAGCAGGGAGCCGATATCGACATCCCACAGTATGTAATCACCGAGCGATAAAATCTCTTCGGTCACCACTGGCATGGAGTCCAACTGCCCGCCCGCCAGTAGGGTACGCATCTGTCGGTCGCTAAACATCGCAGCGGTCATTTGAACGGCCGCGTCCTTCAGCTCCGCTGACCCGTCGATTTCGCCTCGGTCGATCCACCGGTTTATCACGGCGCGTCGTTCCAGCGGCAGTCCTCCCATCTCGAGAGGAAAGGCGGACGTAACGCCATATCGTTCGACTAGCTGCTTCGCCAGAGCCAGCGACGAAGGAGTTGCCTGAGCGACATTTGGCCGGGGCGGTCGGGGCCCTGATACAAACGGCTCGTCATCCAAACTGAAGGGTATGCGGAAGCGGAAGCGGCTGAGCACCGGCTCGCCTCGGACACCATGGGCTGGTTCAATGACGCCTCTCAAAGCAATCTCAAGTGCCGCCTGTTCGAATCCCAGCGACTCAGGACGGGCCGATACGATCTGACAGTCGCGCACACGGCCGTCGATGGAAGCCAGGCAATCTAGGACGACCCTGCCATCAACGCCGATCGTCGCTGCGAATTCCGGGAAGTCTTCCTCTGTGGCCACGGGTGGTGTCCGCCACCTGGCGGCGGCCTCCTGGGACCATGCAGGCGCAGACAGACCGACTAAGGCGAATGTCCAGACAAGAAATCTCAGAGCGGCCATCGCGGTATTATTGCAGATGAGCACCCAAGGCGGGAGCCGCTTGCTACACCGCCCCGACCGTTCTCAGCTTCGCGCGGGGATGGACCTCGTTCTGGCTCATCACCACGGTCTGGCCGCGGAAGCGTTCGATAATGGACCGGACATAGGGCCGGGTCTGGGGCCCGGTCAGAAGGACGGCGTTCTCCCCGGTCATGGCCGTGCGCTCGAAGGCGTCGCGGACGGCGCGGATGAAGTCCTGCAGGCGGCTGGGCGCCATGGCGAGCTGCTTCTCTTCGCCCGGCCCGACCAGGCTCTCCGCGAAGGCGTTCTCCCATTCCGGCGACAGGGTGACGATCGGCAGGGCGCCGTCGTGGCCGCGATACTGCCAGCACAGCTGACGCGCCAGGCGGCTGCGGACATGTTCGACCAGGGTGGTGACGGAGGACGAGTGCGGCGCCGCCTCCGCCAGTCCTTCCAGAATGGCGCCCAGGTCGCGGATCGAGACCTTCTCGCGCAGCAGGGCCTGGAGCACCCGTTGCAGGGTGGTGACGGTGACCACCGAGGGGATCAGGTCGTCGACCAGCTTCTTCTCCTCGGCCGGAAGCTCTTTCAGCAGCTTCTGCACCTCGGCGTAGGAGAGCAGGTCGGCCATGTTCTCCTTGAGGATCTCGGTCAGATGGGTGGTCAGCACCGTCGAGGGGTCGACGATGGTGTAGCCGCGGAAGGTGGCCTCCTCCTTCAGCCCGTCCTCGATCCAGGTGGCGGGCAGGCCGAAGGCGGGCTCCTTGGTGTGTTCGCCGGGAAGTTCGACCTGACGGCCGGCCGGGTCCATGGCCATCAGGTGGCCGAGCCGGACCTCGCCTGACCCCGCCTCCATCTCCTTGATCCGGATGGCGTAGCCCTGGGCCGGGAGGCGCATGTTGTCGAGGATGCGCACCGACGGCATGACGAAGCCGAACTCCTGGGCCAGCGCCCGGCGCAGGGCGCGGATCTGGTCGGTCAGGCGGCGGCCCTCCAGTTCGTTGATCAGGGTCAGCAGCGAATAGCCGAGCTCGATCTTGACTTCGTCGATGGTCAGGGCGGTGGAGATGGGCTCCTCGACGTCCTCGGCCGGTTTTGCGGCGGCGGGATCGACCTCGGGCGCCTTCGGCCGCAGCCGGTCCCGGCCCAGCCGCCAGGCCATGAAGCCGGCGCCGAGCGCCAGGGCGGCAAAGGGCAGGATCGGCATGCCGGGCACCAGGCCGATCAGGCCGGCCGCGCCGGAGACGACGCCGAGGCTGACGGGGTTGGTGGCCAGTTGCTGGACCAGAGCCTTGTCGGCCGAACCCTCGACGCCCGCCTTGGACACCAGGAAGCCGGCGGCGATCGAGATGATGATGGCGGGCACCTGGGTGACCAGACCGTCGCCGATCGTCAGCTGGATATAGGTGGTCGCCGCCTCGCCGGCCGGAAGACCGTGCTGGACCACCCCGATCAGCAGGCCGCCGATGACGTTGATGAAGACGATGACCAGACCGGCGACGGCGTCGCCGCGCACGAATTTGGAGGCGCCGTCCATGGCGCCGAAGAAGGTCGATTCCTGCTCCAGCTCCTTGCGACGACGCTTGGCCTCGTCCTCGGAGATCAGGCCCGCCGACAGGTCGGCGTCGATCGCCATCTGCTTGCCCGGCATGGAGTCCAGGGTGAAACGGGCCGAGACCTCGGCGATGCGGGTCGCGCCCTTGGTGATGACCACGAAGTTCACCACCAGAATGATGGCGAAGATGATCATGCCGATGATGAAGCTGCCGCCCATCATCAGCTGGCCGAAGGCGTTGATCACCTGGCCGGCGGCATCGTGACCCTCGTGCCCGTGGGACAGGATCAGGCGCGTCGAGGCGAGGTTCAGGCCCAGACGGAACAGGGTCGAGACCAGCAGCACCGTCGGGAAGATGGCGAAGTCCAGCGGCTTCTTCATCATCAGGGCGGTCATCAGTATCAGGACCGACGACACCAGCGAGATCGCCAGCAGCAGATCCATCAGGAAGGCCGGCACCGGCAGGATCAGCAGCAGGATGACCCCGATCACCCCGGTGGCCATCCCGACCTCGCCGCGCATCAGCCAGCCGCGCACGTCCGCGCCGGTCGGCCGCGCCAGCCCGTCCTTCATCAGCGGCTGGTCGGTCATGCGGCGGCGGGCTCCTGGGGCGCATGACCGAGGGCGGCGACGGCGCGCCGGGTCGCCTCGGCCACGACGGCGTCGCGGCGTTCGGCCGACAGGCTTTCGGGCGCCTCATAATAGACGGCGATGCGAAGGGGCTCGCCCGAGGCTGGATAGGCGTAGCCGATGTCGTTGGCGTGGCCCACGCCGCTGGTTCCGGTCTTGTGGGCCACTGTCCAGCCGGCGGGAACGCCCGCGCGGATCCGGCCCGGACCGGTCGGAGACGCGATCAGCCAGTCGAACAGGGGGCGATGGGCCGCGAAAAGCCCGAACGGCTGATAGGTCTTGATGATCCAGTCGAGATTGGCCGTGGTCTGGATCGGCTGGGACGTGTCCTTGTCGCCGTCCGGGATGTTGAGTTCGGTCTCCATCCGGTCGAGGCGGGTGGTGTGGTCGCCGGCGCTGGCGTACCAGGCGTTGAGGACGGCGAGACCGCCCATTTCGCGGATCAGGATGTTGGTCGCGGCGTTGTCGCTGACCTCGACGGCGGCCTGGGCGAGCCGCTTCAGCGACAGCTTCGCCCCGACGGCGGGGGCGACCACAGGCGCGTGCGGCACGAGGTCGGCGGCGGTGATCGCCACCTCGCGGTCCAGCACTTCGATCCGCCTCTGGACCCGCTCCAGCAGGCAGGCGGCTACGAATAACTTGAACGTGGAACAGTGCAGGAAACGCTCGCGACCGCGCCAGGACACGCGTTCGTGCAACTGGGCCGACAGGCCGATGCGGCCGCCATGGTCTCTCTCGAGGTCGGACAGATCGAGCGTGCGCTCCGGCATGGCCGGCGCCTTGGCCGCGACCGAGGTCTTGTCGTTGGACGCGCGGCGGCACCCGGACAGGGCCAGGGCGCCGACGCCGACGATCAGACCGCGACGATCCATGTTCAGGCCGCGTGACCCGTGGCGACGCCGGACTGGGGCGCCGGGATGGCCGTGCCCTCGTCGGCGTATTCGTTCAGCTTGTTGCGCAGGGTGCGGATCGAGATGCCGAGGATATTGGCCGCATGGGTGCGGTTGCCGAGACAGTGGCTGAGGGTGTCGAGGATCAGGGTCTTCTCCATCGCCGCGACCGTCTGGCCGACGAAGGCGCGGCTGACGGCGTCGGCGGCCTGGGCGGCGCGGGCGGCGGGACCGGCGTCGCCCACAGCCGCGCCGGCGCTCGCCGAGGCGTCGAGCGGCTGGCCGTCCGGCAGACGGATGGCGTCGACGTCGATCTCCGACCCGACCGCCAGCAGCACGGCGCGGTGCATGGCGTTTTCCAGCTCGCGCACATTGCCGGCCCAGCGATGCGAGACCAGGGCGCGGCGCGCCTCGGTCGAGATCGGCCGCACGGGCACGCCGTTGGCGGCGGCGTATTTCTTGACGAAGTGATCGGCCAGAACGGCGATATCGCCCGGCCGCTCGCGCAGGGACGGCAGGCGCAGGTTCACGACGTTGAGGCGATACAGCAGGTCCTCGCGGAACGCCCCCTCCGCCACCGACTTGGCCAGGTCGCGGTTCGAGGTGGCGATGATGCGGATGTTGACCGGCACCGGCCTGGAGCCGCCGACGCGGTCGATGACCCGCTCCTGGATCGCGCGCAGCAGCTTGGCCTGGAGCCGGACGTCCATCTCGGAGATTTCGTCCAGCAGCAGGGTGCCGCCGTCGGCCTCCTCAAATTTGCCGATGCGGCGGGCCAGGGCGCCGGTGAAGGCCCCCTTCTCGTGGCCGAACAGTTCGGATTCCAGAAGGTTGTCGGGAATGGCGGCGCAGTTGACGCTGATGAACGGCTTGTCCGCGCGGCGCGAATGGCCGTGCAGATAGCGGGCCATCACCTCCTTGCCGACGCCGCTTTCGCCGGTGATCAGGATGGAGGCTTCCGACCGCGCCACCTGATCGGCCAGCTGGATCACGCCCTTCATCGACGGGTCGGCCGAGATCATCGGCCGTTCGTCGTCCGAGACCGCCGACAGGACGGCGGCGATCAGGTCGGCCTCGGGCGGCAGGGGGATGAATTCCTTGGCCCCGGCGCGGATGGCCGCGGCGGCCTTGTCGGCGTCGTTGTCCACACCGCAGGCGACCACCGGCACGAAGATCCGCTCGGCCTCGTTCGCCGCGATCAGTCCCGCGATGTCGAGGTTGTAGTCGACCATCAGCAGGTCGGCCCCCTGACCCCGCCGCAGCTGTTCGGTCGCCTGGTCGGCGCGCTCGACGTGCTGGACCTTGGCGCCGTGGGCCATGGCCATCTTCACGGCCGAGGCCAGTTGCCCGTTGATCTTTCCAACCACCAGAAGCCGCATGGGTCTTCTCCTTTAAATCTCTACGCGCGCGGCGGCCGATCAGGCGCCGCTGTCCTCGGTCTTGATGATTTCCGTCATCGTCACGCCCAGCCGGTCCTCGACGACGACGACCTCGCCGCGCGCCACCAGGCGATTGTTGACGAAGATGTCGATGGCCTCGCCGACCTTGCGGTCCAGCTCCAGCACGCTGCCGCGATTGAGCTTGAGCAGCTGGGCCACCGTCATGTGCGCCTTGCCCAGCACCGCCGAGATGTTGACCGGCACGTCGAACACCGGCGCCAGATCCACGGCGTTCTTGTCGCCGGCCTCATCGGCGGGGACCAGAGCGTTGGCGGAGTTGAACTCTTCCAGGGCGAAGTCATCGGCCATCAGAACGATCTCCTGTCAGCGTGGGCGACGGCCGCTGCCTCGCCATGACCGGCCTCTGCGGCGAGAGCGGCCTCAAGGGCGGCGCGGATGCGCGTCGCCGCGTTTTCGGGGTCGAAGTCTGCGCGGCCGTCCGCCCATTCCAGCTGGAAGGCGGCGACGGCCATTCCGGGGTCCGGGCGAAAGGCGATCAGACCGGTGAAGCCGGCGTCCGCCGCCGCCGACTGCAGCCGCGCCTGGGTCTCCTCGTCCAGTCCGCCGGCGCGAACCACCAGACGCGGGCTGGCGTCAATCTCGGCGCCGAGACTTTCCAGGGCTTCCTGCAGGGGGCCGGTCGGCAGACGGTCCAGCGCCGCTCCGGCGATGACCCGTCCTGCGGCCAGGGCGAGCTGGGCCGACTGTTCGCGGTGGGCCTGGATCGCCGACGCGATGGCCGGCGCCGTCGCGGCCAGCGCCTGGGCGATCTCCACCTTGGCCATGGCGCGCAGGGACTCCACCTCGGCCAGGGCGGCCTCGCGGCCTTCCAGCCGGGCCTGGGCGGTCAGGGCCTCGACCTCGGCGGGAAGGTAGGCGCGCTTGACCGGGCGGAAGGGCGTGGCGGCGCGCACGCCGCCGGCGTCGTCGAACTCGGTGTCGAATCCGAAGGGGCGGCTGGCGGCCGACTGGCCGATGTCGGGACGGACGCTCATCAGTAGATCAACTCGTCATCGGCGCCGCCGGCGCCCGCCAGCATGATCTCGCCCTTGGCCGCCAGATCCTTGGCGGCCTGAACCATCGCCATCTGTGCGGCGTCGACGTCCTTCAGACGCACCGGCCCCATGGCCTCCATGTCTTCGCGCATGATCTTGGAGGCGCGCTCGGACATGTTGGAGAAGAACATCTCCCGCAGAGCCTCCGAGGCGCCTTTCAGCGCCAGACCCAGCTGATCCTTCTCGACCGCCCGCAGCAGGGTCTGGACCCCGCCGGGATCCAGTTTCGACAGGTCCTCGAACACGAACATCAGGGCGCGGATGCGTTCGGCCGACTCGCGGTTGCGTTCCTCCAGCGCGCCGATGAAGCGGGCCTCGGTCTGGCGATCGAAGCTGTTGAAGATGTCCGCCATCATCTCGTGGCTGTCGCGTTTTGAGGTGCGCGCCAGGTTGGACATGAATTCGGTGCGCAGGGTCTGCTCGATCTTGTCGAGAATTTCGCGCTGCACTGGCTCCATGCGCAGCATCCGCTGGACGCATTCCAGGGCGAAGTCCTCCGGCAGGGCCGTCATCACCCGCGCGGCGTGCTCGGGCTTCACCTTGGACAGGATCACCGCGACGGTCTGGGGGTATTCGTTCTTCAGATAGTTGGCGAGCACGGCCTCGTTCACATTGCCGAGCTTGTCCCACATGGTGCGGCCGGCCGGACCGCGGATCTCCTCCATCAGGCCCTCGACGCGGTCGGCGGGCATGAAGGCGGCGAGCAGCTTCTGGGTCTGTTCGAACGAGCCCATGACCGAGCCGGAGCCGCTCATCCCGGCCACGAACTCGACCAGCACATCCTCGACGACCTGGGCGGTGACCGTGCCCAGCCCGGCCATGGCCTGGGAGATCTCCTTGATCTCGTCCTCGTCGAGCTGTTTCCAGAGGCCGGAGTGATCCTCGCCCAGCGCGAGCAGAAGCACGGCGGCCTTTTCAGGTCCGGTGAGCTTCTTGACGTCCTCGACCTGGGTCTTTTTTCCGATCAGCCGGGCCATCAGCCTTCATGCACCCAGTTGCGGACGATGGAGGCCGATTCGTCGGGATGAGAGCCGACGAAGTCGGCGACCTTCTTGATCGAGGAGGCCTTCACCTGACCCTGGACCCGGGCGATGTCGAGACGCTCGTCGATGGCGCCCGGCCCCGCCAGATGACCGGCGACGCCGCCGACCTCGGTGGTCTGGAGCATGGTCACCGGGACGCCGCCCGGCCCGACCGCAGCCGCGCCGCCGCCCTGGCCCTGAGCGGCCTTCAACAGAGGCCTCAGGACAAAGAAGATCAGCAGCAGGCCGGTGACCAGCAGGACCAGCAGTTCGACCCCGCGCATGATGTCGTTCTTGCCGAAGTCGAACATCGAGGCCTTGGCCTCCGTCCCGCCCATGGCGGAGGCGTCACGGCTGAAGCGCGCCTGCTCGACCGTGACCAGATCACCGCGTTCGGCGTTGAAGCCTATGGCCGCCTTGACCAGAGCGTCGATCTTCTGGATGTCGGCCGCCGGACGCGCCGCATAGGTGGGCTCGCCCTCGCCGTTGGCGGGCGGGGTCCAGACGCCGTCGACCGCCACCGCGACGGCCAGCTTCCTGACGTCGCCCGCCTCCTTCACCGTGGTGGTGGTGGTGTTGGAGATTTCATAGTTGGTGGTTTCGGTGTTGGCCTTTTCCGACGCGCCGGCCGGGGCCGCGACCGGCGGAACGCCGCCGGGGATGTTGTTCGTGGCCGTCGCCCCGCCCGCTGGATCGCCGGTGGTGTCGCTGGATTCCGAACCATTGCTCGACGTCGAGCGGACGACCTGACCGTCGGGATCGAACCGTTGCTCCTGGGTGGTCGAGCGCGCGCGGTCGATCTCGGCGGTGACTTGGACACGGGCGTTGCCGGCGCCGACGACGCCCTCGACGATGTCCTTGATGCGGGCCTGAAGCTGGCTTTCGGTCTGGGCCTGGGCGTCACGGGCGGTGGCGGCCGAGAAACCCGTCTCGTCCGACCCGGAGGCCAGGGTGCGGTTGGAGGTGTCGGAAACGGTCACCCGCGTCGGCTTCAGTCCCGGCACGGCGGAAGCGACGACGCTGCGGATGGCCTCGACCTGGTCGCCGGTCAAGCCGCGCGCGCCCACACCCACGACGACGGCGGCGGTCGGTTCGCCGGCGGCCGTCGCGAACATCTCGCGGCGCGGCAGGGCGATCAGCACCTTGGCGGTCGAAATGCCCTGATAACCCAGGATGGTGCGAGCCAGCTCGCCCTCGAGGGCGCGTTTTTCGTTGAGGTTCTGCTGGAACTCGGTCTGGCCCAGCACCGACTGGTTATCGAACAGCTCGTAGCCGACCGACCCCGAGGTCACGAGACCCTTGGAGGCGAGGCTCATCCTCGCCGTGCCGACGTCGTCGCGATTGACCATGATGGTCGAACCGTCGCCGCGCGTGGCGTATTTGATGCCGGCCTGATCCAGGGCGGCCGTGACCTCGCCGGCCTCTTTCAGATCGAGGCCCGAATAGAGGAGCGCGTCCGGCGACTGGCCGACACGCAGCATCAGGGCGACCAGAACGGCCGTAACGCCGGCGGCCACGCCGAGGACCGCGGCCAGACGACCGATCCCGAACCTTTGCAACGCCGCCGTAAAGCCGCCCACCCGACCCGCCTGGAATACCGACGGGAGACCGAACGCGCCCGCTAGGCAGAAACTGCCGCCCGCATGGTAAACGTGGCGTTAAAGGTCAGGCAGGAAAGAGGGTTAGCGGGACGTTCGGGACGCCTCAGGGCTGCGAAGTCCCAGGTGCGGCCCTACCGACCCGGCCCCGGAGGGCAAGGGCGCCGACGGGTCCAGAACGAAGCTCAGCACGTCGCGATAGACGACCTCGGCGCCCAGATCGCGGTTCAGCAGGTGGCGACCTTCGGGGTACCAGGCGGTGGTCAGATCAGGCGGGTCGCCCGCCTTCGCCAGGGCGCGGCGCATCGGCCCCTTCTCGACCACCTGGTCGTGCGCGCCGTACATCAGCAGGGTCGGCCGGTTCAGCCTTCCAAGGGACTCTGACGCGGTCTGCATGAGGCTGACCAAGCCGTACAGGGTGTCGAAGCGGGTGGACAGGATGCTGTCGGGGTCGCGGCCGTTGCGGACCAGCTCCACGATATTGTCCGACGCCAGGATGTGGCGGACGACGAACTCCGGCGGCTCCACCGACACGTCGCCCAGGGCATGGGCCGCGACCCACAGGCTGGTGCGGTTGAAGAGGTTCTGACTGGACCAGCCCCAGACCCCCGGCGCCAGCAGCACCACGCGATCGGCGTCAGGCGGGGTTTCGGAGGCGAAGGCGGCCGCGGCGACCGATCCGCCCATGCTTTCACCCACCACCACGATCGGCACGCCCGGCCGCCGCGCGCGAATCAGGGCCGCCGTCTCACGCAGGTCCTGAACCATGCGTTCGGTCCCCGCCCACTCCCCCCGCCCCGGGGCCCGGCCGAACCCGCGCTGATCATAGGCCCAGGTCTCGACCCCGTGCGCGGCCCACCAGGGACCGGCCAGGCGGAAGGAGGCGTCGTGATCGTTCATGCCGTGCAGGGCGACGATCACGGCCTCGGGCGCACGGCCTTGCGGGGTCCAACGCAGAAACGGCAGACGCGCGCCGTCCGCCATCACCAGGACACCCGGCGCGCCCGGCCGGGTCTGCTCGACCACCTCCGGACCGGTAAAGCCGGCCGACGGCGTCATTGGCGGCTGGACATGGGGCGTGGCGCAGGCCGCCAGAGACAGGCCAGCGATGAGACCGAGAAAGTGGACGGGACGCACCGGCGACATGGCGTCAACCTGCTCCCGTCAGTCCGGCGAAATCGAGGCGATCAGCCGTCATCCTCGTCGTCCGCCGGCGGACGCGCGGCCAGGGCCGCCGCCGTTTCCTCCGGCGTCGGCAGCCGCAACCGGGTGACGCCCTTGAAGGCCGAGGGGTCGACCGGCTTGCCCTTCTTGGTGATGGTCAGGCGGCCCTGACGCATCATGCCCAGGGCGGCGGCGCGCACCTTGGGCAGCATGCGCTGCCACTGTTCGGGCTGCAGCGCCTTGGCCACTTCGGCGGGCTCGATGCTCTTGCCGGGGCCGAGGGCGGAAAGTTTTTGCAGGATCGCGTCTTCGATGGGGTCGCTCATCGGCGCATTATGCTGCATTGCGAGAGCAATAAGAAGGCGGTCTCCGCCTCATGCAGCGCAAAGCGCGTCAGGCAAGGAAAAATGCGATGGTCGCAAAGATCACGGTGACCGAGGGCGAGTTCGCCGGCTGGCAGACCTATGACCTGCACGGCACCTTCGACCAGACGGTCGGCCCGTTCTACTTCAAGCCCGACCCCGACGGCCGCATGCGCTGCGCCTTCCGCGCCGAGCCCAAACACATGAACGCCGGCGACCGCATGCACGGCGGCTGCCTGATGACCTTCGCCGACATCTCCCTGTTCCAGACCGCCTATCAGGAGATGGAGGGCAAGAACGGGGTGACGGTCCAGCTCGATTCGACCTTTATCGACGGGGCGCGGGTCGGCGAGCTGGTGGAATCGACCGGCGAGGTGGTGCGTGCCGGCGGCAGCCTGATCTTCGTGCGCGGCCAGATCACGACCGGCGGCCGTTCGCTGATGACCTATTCCGGCATCATCAAGAAGTTCACGCCGAGGGGCTGATCACGCCCCCGCGCTCGCCGCCGGACGGGCGCGGCAGTCGGCCAGCCAGCGCGCGAGGTGGGCGTATTCCTCGGGCGGGCGGTATTTGACCAGGCGCGCGAAATCGAGGCCCACGGTGGCGACGATGTCGGCGATGGTGAAGCGGTCGCCCGCGATGAACGGATGGTCGGCCAGGCGGCGATCCAGCGTCCGCATGAACCGCTCGGCCCCGACGCGGTTGTAGTCCGCCACCTGGGGCACCTGGGTGGCTTCCAGCGCCGCCAGGGCCGGATGGGAATGGCGCACGTTCAGCATCAGCGGATTGGCCAGATAGAATTCGCAGCGCCGGGTCCACATCTCGACGATCGCCTGTTCGCGCGGATCGCGGCCGAACAGGTTGGGCTCGGGATAGAGGGCCTCCAGATAGCGGCAGATGGCGACCGATTCCGAGATGGTCTCGCCGTCGTCCAGCTCCAGGGCGGGAACATGGGCGACCCCGACCCTGGCGCGGTAGTCGGCGGTGCGATGTTCACCGGTCATGATGTCAATCTCGACCAGTTCGACGTCGGTCACGCCCTTCTCGGCCAGGGCCCAGCGGACGCGGCGGGGATTGGGCGCGCGGTTCGAGGTGTAGAGTTTCATCGGACGGCCTCTGTCGTGCGGAACGTCAGCTGAATATGGCGGCCGGCATGGCGCCGACAACCGCCGCCGTCATCAGAGTGGTGACGAAGCCGCCGAACAGGGCCTTCCAGATCATCCCCAGCACCTCGTCGCGCCGTTCCGGCATCAGCACCGACAGGCCGGTGACGGTGATGCCGACCGAGCCGATGTTGGCGAATCCGCACAGGGCATAGGTCATCAGCATGCGGGTGCGCTCGTTCATCGCCTCCAGCGGCACCTTACCCAGTTCGATGAAGGCGACGAATTCGGTCAGGGTCAGCTTCGTGCCCAGCAGCCAGCCGGCCTTGCCCGCCTGGGACCATTCCACCCCCGTCAGCCAGGCGACCGGCATGAACAGCCAGCCCAAGAACCGCTCAAGGGTCAGGGGCGCGTCGGCGATCACGATTCCTCCGATCATCAGGTTCACCAGGGCGACCAGGGCGACGAAGACGATCAGCACGGCCGAGATGTTCATCACCACCATCAGACCGTCCGACGTGCCCTTGACGATGGCGTCGATGGCGGAGTCGTACTTCAGCGCCGAGCCGTAGTCGGCGACCGCGCCGCCCTGGCCCGGCTGCTCAGGGATCATGATCCGCGCCACCAGGATGCCGGCCGGGGCGGACACGATCGAGGCGACCAAGACGTGCCCGGCGGCGTTGGACAGGACCGGGGCGAGGATGGCGGCGTAGGCGACCATGGTGGAGCCCGCGACCGTGCCGAGGCCGACCACCATCATCAGGAAGACCTCGGACCGGGTCAGCTTGTCCAGATAGGCGCGGATAACGATCGGGCTCTCGATCATGCCCAGGAAGATGTTGGCCGCCACCGCCAGGGCCGAGGCGCCGCCGAGGCCCATGGTCCGCTGGAACAGAAAGCCGAAGCCGAGGGTGATCCACTTCAGGATCTTCCAGTGCCACAGCAGCGCCGACAGGGCCGAAATGACCAGGATCAGCGGCAGGACATTGAAGGCGAAGGTGAACAGGGCGCCCTGGTTGCCCACCACATAGGGCTGATCTCCGCCCGCCAGATAGCCGAACACGAACTGGGTGCCCTTCGCCGTGGCCGCCGCCACGCCGTCCACCGCCCCGGTGATGGCCGACAACACCACCTGCGAGCCGGGAATGGCGAACAGGGCCAGCACCAGCAGGGCCTGGACCCCGATGGCCCCGGCCGCCAGCCGCCACGGAAAGCTGCGCCGGTTTTCCGACAGGCCCCAGCAAAGGGCCACGATCACCGCCAGGCCGAACAGGCTCTGAAGATTGAGCAGGCTGAACATCAATTCGATCCCCGACCCGGCGCCGCCGGTCTCCCCTCCCCTTGAACGCCGTTGCAGGGCTGGCCGCAAGGGGACGAGCCGACAGAATGTCGCGGCAGGATCGCGCGGCTCGAAACGCCGGCGAGGGCTGCTGGTCACCGGTTACGCTTTCCGCTGCAATTTCGCGCAAATGCCCCTATTCTGCAAAGACATCGCGAGACGACGGGTGAGGGAATGCGCCGCAACGCGCAAACAAGAACAAGATGACGGACGCCCGAGGGAGCCGATCCGGGCCTGTCGCGGGGCCGGGCGTCGGACGACACCTGCTGATCGTCGATGACGACGACCGGATCCGCGAACTGCTGAAAGAGTATCTGGCGCGCGAGGGCTATCGCACGACCGGCGCCGCCCATGCGCCCGCCGCCCGGCGGTTGATGGAGCTGATCGAGTTCGATCTGGTCGTCATGGACGTGATGATGCCGGGCGAGAGCGGGCTGGAGCTGGTGTCCTGGGTGCGCAACAAGGCTGCCCTGTCCAGGACGCCGGTCTTGCTGCTGACCGCGCGCGGCGAGGCGTCCGACCGGATCGAGGGTCTGTCGCGCGGCGCGGACGACTATATGTCCAAGCCGTTCGAGCCGAAGGAGCTGGCGCTGCGCATCGACGCCATCCTGCGACGGACCGGGGTGAAGCCGATCATGCCGCGCGAGATCCGCCTGGGGCCGGCGACCTTCGATCTGGAACGGCTGGAGCTGACGCGCGACGGCAAGCCGCAACGCCTGACCGAGGCCGAGGCGCAACTGCTGAAGACCCTGGCCCTGCACGCCCACGCCCCGGTCGAGCGCATGGACCTGTCGCCGGACACCGCCGACATCACCGGTCGCGCCGTGGACGTCCAGGTGACCCGCCTGCGCCGCAAGCTGGAGCTGGACCCAAAGAACCCTCGCTACCTGCAGACCGTGCGGGGCGTCGGCTACATGCTGGCGCCGGACTAGGCGCTCGTGAGATTCGTGCCCTTCCCGGTGCTGGGCCGTTTCCTGAAGCGGAGACTGCCGACGACCCTTTGGGGTCGGTCGCTGCTGATCATCGTTCTGCCGGTGCTGATCATGCAGGGGGCGGTGACCTGGGCCTTTTTCGACGCCCACTGGCAGCGCGTGACCGCGCGCCTGTCGGAAGGCCTGGCCGGCGACATCGCCTGGGCCGCCGAAAGCTATCGCGAGGAGCCAACCCCGGAGAACCTGGAGAAGATCATCGCCCGCGCCCAACGCTCGATGCAGCTGTCGATCGCGCTGGATGAAGGCGAGGTCCTGCCGAAGGACACCCGGCGGGGCGCGGTCGGCATCGTCGATCGCACGCTGGAGAAGGCGCTGGCCTCGCGGCTGGACCAACCGTTCTGGTTCGACACCACCCGCTATCCCGCCGTCATCGACATTCAAGTGCAGGAGGCGGACGGCGTCCTGCGCATCATCGCGCCGCGCGAGCGGGCGGTGGCCACCCAGGCCCATATCTTCGTCATCTGGCTGATGCTGGCGACCGTCCTTCTGATGTCGGTGGCGATCCTGTTCATCCGCAATCAGGTGCGGGCGATCGAACGCCTGGCCGACGCCGCCGAGGCGTTCGGGCGTGGCGAGATCCTGCCCCGGTTCAAGCCTCACGGCGCGCGGGAAGTGCGCCAGGCGGCGACGGCCTTTCTGGGCATGCGCGACCGCATACAGAGACATATCGACCAGCGGACCGCGCTGCTGGCGTCGGTCAGCCATGACCTGCGAACGCCCCTGACACGCCTGCGGCTCGAGCTCGCCCTCGCCCCTCCCTTCAAGCGCCAGACCGCCATGAAGGCCGATCTGGACGAGATGGAGCATATGATCGACGAATATCTGGCCTTCGCGCGCGGCGAGGCCGGCGAGGCCGCGCAGACGGTCAGCCTTCATGATCTGCTCAGCCAGGCCGCCGAGGACGCCCGGCGCATCGGGGCCGAGGTCGAGGTCGAGGCGGCGAGCGATCTCAAGGCGCTGTTGCGGCCGATCGCCTTTCGGCGGGCCCTGAACAACCTTGCGGGCAACGCCGCAGCCCACGGCGAGCATGTGCGTCTGAGCGCCAGACCCCTGGAAGCCGGCGGGCTCGAGATCACGGTCGAGGACGACGGCCCCGGCATTCCGGAAGAGATGCACGAAGAGGCCTTCACACCCTTCTCCCGCCTAGACGCGTCTCGCAATCAGAACGTGAAGGGCGTCGGCCTGGGGCTTGCGATCGCGCGCGACGTGGCGCGCGGGCATGGTGGAGACATCACCCTGGGGCGCAGCGACCTGGGGGGGCTGAAGGCCCTGATCCGGCTTCCGGGATAGGCGGCCCGCCGATCACATTGCGGAGCGCGCCACTGGCGCGACGACGGATCGGACCCCATCATCACGTTCAAGTGTCAGCGTTCAGATGTGGAGACCGTCATGCGTATGAAGCCGTCCCTTTTCGCCGCCCCGGCGCTCGCCGCGATGATGCTGGCGGGCGCCGCCGCAGCCGATCAGCCCGCCTCCTCCGGGGCGCCGCTGGTGTCGACCCAGAACGTCAGCGTCAGCATCGGCGGCGATCTGGCCAAGGCGTTCGATGAATTGGGCGAGCGCGACGTGCGCCAGCAGGCCGAAGACCTGGCCCAGGTGATCGAGCGTGAACTGGCGCGCGACGCCGACACCGACGGCCGCTGGGCGGGTGCGCGGGTGAACCTCGTCCTGACCGACCTCAAGCCGAACCGCCCGACGATGCAGCAGACGATCGACCGCCCCGGCCTGTCGATGTTCCACTCCAAGTCCGTAGGCGGAGCGACCATCGAGGGCGAGGTGGTGACGTCGGACGGCCAGCGCCTGCCGGTCCGGTACGAACGCTATTCGACCAGCCTGGCCGATGTGTTCGGCTATACGACCTGGAGCGACGCGGATCGGGCCTTCGACGGCCTGGCCGCCAATCTGCGCCGGGGCCGTCTGACCAACCGCTGATCTCGACCGGCGCCCCTTACTGACCTGACAGCTCGCGCGCCCGTCGCAGGGCCGCCGACACGGCGGCCTTCGCGGCAGCGCCGAGCCCCGCCTCCTCGGCCGCCTTGAGGCCCGCCTGCGTCGTGCCGCCGGGAGAGGCGATTCGCGCGATCAATTTCTCCAGATCATCGTCCATCGGCGCTGCGGCGGCCGAGCGGACAGCGCCGCGCGCCAGCCGGACGGCGTCGTCGGGCGAAAGGCCGGCCTCGACGCCCGCCTCCGCCATGGCGCGAGCGAAGGCGTGGATATAGGCGGGTCCCGAACCGGCGACGGCGGTGGCGACGTCGATCTGGTCCTCTGTCGCCAGGGACACGATGTCGGCGAGGGGCCCGAACAGCTGCGCGGCGGCTTCCACAGCGCCCCTGTCTTCAGACCAGACGGCGGCCACGCCCCTGCCCTGGGCCACAGCGGTGGTCGGCATCAGCCGGACGACGGATCGCCCTGTCGCCTCACGGATATCATCGGCCCGCACCCCGGCCATCAGGGAGATGATGACGGCGTCCCAATCCAGAGCGCCCGGCAGGTCGGCGACCGCCGCTCGCCACACAGCGGGTTTGACGGCCAGCACCACCGCCTGAACCGACGCCAGCTGTTCAGATCCCGGATTGATCCTTGCGCCCGCCCTTTCAGCGCGATCCGCCACCGCCTTGGGCGAGGGAGTGACGATCATGAGCCGGCGAGGATCGACGGGGCCGTGATCCAGCCAGCCCTCAACGACGGCTGATCCCAGCCGACCACAGCCGACGATCAGAACGGGTCCGGAGGCGAAATCCTGCATCGATCGGCTCCTACACCCTGCCGGAACGATCGGCTATCCGCAGCCGTTGCGGCGAGATGGAAACGGAGCTTCTGGAAGCCGTCGGCCTGCCCATTCTGGGTTCAATCGTCGCCGGCGGCGTGATCGGACTGGAGCGGGAGTGGCGCGGTCGGGCGGCGGGCTTCCGCACCCACATCCTGGTGTGCCTGGCCTCGACCCTGCTGATGCTGGCGGCCATGTCCCAGGCGGACTGGGCGTTCGAGGCCCTGCCGGACGAAAACATCGTCACCGACCCGACGCGGATGGCGCATGGCGTGCTGACGGGCATCGGCTTCCTGTGCGCCGGCGTGATTTTCCGCACCGGATTTTCGATTCATGGCCTGACGACAGCCGCGTCGCTCTGGATCACCTCGGCGATCGGCATCCTGTTCGGCGCGGGCCTGTATGGCGTCGGCGCCCTGGGCACGGCCGTGACGGCGCTGATCCTGATCGGTCTGCGCCTGGTCAGTCGACGGCTGCCGGCGCTACAGGTGGTGGACGTCGAGGTGGCCTGGCGGCGGGACGCCTCGGAAGCCGAGCGCGGCGTGGAGGCCCTGCTGAACGGCGACGATGTTCGCGGCTCCCTGTCCCAGGCGTTCGAGATGACCGATGACGTCGTGCGACGCACGTGGCGGCTGAAGGCGCGCAGCGACCTGGAGCTCAAAGCCCTGTCGCACGGCCTGGCCGCGCGGACGGACGTCGTCGCCTATCGCCTGACGCCCCGTGAACGCTGATCAGGAACGCTGATCAGGCGTTGCCGACGGTCTCGAACAGGCAGGCGTCGATGGCGTCCTGGGGACGTTTGGCGCCGCGCACCATGAAGTCGAACGCCGGATAGTAGCGGTCCGCCGTCTCGACGGCCGCATCGATCATCGAGGCGGCCTGGGCCAGGGTCGGGCGCTCGCCATGCGGCAGGGCCAGGGCGTGACGGAAGACGATCTCGCCGTCCTCGGGCCAGACCTCGAAATGGCCGATCCAGGTCCGCTGATTGACCAGCGACACCAGTTCGAAGGCGGCGTTTCGGCGCGACTTGGCCGTGCGGAGGTCCAGGGCGCAGCACAGCTGCAGGCAGTCGCCCTCGGGCCGCCAGGCGAACCACATCTCGTAGTCCTTCCAGTCCCCCGCCAGGGCGAAGGCCAGGTCGCCGTCGTCGGTGCGGTCGAACGGCAGATTTTCGGCGTTCAGCACGTGTTCGACCACGTCGAGCGGGTCGAAGGGAACGTCCGTTTCCTCTGGCCGTGCGGCGTCCATTCAGATGTTCCCAATTATTGCCGACGCGGTCCGAACTGACCGGCGTCGCGAATCCCCCACCGTGGGAGATTGGTAAACGTGTTCGGGGATTCGGCTCAACCGCCTGCGTCCGCAGCGGGATTTCCGTCTGTGGACGTTCCCTTCGCAGGCTTCTTCGCCGCCGGTTTGGCGGCCCCTTTCAGCGTGGCGATCTCGGCGCGCAGGGCGGCGATCTCGGCCTTCAGCGCATCGAATTCGTCACGGCGGACCAGGTCCATTTCGGCCACGAACCGGTCGCCCTGGGCGCGGAAGGCGGCCTTGGCCTCCTCCCCCGCCGCCTGGGCCAGACCCATGGCGCCGGTGGTGATCTTGGCGAACTCGTCCAGAAGGGGATTGCGGGTCTGCATGTCGGTCTCCGATCCCGGCGCGCCGGGAGAGTTAAGGAAAGCTCACCCGATATGGTGAACGAAACCTTTCCAGGGGAGGGTTACACAGGTTCGGATGCGAAGACGAGGCGCATGGCGTCACACCCTTGCAGTTGCTAAACGGCACAGACGGACCCGGAAACCGGGCCGCCCGTATGGGCCGACGAGTGGAGCGCCGCGCGTGATCTTTCCCGAATTCGACCCGATCATCTTCCAGATCGGGCCACTGGCGATCCGCTGGTACGCCATGGCCTATGTCGCCGGCATCGTCCTGGGCTGGTGGTATGCGGGGCGGCTGATCCGCCGGCCGGCCCTCTGGGCGCCCGGAAAGCCGCCACTGTCGCCGATTCAGCTCGATGACCTGGTCATGTGGATCACCGTCGGCATCATCCTGGGCGGACGATTCGGCTACGCCCTGTTCTACAAGCCGGAGATGTACGGCCAGCTGTTCACCGGCGACAGCTGGGGCGAGCGGCTGGAACTGTTCCAGCTGTGGACCGGCGGCATGTCCTTCCACGGCGGCCTGATCGGCACGACCCTGGCGGTGGTGTTCTATACGAAGGCCAAGAAGCTGAACACGCTCAGCGTCGGCGACATGGCCCTGGCGACGGCGCCGATCGGCCTGTTCTTCGGGCGTCTAGCCAACTTCATCAACGGCGAGCTTTGGGGGCGTCCGACCGACGCGCCCTGGGGCGTCAACTTCTGCAACGAGACGGCCAAACGCCTCTACGAGACAGAGACCTGCCAGGTGCTGCTGACCAGCGGCCTGATCGCGGGGCCGGGCGACGTCGCCCGCCACCCCAGTCAGCTCTACGAGGCCGGGCTGGAAGGCCTGCTGCTTTTCGCCCTTCTGGCGGCGGCGGTCTGGGCCTGGAAGCTGCTGGCCAAGCCCGGCTATGTCACCGGCCTGTTTCTGGTGGGTTACGGCCTGTCGCGCGCCGCGCTGGAGACGGTGCGCCAGCCCGATCTGGGCATGGAGAACCTGCCGTTCGGCCTGACCATGGGCATGGGCCTGTCGATTCCGATGATCCTGATCGGCGCCTGGCTGATCTGGCGGGCGTGGAGCCGTCCGCCGGCCTCGGCCTGAGATGGCGACTGCGCCGGCCCTGCCGCTGAAACTCCGGCTGGCGCGCGAAATCGCCCTGACGGGGCCGATGACGATCGCCGACTATGTCCTGCGTTGCCTGCATGACCCCCAGGGGGGCTACTACGCCACCCGCCCCGCGCTGGGCGAAGGCGGGGATTTCATCACCGCCCCCCTCGTCAGCCAGATGTTCGGCGAACTTCTGGGTCTGTGGGTCGCCGAGACCTGGAGCCGGCTGGGCGCGCCGGAGCGGTTCCGCCTGATCGAGGTCGGTCCCGGCGACGGGACGCTGATGGAGGATGCGCTGCGGGCCATGGCCCAGGCCCAGCGCGCCCTGCCCGGCCTGCTGGAGGCGTGCGATCTGGTTCTGATCGAGCCCAGCGCGCCTTTGCGTGACATGCAGGCGCGACGACTGGCCGGGGCGGACCTGTCGCCCCGCTGGGTGTCGTCCCTGGCGGCGATCGAGACCGACGCGCCGGTCATCCTGATCGCCAATGAGGTGCTGGACTGCATGCCTGCGCGCCAGTTCGTCCGCACCGGGGACGGATGGGCCGAGCGGCGCGTCGGCGTGACCGAGGACAGCGAGCTGATGTTCGGCCTGGTCGCCGCAACCGGTGATGTCGGAACACCCGATTTCGAGATCGAGGCCGGCCAGACCTGGGAGGTGTCCGAGCAGCAGGCCGCCTTCGGTCGCGATCTGGGCCGCCTGATCGCCGAGGCCTCGGGCGCCGCCCTGCTGATCGACTATGGCCGCGACCGAGCCGAGGCCGGCGACACCCTTCAGGCGCTGAAGCGGCACCAGAAGGTGGATCCCCTGGCGACGCCGGGCGAGGCCGATCTGACGCAGTGGGCGGATTTCCCCATGGTGCTGGAGGCGGCCGTCCGCTCAGGCGCCGACGTCACCGGATGCCGGGGTCAGGGCGAGTTCCTGAACGCCCTCGGCATAGGGGCCCGCGCCGGGCGCCTGGCCGCCGCCCGGCCTGCGTCCGCCGACACGATCCGGCGTCAGCTCGAGCGGTTGACGGCCCCGGAGCAGATGGGAACCCTGTTCAAGGCCGCGGCCGTGTTTTCTCCCCGCACCCTCTCCGTTCCGGGATTCGAGGCATGACCGAGCTGTCGCCCATCACCCACCCTCTTCTGGCCGAGACGGGCGTCCGCCATGGCTTCTTCACACGGCAAGGAGGGGTGTCGACCGGCCTCTATCAGGGACTGAACACGGGGCTGGGCTCTCGGGATGACGCAGAAGCCGTGGTCGAGAACCGCCGCCGCATCGCCGCCTGGTTCGGACGCGGGCTCGACGACCTGGCCAACGCCTATCAGGTTCATTCGGCCGTCACCCACGTCGCGGACGGACCCTGGAACGGCGCCCGGCCCGAAGGCGATGCGGTCGCCAGCGCGACCCCTGGCGTGGTGTGCGCCGTTCTGACCGCCGACTGTGCGCCGATCCTGCTGGCCGACGCCGAAGCCCGGGTCGCCGCCGCCGTTCACGCAGGCTGGAAGGGGGCGTTGGGCGGAGTGATCGAAAGCGCCGTCACCGCCATGCAGGGCCTCGGCGCCCGCCCGGAACGCACGGTCGCCGTCGTCGGCCCCTGCATCGCCCAGTCCAGCTATGAGGTCGGCGACGACTTCGAGGCCCGATTCACGGCCGAGGACGCGACCGCAGCGCGCTTCTTCGCCCCCGGCGCGACGCCGGACCGCCGGATGTTCGACCTGCCCGCCTATGTGCTGTGGCGGCTGGAGCGGGGCGGTATCGAACACACGGCCTGGACTGGCGACGACACCTGCACCGATGAGAGTCGCTTCTATTCCAACCGGCGCGCCTTCCAGCGCGGCGAGCCGGACTTCGGTCGGCTGATGAGTGCGATCATGCTAGGATAAGGCCCTCACGGAGGCGTCATGATCGTCCAGCGCAATCAGCCTGCGTCGCTTCACCTTCGATCTGTGGTGAGAGGCTTTCGGGAACGCAAGGGGCGCAGCGACGGCCCGGAAGTCATCGTGCCCCTGCCCGGCCGGCCCGCCCAGTTCCTGGAGGTCTATCTCGAAGACCCCTACCGGGTCAGTGTGGACGCGGGCGCCGTTTCGCGCGCGCCGGAGGCCGTCGTGGTCGGCGTCGCCTCTCGCCAAAGCACGCGCCTTCTCGTCGGGGGCGTCATCCACACCTTCCATATCGCCTTCCAGCCCGCCGGCTTTCACAGGTTGTTCGGTCTCAACATGAGCGGGGTCGCAGACGCGGGAGCACCGGTCAGGGATCTGGGCCTGCCCGCCGTGGAGGCTCTGGTTGACGTGATCCGACGCGCGCCGGATTTCGAAACGCGCGTCCGCCATTGCGAGGCCTGGCTGAGACTCCGGCTGGCCTCTGCGCCGCCGGAGGACGCCACCGCCCGGCTGGCGCGCGCGATACGTCGAGGCGCGGTGAACGCTTCGGTCGCCAACCTCGCGGCCAGGAGCCGGCTTTCGCCGCGGCAGCTGCAGCGCCGGTTTCGTGAGCAGGTCGGAGTGACGCCCAGGCTCTATGCCCGCACTGTGCGCTTCGAAGCCCTGATCAACGCCCGAATGGCCTCGCCCGCCGCCAGTTGGACCGAGCTCGCGCATCGGTTCGGCTATTTCGACCAGGCGCATCTGTCGCGGGACGCCCATGATTTCATGGGGGCGGCGCCGGGAGAATGGGACCTGACGCTGGTCTGATGTCCGATTTTTACAAGCCCGACTGAATGTTCGGCCGTTAGTCGAAGGCTCCACACAGGAGCCATGACCATGATCCGCCCCCTGGCCGCCGTCGCTATCGGAGTTCTTCTCATGACCGCCTCGCCCGCCATCGGCCAGAACGCAGCGGACACCGCCGCCGTCAGGGCGTTCGCCGCCGAATATGAGGCCGCCTGGGCCGCAAAGGATGGCGGACGCATGTATGAATCGTCCCGGGACGACGTGGAATGGGTCAATATCGTCGGCATGCACTGGCGTGGCCGTGGAGAGGTCGTCGCCGCGCATGACGCCTTCCTGGGCGCCATGTTCCGCAACACGCCGATCACGTTTCAAGACATCGAGAGCGTGCGGCCGATAGGAGAGGATGGCCTGGTCGCGGTGCTGCGCTGGTCGGTAGGCAGTTTCACGACCCCGGGCGGGAACGTGGTGCCGCCGTCCCTCGACCGCATGACCCTGGTGTTCGAGCGGACGTCACAGGGCCTGCGACTGGTGCACGGCGCCAATGTCCAGATCGATCAGGTCGCGACGGCCAATGATCCGGTCCGACGGACCGGGGACTGATCAGACCGCCTGGGCCAGCTCGGGCGTGCGCGTGACCTCGCGCCAGGCGTGAGGGGCGGCCAAGAGGGCGCGGACCAGCAGGTTGTTGACCGCGTGTCCCGCCTTGTAGCCTTCATAACGGCCCAGCAAAGGCGCGCCGAGGACGTAGAGATCGCCGATGGCGTCCAGCGCCTTGTGCCGCACGAACTCGCGCTCCATGCGCAGGCCGCCGGGGTTCAGGATGGCGCCCTGGTCGATGACCACGGCGTTCTCCAGGCTGCCGCCGCGGGCCAGGCCCGCCTGGCGCAAAGCCTGGACCTCATGGGCGAAACCGAAGGTGCGGGCGGCCATGATCTCGTTGCGGAAGGTGTCCTCGTCGACAACGAAGTCGATGACCTGATTGCCGATCACGGCGGCGTCAAAGTCGATCTCGAACCGCATCTCATAGCGATCGCACGGCAACAGGGCCGCGTGTTTGTCGCCGTCCGTCACCCGGATCGGCTCCAGGATCTCGATGTAGCGGATCGGATTGGGCTGACGGCGGAAACCGGCCCGGTCGAGCAGTTGCACGAACGGCAGGGCCGATCCGTCCAGGATCGGCAGTTCCGGCCCGTCCACCTCGACCACGGCGTTCGACACGCCGAGGGCGCAGAAGGCCGCCATCAGGTGCTCGATGGTCGACAGCCGCACCCCGGCGTCGTTCTCGATCATGGTGTTCAGCCGCGCATCCACCACGGCTTCGCCCGACACACGGATGCGGTTGTCGCGATCGGAGATGTCGGTGCGGACGAACACAATGCCGGTTCCCGCCGCAGCCGGTCGGATGGCCAGGCGGACGCGCTGGCCCGTGTGCACGCCCACGCCGGCGCAGATCGCCGGTGCGATGATCGTCTGCTCGCGATGATCGTGGCGTGGGAACAAGGACGGAACTCGCTGCGGGGTCGCCAGCGGGAGCGGCGGACGATGGCAAGTTAGGACCCGACCCGTCTCGCGCAAACGAAACTCGGGTTTCGGATTGTTTCGATCCGATGACGCCGCGATGCAGGCCAAACGAAAGACGCCCCGGCGAACCGGGGCGTCCTGTCAGTCGTCCCTGCGGCGACGATCAGTTGGCGAGCCGCCTAAGAAACGAGGGGATTTCGAGTTCGTCCTCCACCTCCGGCTCCGGAGCGAGACGCGCGCTGGAGGTCTGGCGCATCTCGGGCTGGGCGCGGGCCGGTGACGGATCGACGGCCGGGGCCGAATAGTTGGACGCCGGGCGCTTCTTGCCGAACAGGCTCCACCCGCTGCGACGGTGATCGCGGTCGTGGTGGCCCTGATCCGCAGCCGGCGGCTCGCGATCCATGTACAGATCGGCCTGAACCTCCGGCGCACGCGCCGCAGGCCTTTCGCTGAGCTCGAACTCCTCGACCCAGGGATCGACGATCGGCTGAAGCGTGCGCTCTTCGGCGACGTGGATGATCGGCTCGGGCGCCGGCTCCGGCGTGCGCTCGACCGGAGGTGCGACCGGCGCGGCGGCGTAGGTCGGGGTGGCGGCCGCACGCGCGGGTTCCGGCGTACGAACGGGCTCGGCGGCGCGGATCGGCTCGGACCGCGCGGGCTCGACACGGGGCTCAGCGCGCGGAGTTCCATAGGTCGGCGTCGACGGGCGGCGCGTCTCGAGCGTCGAGCCCAGGGTCGGCTCGATGCGCAGGCCCGCGGACTCGTCCATGCCCGTGGCCACGACCGACACGCGGATCTTGCCTTCCAGCGCAGGATCGAAGGCGGCGCCGAAGATGATGTTGGCGTCGGCGTCCACCTCGGCCGAGATGGCGTTGGCCGCCTCGTCGACTTCCAGCAGGGTCATGTCCAGACCGCCGGTGATGTTGACCAGAACCGCCTTGGCGCCCTTCAGAGAGGTCTCGTCCAGCAGCGGGTTGGCGATGGCGTTCTGGGCCGCCAGCAGAGCGCGGTCCTCGCCCGAGGCCTCGCCCGTGCCCATCATCGCCTTGCCCATCTCGGACATGACGGCGCGAACGTCGGCGAAGTCGAGGTTGATCAGGCCCGGCAGGATCATCAGGTCGGTGATCGAGCGCACGCCCGAGTGCAGCACCTGGTCCGCCATACCGAAGGCGTCGGCGAAGGTCGTCCGTTCGTTGGCGACGCGGAACAGGTTCTGGTTCGGAATGACGATCAGGGTGTCGACGTAGCGCTGCAACTCGGCGATGCCCGCATCGGCCAGACGCATGCGGTGGCGGCCCTCGAAGGTGAAGGGCTTGGTCACCACGCCGACAGTCAGGATGTTCCGGTCCCGCGCGCATTTGGCGATGATCGGCGCCGCGCCGGTGCCGGTGCCGCCGCCCATGCCGGCGGTGATGAAGACCATGTGCGCGCCTTCCAGGTGCGCGTGGATCTCGTCGGCCGATTCCTCGGCGGCGTTCATGCCGACCTCGGGATGGGCGCCGGCGCCCAGACCCTGAGTGATGGTCTCGCCGAGCTGAATGCGGCGATCCGTCTTGGCGAAGCTGAGATGCTGGGCGTCGGTGTTGGCGACGACGAATTCGACGCCCTCAAGACCCGCATCGATCATGTTGTTGACGGCGTTGCCGCCCGCCCCGCCGACGCCGAAGACGACGATCCGAGGCTTCAGTTCCGTGGTTTGCGGACGCACCAGCGAGAGTGACATATGTTTCGACCTTCCGACCCTTTGCCCCCTTTGACCGATGCGAACGTCCCCGCTGATTCGCATTGGTTATGAGCGCGTTAAGGAAACGCTCAAGAGGTTAACGCGTCGTTACCCGATAGCTTGAGTCGCCGCGCTCCCAAGGGACAACCTGCGGCAAAGGTCGATTTTTCAGCGAGCGGACGTTCGCTGAACGCCATCTCCACGCCGCCCCCATGGCGCCGGGCCTCACGGACACAGAAAGGGGCAGCCCTCGCGAGCCGCCCCTGAAGTCTGCGCAGACTGGAAAGGAGGACGCCGAAGCGTCCTCCAGACCCGTGTCTTAGTAACGGTAGTTCAGGCCGATGTTGAACCGGCGACCATAGGGGTCGAAGGTCGAAGCAAAGCCCAGGTAGTTCTGCGGCGTGGCGTCGAAGGCGTTGGTCACACCGACGTTGACGCGCACATTGTCGTTGACGTTGTAGCGCATGCTGAAGTCGTTGCGGTACCAGTTGCCCGTGGTCCACCACTCGACCGGATCGACGTCCAGGTTTCCGGTCGCCACGACGTCGCGATACTTGCGCAGGTCCTGCGAAGCCATCCAGTCGAGGGTCCAGGAGAACGAGAAGGTCTCGTTCGGCACCCAGTTGAAGGTCGAGGTGCCTTCCAGACGCGGGAAGTAGACGCCGGTGGTCGAGTCGGTGAAGAAGTTCGGGTTCGAGATGTCCGAGAAGTTCTTCTGATCGATCAGCCACAGGCCCTGCAGCGCGTAGCTCAGGCTGCCCAGTTCCATGCCGAACAGGGTCAGGTCGTTCCAGCGGTAGCGGACCGAGAAGTCCAGACCGCGGGTTTCCAGAGCGGCGTAGTTGAACGAACCGGTGATGAAGCCACCGATCGGATCACCGCTCGGGGCGCCGACCTTGAAGTCATTGTACGGATCGGCCGACTGGTTCGGGTTGTTCCGGAAGATGACCGCGCAGGCGGCCGCATCCAGGCCCGGACCGGAGACGCAGCGGTTCGACGCAACCTGGGCCGAGACCGAGTTGATGACGTCGTCGATGCGGATCTCATAGTAGTCGAGGATGATCGTCAGATCCGGCACGAACCGCGGCTGGAACACCGTCGAGAAGGTGAAGGATTCCGACGTTTCCGGCAGCAGGAACGGGTTGCCGCCCGTCACGCCGGCGATACCCGACGAATAGGTCGGCAGGTAGGCGTTGGCCGCGAACTGATCCGAGAAGTTGTAGTTCACGCCCTTGGCCGCCGCGAGCGCCGAGCAGTTGGCGATGCGGTTGGCGCGGACCGTGGCCGCATCTTCGCCGGCGAAGTTGGCGATGACACGCGCGTCGCAGGGGTCGACGAAGCCGTTGGCGAACGTCTGCGAATACGGACGGAAGTTCTCGGTCAGGTTCGGCGCACGGAACGAGGTGTTGAAGCTCGTCTTGAACGTGATGTCGCGGATCGGACGGTAGATCAGGTTGACGCCGTAGACGTCGCCCTTGCCGGCCGTGGTGTAGTCGAACTCGCGATACGAACCCGAGATTTCCGCATACTCGCCCAGCCAGCTGTCGCGCAGCAGCGGGATCGACAGTTCGGCGAAGTATTCGTTGGTCTCATAGCCCGCGCCGATGAAGTCGGCGCCGGTGTTGGCCTGCAGGTAGCGGCCGGCGGTCTCGAAGCTGCGGCCGATGCCTTCGGTGTATTCACGACGCCATTCGGCGCCCAGCGACACGCCGATCGCGCCCGCGCCCCAGAAGTCCCACAGGTTGCCGGCGAAGTAGGCGACGGCCTGTTCCTGCTCGTTCTTCTCGAACACGCGGATGTTGGCGCTGACATACTCGAGCGCCTCGGCGCTCTGGTTGCCCATGCCGAACACGTTCAGCGGCACGCAGCCTCCGACTTCCGGATCCGTCATCGGGTTCGGATAGAAGGCGTCGGGGCTGTTCGGGTTCTGGTTGGCGATCGGACGACCCTGGGCCGCCAGCAGCTTGACGCGGCAGACGACTTCGCCCGGACGACCATTGACCACGCCGGCGGTGTCGACGACGGCGTCCATGGCGTGCTGGAAGCGGATGACGTCGTGGCCCGCTTCGCGGTTCACGTTGTTCATCTCGCCGCGCACATAGGACAGGCCCCAGTTCACCGAGTCGATGAACAGGAAGCGGTCGGCCGAACCTTCGATCGCGGCGACATAGCGCTCGATCTCACGGTTGTTCAGCTGGTCGCGCAGGACGTCGAAACCGCGGTGGTTGGCGATCGGGGCCGCAACGGTGCCGCGCACAGTGCCCGGGGCATCCGCCGTAGGCGCATTGTAAGACGTGAACGTGTTGGCGCGGATCGCGGCCGCCACGTTCGCCGGCAGGAAGGCGTTGTCGGTGCGGGTCGTGAAGTTGCCGGTGCCGCCGATCGAACCCGGGGTCAGGCCGGTGTTCAGGCCGCCCAGCGAGGCGTCGACGATCAGGATGTCGAAGAACGAGTGCTGACCGCGGTCATAGGCGTCTTCGGTGGTGAACTTGGCTTCCAGGCTGGCCTTGATGTTGTCGGTCAGGCGGAAGTTCAGGCCGGCCTGATAACGCTGGGCTTCCTGCTCCGGGAACACCGTCTTGTAGTCGAAGGTGGTGTTGTTGGCGTCCTCGCCGTCGCCGCCGATGTTCCACGGACGGTTGGCGCCGGTGTTGCCGATGCGCTGGCCGAAGTTGGCCAGGCGGCCGACCGTGCCGTCATACCAGTAGGTATAGGCCGGATCGACGTTGAAGCAGGCGGAGGCCGTGGAGAAGCTGGTGCAGGACGCCAGCGGCACGTGCGGATTGTTCAGCGCGCTGGGGCGCTGCATGTTGGCCAGGGTGGTCGAACCCCAGAGCGGACGATCCAGACGGCGAGCGTTGAAGAACAGCGCCGTATCATAGGTGCCGTCGGCGGCCGGGCCGATGGCCGAGCTGGACGGATCGGCGTCGACGCCCAGGATGACCGAGCCGTTGCCCAGCCACTCCAGGTCCTGACGCAGGACTTCGTCGGCCTTTTCGTACTCGGCGTGGGCGTACAGGTTCAGACGGTCGTCGAACAGGTTGATGCCGGCCAGGGCCGAGACGCGGCGGGTGACGCGGTCCGAGTTGCCGACCAGCTGGCCGTAGTTGGCGTTGACTTCGAGACCTTCGAAGTCCTTGCGCAGGACGTAGTTGACCACGCCCGAGACGGCGTCGGCGCCGTAAACCGACGACGCGCCGCCGGTGATGATTTCAACGCTTTCCAGCAGCAGACGCGGGATGGTCGAGACGTCGACAGCCAGGCTGCCCGCGGCCGAACCGACGTGACGGCGACCGTCAACCAGGGTCAGGGTGCGGCCCGAACCCAGCGAGCGCAGGTTGGCGAACTCCAGGCCGCCGTCGTTCAGGTTGTTGCCGGTGGTGTCCGACGGAACCAGCGAGTTCGACAGGGCCGGGATGGTGGCCAGGTAGTCGATCACGGTCGGCAGACCGGTTTCGAGCAGCTGCTGGCGCTGGACCTGGATCAGCGGGGTCGGAGCGTTGGTCGGGTCACGACGGATACGCGAACCGGTGACGACGATTTCTTCGACCTGGGTCGCGTCTTCATCCTGCGACGAGGTCGTCTGGGCGAAGGCCGGAGCCGAGGTCATGGCGAGGACGCCGGCGAGTACCGTCGTCCCGAGGAGAGTGGTGCGCTTCAGATGCATTGTGGAGTGGCCCCAACCGTTGAACTGCGAACACGCTCCGAAGGGAGTCGGGGCGCTTCTTGGATGTCGGATTAGAGGATTGTGCGCGACCGGCAACCTTTGCGGCCGGTTTTGGGCCGTTTCCCGACGGTTATGTTACCGCCAAGTCACAGGCGCCCGACGGAAGAGCGACAAATGGGCGCATTTGCCCAACCCGGGAGCCAGAATCCGCCTTTCCGGCCGCGGCGCGCCGGTAATCAAGGCGGTTTCGGGGCGGAAGCACGGCGCGGCGACACAGGGCCGCCGCAATGCGTCAGGTCAGAAGTTCTCGCGGATCCACAGGGCGGCGCGGGCCGCCAGATTGCCGCGGTGGACCTTCGGCGCGTCAGCGGCCGTGATCGGTCGGGACATCAGCTTGCGGGCCGACACCGCCTCGCGCGGGCCATAGGCGGCGCGCAGCAGGACGCCGGCCGGAGCGCAGAAGGCCGGGCCTGCGGCGGCCTCGGCGAGGTGGGGCGCGCGCTGGGGCCGGCCCAGACGCACAGGGCGGTCGAACACCCGCTGGGCCAGCTCGCGCACGCCGTTCAGCTGGCTGGCCCCGCCGGTCAGCACGACGCCGGCGCCGGGGTTAAGCGGCGCGCCCGACGCCTTCAGCCGGTCGCGCAACAGCTCAAGCGTCTCTTCCACGCGCGGCGCGATGACGGTCTTGAGCATGGCGCGCGGCACCACGACCGGATTGGCCGAGGGATCCTCGCCCCGCGCCGGAGCCTCGACCATCTCGCGGTCCTCATTGGGTCCGGCCATAGCCGAGCCGTGCAGGGTCTTCAGCCGCTCCGCCCCGACCTTGGACGTCGATAGCCCGCGCGCGATGTCGGAGGTGACATGGTCCCCGCCCACGGACAGGGATTCGACGTGGACCAGGGAGCCGTCGCTCCACACGGCCGCGCTGGTGACGCCGCCGCCCATTTCGATGCAGAGGCAGCCCAGCTCCATCTCGTCGTCTTCCAGCGCCGCCAGGGACGACACGACGGGCGCTGCGGCCACGCCCTGGAGATCCAGATGGGCCAGCTCGAGGCAATGGCTGAGGGCCGTGAACGCCCCCTCGCTCATGGAGACGATCAACAGGTCCAGACCCAGCGACCGGCCCCGCATGGCGCGCGGGTCGCGCACGCCGCGCGCGCCGTCCACGGACCAGGAAATGGGCAGGACATGGATCGGACGGCGATCCGGCGCCCGCAACTGGGCAAGCGCCATGCCGATGGCGCGGGCCAGGTCGGCGTCGCCGATCGGATTGGCGCCCAGCGACACCGAGGCCTGCACCCGATGGCTCTTCATCTGGCCGATGGCCGTCGTGACGATGACCCCGGAGACCGGGCTGCCGGCCGAGCGTTCGGCCCGCTCCACGGCACGGCCGATGACCTGGGCGGCCTCGTCCATGTTGATGATTGAGCCGCCGCGCACGCCCTGGGACTGCACATGGCCGGCGCCGGCGACCCGGATCGTCCGGTCGGCGTGGCGCACGCCCTCGGGCTTCATGATGAAGCAGGCGACCTTGGACTGGCCGAGGTCCAGGGCCGCAGCCACCGGCGCCCGCGCCACGCGGTTCGGATCGGCCGGAATATCGCCCTTGCGCAGCATGCCACAGTCCTCGTTCAGCCGGCCGGGCGGACGGCGATGGTGTCGACGGCGCGCAGATCGACGCGCGCAAAACCCAGGTCCAGCAGCCGCTCGCGCTGGTCCAGGGCGTCCAGCCGGATCAGGGCCGATTCCTGAGCGACGGCCGGCAGCTGGATCAGGCTGCCGTCCCTGAGCCGCAGATCCCAGCGGCGCTCATCCACCCGCACCAGGGCGTCCACGCGCCCCATCAGGGAAGGACGCTGCGCCAGAAGCGGCAGGATGGCGGCGGCGGCCTCGGCGGCGCCCTTGCCGACGATCAGCGGCAGTTTGGGATAGCGACCGGGATCAGCGCCCTCGATGATCTGGCCCTGGCTGTCGATGACGTGCGCCTGTCCGCCCACCTGCCAGACGGCAAGGCGATCATGCTCGGTCACCTCGACGATCAGGGTGTCGGGCAACAGGCGGACGACGCGGGCCTCCTTGACCCAGCTGACCCCGGAGACCTGAGCCTGAAGAGCGTTCAGGTCCAGGCTGGTGATCGGCTGACCGGCGTAAAGGTCCATGGCGGCGCGGATCGCGGGCGTCGCCTCGGGCGAGGCGCCGGTAATGTGCACCCGCTTCAGGGTCAGACCCATGCCCCCGGCCATCGCGCCCATGCCGCCGCTGATCGAGGCGCCGATGCGCTCCGCCCGCGCGCCGGTGGCCAGCACCACCCCGAGCACGCCCAGGCCGGCGATCATGCAGATGACCACCCCCCGGGGCGACAGATCCATCTTGCCCAGCGCGGCGAACTTGCCCGGAACGCCGCCGGCCGAGCCGCCGCGTCCGCCCTGGCGTCCGCCGCCCTGCGCTCGGCCGCCCTGGCCCTTGCCGCCGCGCGCGGGCGCGCGAGGGGCCGGCGTCGACTGTCGCCGACCGCCGCGAACTACCGCGGGCATGTGGCGTCCTCCACCATCCAACGAACCAGTTCCGGATAACTCAGACCGACATAGGCGGCCTGCTCGGGAACGAGCGAGGTCGGGGTCATGCCGGGCTGGGTGTTGACCTCCAGCAGAACCAGATCGTCCTTAACATCGTCATAACGGAAGTCGGTCCTGGAAACCCCTCGGCAACCCATGGCGACATGCGCCGCCTCGGCCTGGCGCAGCGCGGCCTCGAACACCTCGGGCGGCAGGACGGCCGGCAGCACATGCACCGAACCGCCCGGCGCATATTTGGCCTCATAGTCATAGAAGCCCTTCACCGGCGTGATGTCGGTCACCGTCAGGGCGCGCGGACCCGACGCCTCGCCCAGCACGGTCACGGCAAGCTCCTTGCCGGGTATGAAGGGCTCGACCATCACCAGATCGCCATAGGTCCAGCCGTCGGCCCCCACCTCCGTCGCGAAATCGTTCGACCCCTCGCGCACCAGATAGACCCCGACCGAAGACCCCTCGGCGTTCGGCTTGACCACATAGGGCGGGTCGATGACGTGGCGGCGCGCGACCTCATGCCGGTCGAACAGGCCGCCGCCCGGCACCTTCAGGCCCGCGGCCTTCAGCACCGCCTTGGACTTGTCCTTGTCCATCGCCAGGGCCGAGGCCAGGACGCCCGAGTGGGTGTAGGGGATGGCCAGGGTCTCCAGCACGCCCTGGACGCAGCCGTCCTCGCCCCAGTCGCCGTGCAGGGCGTTGAAGACGACGTCCGGCTTCAGTCCCGCCAGCACCTGGGCCAGGTCGCGGCCGGCGTCCACGCGCGTGACCCTGAACCCGGCCGTCTCCAGCGCCTCGGCGCAGCCCTTTCCGGAGCTGAGGGAAACCTCCCGCTCCGAGGACAGTCCGCCCATCAGGACGGCGACATGGGTTTCTGAGGGCGCGCGGGACATGGGGATCTCGAAGAGAGACGACGGCTTCGAGATGCGGTGCCCATGCTTAACAGGCCGTCAACCTTCGCCCGTCCCGCGAGGGATAATTTGGGTCAGGCCGGGCGCCCGATCCGCTTGATCTCCCAGTCCAGCTGAACGCCGGTCTTCTTCAGGACGTCGGCGCGCACCGCCTCGCCCAGCCCCTCGATGTCGGCGGCCGTGGCCTCGCCCGGATTGATCATGAAGTTGGAATGCAGCTCGCTGAACATCGCCCCGCCCCCGGTCACCGCGTGCAGCCTGCCGCGCCAGCCGGCCTCATCGACCAGCTTCCACGACGAATGGCCAGGCGGATTCTTGAAGGTCGACCCCCCGGTCTTCTCGCGGATCGGCTGGGTGGTTTCGCGACGGCTGGTGATCTCGTCCATCCGCGCCTGCACGGCCGCCGGATCGTCGGGCGTGCCGCGATAGATCGCCTCGACCCAGATGATGTCCGCCGGCGCCTCGGAATGACGGTAGGTGTAGCCGAAGTCGGACAGGGCGTAGTCGACCCTCTCGCCTCGCCGGTTCAGGCCCCACGCCGAAACCAGCACATCCCTGGTCTCGGAGCCGTAGCAGCCCGCATTCATGGTCAGGGCGCCGCCGACGGCGCCCGGAATGCCCGCATAGAACTCCAGCCCGGCGATGCCCGCCCTGGCCGCCGCCCGCGCCACCATGCTGTCCAGCGCGCCCGCTCCGGCCGTGACCGTGACGCCGTCGGTCGTCACTTGCCCCCAGGCCCGACCCGCAAGTCGAATGACCACGCCCTCGACCCCGCCGTCGCGCACGATGACGTTGGAGCCGACACCCAGCACCGTCACGGGGACGGAGGGGTCCAGCGCCTTCAGGAAGTCGGCCAGATCATCGGGGTCGGCCGGAATGAACAGCACCTCGGCGTACCCGCCCACGCGAAACCAGGTGAAGGGCGCCAGAGGCTCATCCCGCAGCAGCTTGCCGCGGACGTGGGGAAGTTCGGTGTGGGTCATGCGGCTTCGATATCGGTTTGGGCGAAGTCTTCGCCCTTGTAGAGCAGGGGCGCGTTGGCGTGACGCGCACAGGCATAGGCGAAACAGTCGCCGAAGTTGAGCGCGGCCGGGTGGAGCCCCTTGCCGAAGCGCGCGTGGGCGGCGATGGCGTCGTGGCGGATTTCCGGTGGGATGGCTTGAACTTCTATACTGAAAGCCTTGAGGAAAGTCTCGACGGCGGCCTCGGTTTCGAGGACGTCCAACCCCAGCCGACGCGCCACGGCGCAGACGGTTTCCCACACCGCCATCGGCGAAGTGGTTCTATGCGGATAGACTTCCATGCGCGCGTAAAGGGAGTGCGCGTCGTTTTCGTCGCTCAGCATCGCCGTGAGCGCCGAAGCGTCCAGGAACATCAGTCGTCCTCATAGAGGCTGTCGATCCATGCCTTGTCCACCGGTCTGGCTTCCGCCGGATTTCCCCGCGCGATCAAGGCGCGGGTGAAGGCGAGACCGCGTTCGACAAATTCTGACGGCGTCTCGACCTGATCCAGTTCACGACGAAGCGCGCGCCGAACCGCCTCGGTCTTGCTGACCCCATTGAGGCGGCTCAGTTGTTCGGCCATCCGGTCGACTTCAGGGTCTTTTACGTACAGAGGCATCACGCCCTCGCAGGGATATACCGACACAGTAAAGTATATACCTGTCCAAAGGCAGGCAAGCGGGCTGGCGCCGAAAGGAGCAGCGGAACCCGCAGAAGCGGCCTGCGGACCCCAGGATCACCCCGCGCCAGCCGACCGGAAGGTCACCCAGGAGTCTTCGTCGCCGATATGGGCCACCACCTCGATTTCAACGTCGTAGGTCTCCTTGATCCATCGCTTCCAGACCCAACCGATGGCTTCCGCCGAAGCCTGTGCAGCAGCGAGATCGCCGGCCTCGACGGCTTCAGCGCAGAGCCCAATGGAGTTGATCTGCGCTTCTGCGTCGGCGACAGCCGAGGCCCCACCTCCAAACCGGGCCATATCGAACATCTCATCGACGGTGGTCTTGTCGAAATTCGCTTCGACGAACAGACCGCCACGATAGCTGATCAGCTCCGGAAACATGTGTCGGTAGTTGATGAAGGCGTCGTTGATCCCTGTGCTCAGATAGGGGCCGTCCTCCAGATCCTGAGGTCCCTGAGCGTAAAGGGCCTTCATCAGGCCCACGCTGTCGGGATGTTGGGTCACCCCAGCGCCTCCAGCTGGGCCGGCAGGGCGTAGGCCCAGCTGGTGATGTCGCCGGCGCCGAGCAGGACGACCAGATCCCCTGCCCTGGCCTCATCCTTGATCAGGCGCGGCAGGACGGCGGCGTTTTCCAGCGCCTGAACCTGTCGGTGGCCGTAGCGGCGCACGCCTTCGACCAGAGCATGTTTGTCGACGCCTTCGATCGGCTGTTCGCCCGCCGGATAGACGTCCGCCACCACTACCGAATCCGCATCGGAAAAGGCGGTCGAAAACTCGTCTATCAGGTCGCGCAGCCGGGTGTAGCGGTGCGGCTGGACCACGGCGATGACCCGGCCCGAACCCTCGGCGGTCTGGACCACCTGGCGCGCGGCCTTCAGCACGGCGGCGATCTCGACCGGATGGTGGCCGTAGTCGTCGATGATGCGGACCCCGCCGACCACGCCCGTGGTGGTGAAGCGCCGCTTGACCCCGCCGAAACCGGCCAGGCCCGTCTTGATCGCCTCGTCAGCGACGTCCAACTCGCGGGCCACGGCGATGGCGGCCAGGGCGTTGGCGACATTGTGCCCCCCGGCCATGGGCAGATGCAGGCCCTCGATCCGCGTGGTCTCTCCATTCTGGATCACCACGTCGAACCGACAGCCGTCCGGCCCCATGACCACATTGTCCGCCCGCACCATGGCCTGCGGGTTCAGCCCATAGGTCACCAGACGCCGGTTATCGACGCCGGCCACCAGCCGCTGCACCTCCGGGTGATCCAGACAGACGGCGGCGAAGCCGTAGAAGGGGATGTTCTCGACGAAATCCACGAACGCCTGACGCACCCGGTCGAAATCGCCGTAGTGGTCCAGGTGCTCCGGATCAATGTTGGTGACGATGGCGACAGTCGACTTCAGGCGCAGGAAGCTGCCGTCCGATTCATCCGCCTCGACGACGATCCAGTCGCCGTCGCCGACTTTCGCATTGGTGCCGTAGGCGTTGATGATGCCGCCGTTGACCACCGTCGGGTCCAGCCCCGCCGCGTCCAGCAGACAGGCGACCATCGAGGTCGTCGTCGTCTTCCCGTGGGTGCCGCCAACGGCGATCGAAAACTGAAGCCGCATCAGTTCGGCCAGCATCTCGGCCCGCCGGACCAGGGGGATGCGCCGCTCGCGCGCGGCTTTCATCTCCGGGTTCTCGGCCTTGACCGCCGTGGAATAGACGACGGCCGAGACGCCCTCGCTCACGTGGGCGGCGTCATGGCCGACGAAGATGCGGGCGCCCAGCTTCTCCAGCCGTTCGGTGTTGGCGCTGGCCTTGGCGTCGGACCCCTGCACCGAATAGCCGATCTTGAGCATGATCTCGGCGATGCCGCTCATGCCGATGCCGCCGATGCCGACGAAATGAACGGGACCGAGGTCGAACGGAACGGGGCGAAGGCGTGCGATCATCGAGGCGTCATAGCGGGGCTTTCGGACGATTGCACCCGTTCCCCTGGCCGGCGGTGGGGACATCGTCAGAAACCGTGGGTTCTATCGAGGCCTCTGAAGCCGGAGGCTGCGCCGACAAGTCTCGGAGGAAGCCCATGACCCATTCCAAGCCGCGCCTGCTGTCCGCGATCGCCGTGGCCGCCGCCCTCGCTTCGCCCGTCCTGGCCCAGTCGTCCGCCGCCGAGCGCAACCTCGTCTATATGGGCAAGAGCTCGACCATGGTCGTGATGGTCTCCGATCTTCCGGCGACCCCGGCCACGGGTCAGCACACCATCTGGGTCTGGCATTTCGGCGGGGCCGACCATGCACGCTCCAACGCCACCGGTCCGTTCGGTCGCGCGGTGCGCATGACCGTCGATTGCGCCGACCGCACCACAATCAATCGGGCCTCGGAACAGTTCAACGGCACGGCCTTCGTCAACCGCACGCCGCTGACCGAGGTGGCCACCTGGTCGACCCATGCGGCGGACACCCTGGGTGTGTTGCCGGTCAAGGCGGTGTGTGATCCTGCGCCCGCCACGCCTCGCCCGACCTATGCCGACCTGGCCGCCGCCCGCGCCTATGCCGACCTGCGCCTGAAGCCCGCGCCGTGATGCTCGGATCGATCATTCTATCGGCGGCGATCATCGCCGGCGCCGCCGACAGCCCATCCGCAACGTCAGAAGCAGACGAGCAACTGAGGCTAGTGCACGCCGACGAATTCTCCATCGTCTTCATGCCGGAACAGCACGCCTTTCCACGCATGCAAGCCTCGCCCGTCGATGTCCGCACGGTCACGATCTTCGAAACCCCCGCCCTGCTGGGCCAGGTGTCTGAATGGGACGTCCGCATCAGCGAGACCCGGATCGATTGCCAGGCCGGGCTGATCGGCGATCGCGCTCACCGGATCTTCCTGGGCGAGACGCCGGTGGACGAAACGACCCCGCCCTTCAGGATGCAGCGCCCGAATGGGCCCGAGAAAGCCGCCATACTGGCCTATGCCTGCCACCCCACGCCGGCGTCGGCCGACATCCTGGTCGACGACATCCCTGCGGCGCGGGCCTGGGCCGCGGACGCCTATCTGAGGATACGCGCGTCGCAGCGCTGACGACGAAACCTCGTCGCAGGCTCGCCCATAAACGACGCCTTAACCACAAGGATTCAGGATTCGGTCTCCAGTTTCCGCGGGGCCGTTTCCATGTCCGAACTCCTGACCGACGTCGTTCTCCGCGGCGACTGCATCGAGCGCCTGCGCGGACTGCCGGACGCCTCGGTGGACATGGTTTTCGCCGACCCGCCCTATAATCTTCAGCTGGGCGGCGACTTGTTGCGGCCGGACAATTCCAAGGTCGACGCCGTCGACGACGACTGGGACAAGTTCGGCAGTTTCTCCGAATACGACGCCTTCACCCGCGCCTGGTTGAGGGAATGCCGCCGGGTGCTGAAGCCCGAAGGTTCGATCTGGGTGATCGGCAGCTACCACAACGTCTTCCGCCTGGGATCGGCGATCCAGGATCTGGGCTTCTGGGTGCTGAACGACATCATCTGGCGCAAGTCCAACCCGATGCCGAACTTCAAGGGCACGCGCTTCACCAACGCCCATGAGACCCTGATCTGGGCCGCCCGCTCGCGCGACCAGAAGCGCTACACCTTCAACTACGACGCGCTGAAGGCCTTCAACGAAGACACCCAGATGCGCTCCGACTGGACCTTCGCCCTGTGCACCGGCGATGAACGGCTCAAGGACGCCGAAGGCAAGAAGGCCCATCCGACCCAGAAGCCCGAGGCCCTGCTGCACAGGGTGCTGATGGCGGCGACCAAGCCGGGCGACGTCGTTCTGGATCCCTTCTTCGGCACCGGGACCACCGGAGCCGCCGCACGGCGCCTGGGCCGCAAGTTCATCGGCATCGAGCGCGACGAGACCTATGCCGACCTTGCCGAGGCCCGCATCGCCGCCGTGATCCCGGCCGATCCCGAAGACCTGAAGGTCATGGGCTCCAGGAAGCAGGAACCCAAGGTGCCCTTCGGCGCCCTGGTCGAGGCCGGCCTGCTGCGGCCCGGCGACAGCCTTTATACGCCCGACGGCGAGCGCGAGGCCCGCGTCCGCGCCGACGGCAGCCTGATCCACGGCGCCCTGACCGGCTCGATCCACAAGCTGGGCGCCCTGATGGACAACGCCCCGGCCTGCAACGGCTGGACCTATTGGCGGTTCAAGACCGACCAGGGCATGAAGCCCATCGACGCCCTGCGCGCCGAAATCCGCGCGGGGATGCAGTAGACGCGCGCAGCGACGCCAGCTTTGCCTTAAGCAACCGAAAAATATAGAAAACTGCCGAATTCCGGCGGAACCTTCGCACCTGCGAAATCATTGCGACTCTGGCTCGATGAGGGGCCGGAGCAACGCCATGAAAATCGCCCAGGTCACCCCGCTGTACGAGGCCGTTCCGCCGAAGCTGTATGGGGGCACCGAGCGGGTCGTGGCCCATCTGACCGACGCTCTGGTCGATCTGGGGCATGAGGTCACTCTTTTCGCCAGCGCCGACGCACGGACCCGCGCGCGCCTGATCCCCGTTCGCGACCAGGCGATCCGGCTGGATCCCGCGCCGCTGAAGTCCGATCTGGCCGCTCACATGTCCATGCTGGACCGGGTGATGGAGCGGATCGACGACTTCGACATCGTCCACTTCCACACCGACATGATCCACTTCCCGATCTTCCGGCCCTGGGCCGACAAGACGGTGACGACGCTGCATGGGCGGCTGGACATGAAGGACCTGCCCGAAGTCTATCGCCGTTGGCCGGACTTCGGCCTGGTGTCGATATCGGACGATCAGCGACGCCCCCTGCCCTTCGCCAACTGGAAGGCGACGGTGCATCACGGCATGCCGTCCGACCTCTATCGTTTCTCGCCCCGGTCGGAGGGCTACCTGGCCTTCCTCGGCCGCATCTCGCCGGAGAAGCGTCCGGACCGGGCCATCGAGATCGCCACCCGTCTGGGGCGCAGGCTGAAGATCGCGGCCAAGGTCGACGCCGCCGACAAGCTCTACTGGGAGGACGTCATCCGACCGATGGTCGAAGGCAATCCCCTGATCGAGTTCGTCGGCGAAATCGGCGACGCCCGGAAGTCGGATTTCCTGGGCGGGGCCGACGCCCTGCTGTTCCCCATCGACTGGCCCGAGCCCTTCGGTCTGGTGATGATCGAGGCCATGGCCTGCGGCACGCCCGTGGTCGCCTTCCGCTGCGGCTCGACGGCCGAGATCATCGAGGACGGCGCGACCGGTTTCCTGGTCGATGACATGGAGGCGGCGATTGCGGCGACCGCCCGCATCGGCGACCTGGACCGCGAGGCGATCCGCGCGCGGTTCGAACTGCGCTTCTCGTCCACAGCGATGGCGCGACGCTATCTCGACGTCTACGGCGACCTGCTGGCGCGGCGGCCCTATGCGGAAACGCCCCTGGCCGATGTCGTGCGCCGGCTGTCTCCGCCGGAGGAAGACCGCAGCTTCGCCGTCGCCCTCTGAAACCCATCGCACCGTCGGCCATTTGTCATGAAGGCGACCGAGGGTCGCCGCATTCGGGTGGAACGCTCGCCCTGAACCTGAACCAAGCGGGGCTAGGCCATGGACGACAGCTATTCGGTCCAGACGACCGCCGCAGAGGCCACGGAGACCGGCGGCCTGGACATGCTGCAGGCGCTGAAGGACAGCGACCTGTTTCTGGTCGCCGACGGCTGGGGCGACCTGAAGAACGGGCCGGACGGCTTGTTCGCATCGGACACCCGGCTGCTGTCGCGCCTGGTGATGACCGTCGGAGGAGTGCGGCCGTCCCGGCTGAGTTCCGCCGTGTCGCGCGACAACGTCTTCTTCACCGCCCATCTGACCAACCGCCCGCTGCCGCCGATGGGCGGGCGCTCCGCGCCGGCCGGCGTCATCCATATCGAGCGCCGGCGCTTTCTGTGGCAGGGACGGATGTTCGAGCGCGTCCTGTCGGCCAACCACGGCGTCGAGGACGTGCTGCTGCCCCTGGCGTTCGAGTTCGGGGCCGATTTCGCCGACATCTTCGAGGTGCGCGGCACGCGGCGCGAGCGGCGGGGCGAACTGCGCGCGCCGGTGTGCGACGGCCGCCGTGTCGCCTTCAGCTATCTCGGGCTCGACGGCGTGGAACGCGCCAGCTGCCTGTCGTTTTCCGAGCCGCCCGCACGGCTCAACGGACGCCGGGCGGAGTTCATGCTCAGCCTGCCGGCCGGACGCAGGGTCGAACTGTTCCTGGAATGCGGCGCCGACGCCTGCGAGGCGCCCGACCCGGGGAGATGGCGCAGGATGATGCTGGAGGCCCGACTGGCCATGCGCCGCAAGCGGCGGGCCGGCGCCTCCCTGCGCTCGCCGCACAATCCACTGTTCAACCAGTGGCTGGACCAGTCGCGCGCCGACATGGCCCTGCTGACGACCGATCTGCCGACGGGCCCCTATCCCTACGCCGGCACGCCCTGGTTCTCGACGCCGTTCGGACGGGACGGGATCATCGCCGCCTGGCAGATGCTGTGGCTGGATCCGTCGCTGGCGCGCGGGGTCCTGACCTATCTGGCCGGCCGTCAGGCGACCGACAGCGAGCCGTTCCGCGACAGTCGCCCCGGCAAGATCATGCACGAGACCCGCGGCGGCGAGATGAGCGCGTTGGGCGAAGTGCCGTTCGGCCTCTACTACGGCGGCGTCGACACCACCTGTCTGTTCGTGGCCCTGGCGGGCGCCTATGCGAGACGCACCGGAGACCACGCCCTGATCCGCCGCCTGTGGCCTCAGCTGGTCGCGGCGGCGGACTGGATGATCGACTATGGCGACTCCAACGGCGACGGACTGATCGACTATCAGCGCGCCGCCGAAACGGGTCTGTCCAACCAGGGCTGGAAGGATTCGGAGGACTCGATCTTTCACGCGGACGGCCGCTTCCCGAAAGGCCCTGTCGCCCTGCTGGAGGTTCAGGGCTACGCCTACGCCGCCTGGATGGCGATGTGCGAAATGGGCGCCGCCATCGGCGACGCGCGCGCCCAGGCGTGGGAGGAACGCGCCCACGAGCTCCGTTTCCTGGTCGAGGACCGGTTCTGGATGGAAGACGAGGGCTTCTACGCCGTCGCGCTGGACGGCGATGGCAGGCCGTGCGAGGCCGTGGCGTCCAACGCCGGCCACCTGCTGTTTTCGGGTCTGCCGACCGCGGCGCGTGCGGATGCGGTGACCCGGCGGTTGCTGACGGCCGAGTTCCGCAGCGGCTGGGGACTGCGCACCCTCGCCGTCGGCCAGGCCCGCTACAACCCCATGAGCTACCACAATGGCTCGGTCTGGCCGCACGACACGGCCATGGCCGTCGCCGGCATGGCGCGGTACGGCCGCCGGGACGCCGCTGCTCTGATCCTGGGCGAAATCCATTCGGCCGCCAGTCACTTCCACATGCGCCTGCCCGAGCTTTTCTGCGGCTTTGAGCGGCGATCGGGCGAGCCGCCGATCGCCTATCCGGTGGCCTGTCTGCCTCAGGCCTGGGCGGCGGGGTCGGTATTCATGATGCTGCAGGCGGCCCTGGGGGTGTCGATCGACGCGGCGGCGCGCACCGTGTCGGTGGACAGCCCGGTCCTGCCCGCCGGGGTTGAGCGACTGTCGCTCTCGCGTCTGTCGGTCGGCGACGCGTCCGTGACCCTCGACTTCGTGAGGCTGGGCGACCAGGTCGCCGTGACGCCTCGCGAGCGACGCGGCGACCTCAGGATCGTGACGACGCGATAAGGGCCTTGGCGAAGACGGTGGGCAGGGCGTCGATCGCCGCCGCCTGATCCGTCCAGACCCAGTCGCCGCCTTCGGCCCGGCCCACGCGCACCGACAGGGTCAGGGCGAAATGGGTGAAGACGTGGTCGACCGTCCCGGCGTCCGACCACCGGGCGGCGACGGGAGGGGTCTCATCCGGCGCATCGGACCAGTCCGAGGTGGGAAGGCCCAGCATGCCGCCCAGCAACCCCTTCTCCGGCCGCCGCTCCAGCGCCACCCGCCCCTCGCCGTCGATCATGACCCAGACGACGCCGCGCCGCCGGGGGCGCTCGGCCTTGGCGACCTTGAAGGGAAAACGGGCGGGATCCCCGGAGGCCAGCGCCGCGCAGGCGAAGGCGACGGGACACCGATCACACGACGGCGACCGGGGCCGGCAGATCGTCGCGCCGAGGTCCATCAGGGCCTGGGCCCAGTCGCCGGGCCGGTCGTCGCTCACGAACCGGGCGGCCAGACGACGCAGCTCCGGCCGCGCCGCCGGCAGCGGCGTTTCGACCGCGAAAAGACGCGCCATGACCCGCTCGACATTGCCGTCCACCACGTTCGCGGCCTGGCAGAAGGCGATGGCGGCGACGGCCGCCGCCGTATAGGGCCCGATCCCCGGCAGGGCGCGCAGACCGTCCTCGGTGTCGGGAAAAACGCCGCCGTGGTCGTCCGCCACGGCCCGCGCGCCCTTCAGCATGTTGCGCGCCCGGGCGTAGTAGCCCAGCCCCGCCCATGCGGCCATGACGTCCGCATCCTCGGCGGCGGCGAGGTCAGAGACCTTTGGCCAGCGCGCCGTGAACGCCGCATAGTAGGGCGCTGCGTGGACCGTCGTGGTCTGCTGCAGCATCACTTCCGACAGCCAGACACGATAGGGATCGGGCCTGCCTGCCTCGCCTGGGCCGCTCCGCCAGGGCAGGACGCGCGCGTGGACGTCATACCAGGCCAGCAGCGCCTGGCGGACGCGGTTGACGGGGAAGGCGGGATCCATGTTTCCCAGATAGTCGGCCGGCCTCGGCCGAGCCAGCGCCACCTTCAGCCGTCCAGCACCCCGACGGCCTTTAGTTTCCTGATCAGCTGACGTGTGTTGGCCAGGGCGTGGGCCTGCCGCTGGCGCCACAGTTCGCGCCACTCTCCATCGAACCGCATGGAATAGCCGGCGCTGTCCAGAACAAGTCGGCCGCTTCCGACCAGCTTCTTGAGATGTCGACGGACCGTTTCCTGCGGCATGCCCAGGTGCTCCGCGACCGCCGCTCCGCGAACCGACCCGATCGGGACCTCGAACAGGTCCTTCGGCGGCTCGATGTCGTCCAACTGATAGTGGGCCCCGGTCAGATGACCGACGGTCGTGAGGATGTAGAAGCTGATGAGATTCAGGTCCGGCGCTATGTCGAGGACGTTGCTCAGACTGCGCAGGAAGTGCGCCCCCACCAGTCGCAGAGCGCCGCCGCCGACCGCCTCGCATGGCGTTGCGACCTTGGCGTCGGCTTGCAGATCGCAGGCGCCGACCGCCGCCAATCCCGCAACGAACTCATCGATCGCGCCCATGTGCCCGATCATCGCCGTCGCAAGCGGGCCGACGCGCATGGCGCGCGCCGGAAGAATATAGCCGCCCGAAACGGGCTTCAGCAGGCCGGCGGCCTGCAACTCCAGGGCCTTTCCGCGCGCCGTTTCGCGTGGGACACCGATCGAACGCGCCAGGGCGCTGACGGAGGCAGGTCGGCGCATGGCGTCATCGACGCTGGCGACTCCCATGTATTCGGCGGCGATCTCCGGTCGCGAGTCGAGGTAACTGGTGTTGGCGTTGTTGATCGCGGCCAGCAAGGTCACGCTGACCACATCGTCCACCACGAGAGCACGTGTCACTCGATAGATTTCGAGGACCAGCCGGCTGTTCAGCCAGGCCACGGTGGCGGCGCTGTCGGTAGAAGTCATGAAGGGAAAATTTGGACCGGCTTAATCAGGAGCTTTCGACCAACGGCGAGGCCGTCGAGTTCCACCAAAGGTCAGTGGAGCTTGCGAGCTGCGGCTGGGGGAGGCGCAAACAGTCGGCGTCCGGCCTCCGTCAGACCCCACCGGTAACTTCCTGGCCCGAGCGGCAGATGCAGTAGCGGCGCCGCGCGGCGCGTGTAACCGGTATCAATATAGCGCTGGAAGCCGGCGTAGACCTCGGCGCGCAGATCGGAGTCCACCGCACACCGATGTCCCGCCCGACCCGCGGCGATCGCCGCCACCACAGTGTCGCGGTGCGCCGAGCCGCCCAGCGTCAGCAGAGCATGCACGATCTCGCCGACAATCGGTTCAACCGCACGGCGGCTCGCGCGAACGCGCTGCCCCGTCTTGAAAGCGGAATAACTGATCACTGCGCCCACAACGCAAGCCCCACAACCCAACCGTATACAGAATGTAAAGGACCTATTTACGATTGCGTCCACGCCGACATTCCCGAAAATGGGCCGAGCCAACAGTTTTTTACATTTCGTTCCTTGCTCCGAGCGGCCTGACCAAAGCTGACAAAGGTGCTAGATCGGGCCATGCACCGCCCCCTGCCGACAGACGCCGAAGCGCGGGACATCCTGTCCCGAAAGCGGACACGGCCGGTGCCGCGACCGGCGCCGCCCGCAGGCCGCGCCCTGGCCAGGATGATCCGGGAGCTCGACGACCGTTTCGGCAAGGGCGCGGGCGCCCTGGAGCCTCGCTGGCGCGAGATCGTCGGCGACCGCCTGGCGCGGGTCACCCGGCCCCAGAAGCTTACGCGCGGCAAGGCCGGCCCGGACGGCGCCCGGAGCGGCGTGCTGGAACTGCGGGTCGCGGGTCCGGCCGCCCTGCTGGTGCAACATCAGTCGGCCGAGATTCTGGAGCGGGTGAATCTGTTCCTCGGACCGGGATCGGTCGATCGGCTGCGCATCGCCCAGGGGCCGATTCCGCCCCAGGCTTCCAGAACCGCACAGCCGGCGCGCACGGACCGCCGCCCGCCCCCCCTCGACGCCGCCGCCGAGGCCGAGCTGGCGCAGTCGCTTGAACCGGCCTCCGACCGGCTCAAAGCCGCCCTGGCGAAGCTGGGACGCGAAGTTCTCTCGCGCAGCCCAAGACGCTGAGGCGCGCCGCGCCGCATTGACAAATCTTCGCCGCAACGGTTGCGGACAAGCTGAACCGACCTTCGCCGCAACCAGGATTCGCCGATGCGTGACGCCGACCTTTCAGAACGCCGCTACGCCCGGATGAGCCGCCGGGCGGCCGTCACCGGCGCCGCCCTGTTGACGCTGACCCTCGGCGCGTGCGGGGACAAGGTGTCGAAGCCGGCGGAAGGCGACATGGCTCTCGGCGCGCCGGAAGGGGCCAAGGTCACGGTGGTCGAATACGCGTCCGTCACCTGTTCGCACTGCGCCACCTGGCAGGCCACCGTCTGGCCTGCGTTCAAGGCGAAATATGTCGACACCAACCGGGTGCGTTACGTCTTCCGCGAACTGCCGACCTCTCCGGTCGAGGTGGCGACCGCCGGCTTTCTGGTGGCGCGCTGCGCGGGGCCTGACAAGTATTTCGGCGTCGTCGAGGAACTGATGGCGCGCCAGAACGAGATGTTCACGACCACGCCCCGCGCGGTGCTGCTGGACGTGGCCGCCAAGGCCGGACTTTCGGAGGACCGATTCACCGCCTGCCTGTCGGACACGGCGGCGATCGAACGGATGGACGCTCGGGTCAAGGCCGCAGTCGCCGCCGATGTGCAGGGCACTCCCGCCTTCTTCGTCAATGGGGAGAAGGTGGTCGACAGCAGCCTGGCGGGTTTGTCAGGAAAGATCGACGCCGCCCTCGGTGCGAACTAGAAACACCTCAGTCCTGGTCCGAAACTTGCCGCTGCATGATCGTGGTGTGCGGAATTGGATCGTCTCCCCTTCGCCCCTGATACGGACGTACGTGACATGAAGCTGAACACCACCATCACCCGCGCCGCCCTCGGCATGGTCGCGGCGGCGGGCCTGGCGGCCCTGGCGGCCTGCGGCGGCGGATCGACCGGTCCCGTCGACGGCGACATGGCCAAGGGCGCCGCCGAAGGCGCCAAGGTCACCGTGATCGAATACGCCTCGCCGACCTGCGGCCACTGCGCCGCCTGGCAGGCCGAGACCGGCGCCGCCTTCGAGGAGAAGTACGTCAAGACCAACAAGGTCCGCTTCATCCTGCGCGAAATCCCGACCCCGCCGGTGGACATCGCCACGGCGGGCATTCTGCTGGCGCGCTGCGCCGGACCGGACAAGTATTTCGACGTCATGCACGAACTGATGGCCAACCAGCCGGAATGGCAGTCGGGATCGATCACTCCGCGCGCCTCGCTGATCAAGACGGCCAACGCCTTCGGCATCAACGAGCAGCGGTTCACCGAATGCGTGACGGATGAAAAGGCCCTCGCGGCCCTGGAAACCCGCGTGCGCGCCGCCACGGCCGCCGGCGTCACCGGCACCCCGACCTTCGTGGTCAACGGCAAGACGATCACGACCCCGGGCAGCACCTCGGGAACCTCGCTGGCCGACCTGTCCGCCGCCATCGACGCGGAACTGGCCAAGTAAACGATGCGCTCTCTGTCCATCGCCTTGACGTCCGCCGCCTTCGCCGTGGCGCTGGCCTTTTCCGGGGCCGGCGTCGCGAGCGCCCAGACGGCCGGAGCCACGGCGGCCGCCCCGCCGCCCGTCACCGCCGAGGACCGCGTGCTCGGCCGGGCGGACGCCCCGGTGACGGTGATCGAATACGCCTCGTTCGTCTGTGACCACTGCGCCGCCTGGCACAACGAGATTTTTCCCCAGTTCAAGGCGCGCTTCATCGACACCGGGAAGGTGAAGCTGGTGTTCCGCAACCTGCCGACGGAACCGGCCGACGCCGCCTTCGCCGCCGCAGCCGTGGCCCGGTGCGCCGCGCCCGAACGCTATTTCGACGTCGCGAGCAGCTTCTTCTCCGGCCAGTCGGCGCTATTCGCCGGTCAGGGTCGCAAGTGGTTCAATGACGCCGTCGCCGTCAGCGGCCGGACCCAGGCGGAGATCGCCGCCTGTTTCGACCGCCCCGAAACCCAGGCCCGGCTGACCGCCGACGTCGCCGGCGCGACGGCCGCCGGCGCCCGGTCGACCCCCACCTTCTTCGTCAACGGACGCAAGGCGGCGGACCAGTCGCTGCAGACCCTGACGGCCGCCATCGAGGCGGCGCAGTAAGCGGAACGAGGCAGGATGAACCGTCACGCCCAGCCGACGCCCACCCGCCGCCTGGCCCTGGCCCTGACGGCGGGCACGGCCCTGAGCGGCCTGATGGCGCGTTCGTCCGCGGCCCAGTCCGGCCTTCCCCGCGTCACCGGCGCCGACCATGTGATCGGCAGCCCGGCGGCGCCCGTGACGGTGGTCGAATACGGCTCCTATTCCTGCGGCTACAGCGCCGAATGGCAGATGCTGCACTGGTACGACTTCAAGGAGCGGTTCATCGACACCGGCCGGGTCCGCTTCGTTTTCCGCGAGACCCTGACCGAACCGACCGAAATGGCCATGACCGCCGCCGCCGTGGCCCGCTGCTCGGCGCCGGAACGCTATTTCGACGTGATGCACAGCCTGTTCCGCTGGCAGTCGACGGCGCGAAACTTCGGCCCGGTCAGCGAATGGTATGATCGCGCCATCGCCGTGTCCGGCCGCGACCCGCAGACGGTCCGCGACTGCGCGGCCGATCCCGCCACCCAGCGCGCCATCCAGGCCTCGATCGACGGCGGCGCCCGGGCCGGCGTGGTCCGCACCCCGACCTTCTTCGTCAACGGCCGCAAGCTGGACGACCGCTCGCTGGACGTCATCGCCGCCGCGATCGAGGCGGCCGGCGGCTGAGAGAATCGCCAAGCGGCCGATTCGGCTCTAACCAGAAGACCATGCAGTTCCAGCGACTGAGGCTTGTCGGCTTCAAGTCCTTCGTCGATCCGGCGGAGGTCATGATCGAGCCTGGCCTGACGGGCGTGGTCGGGCCCAACGGCTGCGGCAAGTCGAACGTGCTGGAAAGCCTGCGCTGGGTCATGGGCGCCAACTCGGCCAAGGCCATGCGCGGCCAGGGGATGGACGACGTCATCTTCGCCGGCGCCTCAGGCCGTCCGCAGCGCAGCCACGCCGAGGTTCAGCTGACCATCGACAACACCCAGGGCCGGGCGCCGCAGCCGTTCACCGACGCGGCGGTGCTGGAGGTGTCGCGCCGCATCGACCGGGGTCAGGGCTCGACCTATCGCATCAACGGCAAGGAGGTTAGGGCCCGCGACGTGCAGTTGCTGTTCGCCGACGCCTCGACCGGCGCCAACTCTCCGGCCCTAGTGAGGCAGGGCCAGATTTCCGAACTGATCGCCGCCAAGCCCCAGAACCGTCGCCGCATTCTGGAGGAAGCCGGCGGGGTCGCCGGTCTGCACACCCGGCGGCATGAGGCCGAACTGCGTCTCCGCGCGGCCGAGACCAACCTCGAGCGGCTGGACGACATCGGGCGCGAGCTCGAGACCTCGCTCAACCGGCTGAGGCGAGAGGCGCGTCAGGCCGAGAAGTACAAGAAGATCTCCGCCGAGATCCGCGCCCTGCAGTCGGCCCTGGTCTATGTGCGCTGGAACGACGCTCGTCTCGCCGCCGAAACCGCGCGCGAGGAGCTGCGCGCCGCCGATCTCGCCGTCGCCGAGGCCCAGTCCGCCGCGGGCCGCGCCCAGACCGAGGCGCTGAAGGCCCAGGAAGGCCTCAAGCCGGCACGCGAGGAGGACGCCGTCGCCGCCGCCCTGTTGCACAGGGCCACGCTGGAGCGAGACCGGCTCGACATGGCCGAACAGGCCGCGCGCGCCGAGGTCGATCGCCTGACCGCCGAACGGGACCGCATCGCTGCCGACCAGGACCGCGAGAACCGCATGGCCGAGGACGCCGGCCGTGAACTGGAGCGGCTGAACAGCGAACTGGAGCGGCTGCGGGCCGAGATCGCCGCCGCCCCCGAGCGCGGCCCCGAACTGGAGCAGGCCCTGCTGGCCGCCGAGGAGGCGCGTCGCGCCGCCGACGCCGAGGTCGAGCGGCTGGCCGGAACCCTGGCCGCCGTCGAGGCCCGCGCCAACGCCGAGACCGCCCGCAAACGCGACGCCGAGGCCCGCCTGGCCCGTGTCCAGAGCCAGCGGGATCAGGCCCGGCGTGAACGTGAGGCCCTGGGCCCGCTGGAGACGCCGGAACTGGCCGCCGCCCAGACCGCCCTGCAGACCGCCCAGGCCGAGCTCGCCGCCGCTCGCGAGGCGGTCGAGGCCGCAGAGGCTCTTCGGGGAGACCGCGCCCGCGCCGAACAGGACGCGCGCGCCGCCGCCCGCGCCGCCGAGGACCGGCTGGGCCGGCTGCAGACCGAGGCCCGGGGACTGGCGCAACTGCTGGTCACGGCCCGCCGCGACCATCCGCCGGCCCTGGACAAGGTGCGCGCCGCCAAGGGCTATGAGGCCGCCCTCGCCGCCGCCCTGGGCGACGATCTGGACGCCGCGCTCGACCCCCGGGCCTCGGCCTATTGGGCGGGGGCGGAGGCTGCGGGGCCGAGCTGGCCCGCCGGCGTCGAGCCCCTTTCCGCCCGGATCGACGCCCCCCCCGCCCTCGCCGCGCGCCTGGCCTGGTGCGGCGTCGCCGACGGGGATCGGATCACGGAACTGGCCCGGGTCCTGCCGGTGGGCGCCCGGCTGGTGACGCGCGAAGGCGACCTCCATCGCTGGGACGGGTTCGTCAGCCGCGCCGAGGCCCCGCGTCCGGCCGCCGTCCGTCTGGCCCAGCGCACGCGGCTGGCGGAACTGGAGAACGACATCGACCAGGGCAAGCCCGCCCTCGACGCCGCCCAGGCCGCCCAGAAGGCGGCGACCGAGGCCTTCCGCGCCGCCGAAGAGGCGGTGAAGGCCGCCCGCCTGGCTCCCTTCGCCCTCGACAAGACCGTCGCCGCCGCGCGCGACCGGGTGGAGAGCCTGAACCGCGACCAGGCCCGCCGCGAGGCCCGCGCCCAGGCCCTGGACGAGACCGTCGCGCGGCTGGACGCCGAGACCGCCGAGGCGGCCCAGGCTCTGGAAGCCGCTCAGACGACCGACGCCCCGTCCGAGACGATCGCGGGTCTCCGCGATGACCTGAGCGCCGCCCGCGCCGCCGCCGAGGCCGCCCGCAACGCCGCCCAGGCCGCCCGCTCGGATCGCGACGCCGAGGCCCGCGAACGCCAGGGCCGCGACCAGCGCCTGGGCGGCCTGACCCGGGCGCAGGAAGGCTGGGTCGCCCGCTCGAAGGAAAGCGCCGGCCGACTGAAGACGCTTGAAGCGGACGCCGCCCGCACCGCCGACCTGCTGGTCGCGGCCCAGGTCGCGCCCCAGGGCATCGCCCAACAGCGGGACCGGCTGATGGACGCCCTGAGCTCGGCCGAGGAACGCCGCCGGGCCGCCGCCGACGCCGTCGCCGTGGTCGAGGCCGCCGCGACCGAGGCCGACCGCGCCCTGCGCGCCGCCGAGACCGCCGCCGGCCAGGCGCGCGAGGTCCGCGCCGGGCTGGCCGCCCGTTCCGAGGCCGCAGACGACAAACTGGCCTCCGCCGAGGCCGTGGTCCGCGAAAGCGCCCAGATGTCGCCCGAGGATCTGGGAAAGAAGCTGACCGACGACGCCGTCGCCCGCCCGCCCGACGCCGCCGGCGCCGAGAGCCTGCTGATGGGTCTGGAGCGCGAGCGTGAGGCCATGGGCGCGGTCAATCTTCGCGCCGAGGACGAGGCGGTCGAGTATGGCGACCGGCTGAACCAGATGCGGGTCGAGCGATCGGATCTGACCACCGCCATCGCCCGGTTGCGCGACGGCATCGACGAACTGAACGCCGAGGGGCGCGAACGTCTGGTCGCCGCCTTCGACGTCATCAACGACAACTTCAAGGCCCTGTTCGAGGCCCTGTTCGACGGCGGTCAGGCCGAGCTGAAGCTGGTCGAGTCCGACGATCCGCTGGAGGCCGGGCTCGAAATCTACGCCTGCCCGCCCGGCAAGCGGCTGTCGGTGATGAGCCTGATGTCGGGCGGCGAACAGGCCCTGACGGCGGCGGCCCTGATCTTCGGCGTCTTCCTGGCCAATCCGGCGCCTGTCTGCGTGCTGGACGAGGTCGACGCCCCGCTGGACGACGCCAACGTCGATCGCTTCTGCCGTATGCTGGACGAGATGCGCAAACGCACCGACACCCGCTTCATCGTCATCACCCACAACCCGGTGACCATGAGCCGCATGGATCGCCTGTACGGCGTCACCATGCCCGAGCGGGGCGTGTCGCAACTGGTCAGCGTCGACCTGACCCAGGCGGAGAAACTGGTGGCCTAAGGCGTCTTCATCGCCATTTCCGCTGCCCTGAACGGCGCAAGCTGGTCGGCCAGGGCGCGTTGAAAGGCCGGTCGGGCCTCGGCGCGTTTCACATAGGCGTCGAGGTGCGGATATGCGGCGACGATGTCGGTGTGACGCAGGTCACGCAGGACATGGGTCATCAGGATGTCCGCAGCGGAGAAACGCCCGTCCGCGAACCACGCCCGGTCGCCCAAGGCCGTCTGCAGGTCTCCGAGGCGGCGGCGCAGCATGGCCTCGACCTCCGGGCGGCGTTCCTTTGCCCAGGCCTTGTCGGCGTTGAACAGATCGATCCCGGCCAGTTCCGCCACGAACGGTTCGACGCTGTTCATCGCGGCGAACAGCCAGCACTGGACCCGGGCCCGACCGTGCGCATCCTTCGGCATGAGCACCTCGGAGCTTTCGGCGATGTGCAGCACGATCGCCCCGCTCTCGAACATCTCCAGCCCGTCTTCGCGATAGGCCGGCACCTGTCCGAAGGGTTGCAGGGCGCGATACTCGGCCGTGCCCTGGTCCTCGAACCCGATCAGCATCTCGCCATAGCCGACGCCGGCTTCTTCCAACGCCCAGCGCACCCGGATGTCGCGAACCGAGCCCTGGGCGAACGACGGCACCCATTTGAAGGCGGTGACCTGGATCATGGCGGCGCTCCACATTGACGTTTTATGTTGATATCAATATAATAGAAGCCATGTCAAAACCCTCGCCGGAGCGGATGGCCGCCTACGCCACGAGCCTGCACATCCGCGACCACTGCCTGTGCCTGCATACCCAGCGCGCGGCGCGCAGACTGGCGCGGCGGTTCGATGAGGTCATGCGCGAGACGGGCCTGACCAGCGGGCAGTTTTCTCTGCTCAACAGTCTCAACCGACCAGAGCCTCCGACCATCGGCGCGGTGGCCGACCTCCTGGCCATGGACCGCTCGACGGTGACCGCCAACCTGAAGCCGCTCGAGCGCAGAGGGGCGGTGGCGGTGGTCACGGACCCCAGGGATCGGCGCGGACGCCGCCTCGTCCTGACCGATCGCGGCCGTGATCTGCTGGCCGCCGCGACCCCCATCTGGGTGCGGGAACATGCGGCGGTAGAGGCCGAACTCGACGGTGGGGGCGGCGCCCTGCGCGCCGGCCTGGCCCTGCTGAACTGATTACGGTTCGCAACGCCACAGGGTTGAGCTTTTGTGCTAGGATCGCCAATTGAGCGGCCAATTCCTGCCCCGAGCCGAACTGAGCGAGATGTACGAGACCCCCGACGACCTTCAGGACGAAAACCTGGTCCGCACCGGCGCCATTCGTGTCTATCAGGCGAATGACTTCGAGGGCATGCGTCTGGCCGGCCGTCTGGTGGCCGAGGCTCTGGACATGATCGCCCCGTTCGTCGTGCCCGGCGTCACGACCCAGGAGATCGACGACCGCATCCGCGAGTACACGCTGGAGCGCGGCGGCCTGCCGGCCTGTCTCGGCTACAAGGGTTATGCGAAGACGGTCTGCACCTCGATCAACCACGTCGTCTGCCACGGCATTCCGGGCGACCGGGTGCTGAAGGACGGCGACATCGTCAACATCGACCACACCGTCATCGTCGACGGCTGGCACGGCGATTCCAGCCGCATGTATTCGGTGGGGAACATCAACGCACGGGCGAAGAAGCTGATCGACGTCACCTATGAATCCCTGCGCCTTGGGCTGGAGCAGGTGAAGCCCGGAAACACCTTCGGCGACATCGGCTATGCGATCCAGCGCTATGTCGAGGACAACCGGATGAGCGTGGTGCGCGACTTCTGCGGCCACGGCATCGGCCGTCTGTTCCACGACGCCCCGAACGTGCTGCACTACGGCCGTCGCGGCGAGGGCGCCAAGCTGGAGCCGGGCATGTTCTTCACCGTCGAGCCGATGGTGAACCTGGGCAAGCCGCACGTGAAGGTGCTGTCCGACGGCTGGACCGCCGTGACCCGCGACAAGTCCCTGTCGGCCCAGTGCGAACACACCATCGGGGTGACCGAGGACGGGCTGGAGATCTTCACCGCCAGCCCCGCCGGCCTGTTCCGGCCCAATTGACGCCTCCACGGTGATCGCCCTCCTGTTCGGTCTGCTGCTTCCGGGCGAGGTGCCCCGACACGCCTTCGTCATCACCGGCGCCGGCCGGTTCGCCCAGGCGGCGGACACGGCCTCGATCACACGAGACGGCGACATCTCGCGCATGCGCGTGCTTCAGGTGGCGGACAAGGATTTCCGCGTCGGCGAGACCGCCTACTGGGGCGGCTGGTCCTGGTGGCGCTTCGACTGCGCGGCCAATACCACCGACCGCCTGGACTTCGCTTCGGTGCGCGAGGGCGGGGCGGAAGGACCGGCCATGGCCGATAACCAGCCGGCCTATGATGCGGCGCCCGGCGGGGACGCCGCCGAGTTGCTGGCGGTCGCATGCGCCGCGTCCCCGCCGCCCGCCACCGCGACCACGGTCGTCGAAGCCGTGCGCCAGGGTCGCACAGCCCTGGACGCCGCCGACTGACGTCGGCCCGACCGGCGTCGTCAGGATCCGTCCGTGGCGCAGGCTCAACACCCTGCCCAGAATGGCCGCCTGTCCTGCGAGGTCCGGCCGTATGATCACCCTCCCTCTCGCCGCCCTCGCCCTGCAGCTGCTGGGGCCGCCGCCGGACGCGCCGCCGCCGACCCTGCGGCTGATCCATGTCGATGCGCGCGCCGCCGTCCACGCGGACATATCGGACAGCGACCGGACATCGCGCATGGCGCTGATCACCTCGTTCGACACCAGTGTCGAGCCCTACTGGTTGGGGGTCGACGTCGATTGCGCGGCCGGAACGACCTTGAGCGTCTGGCGACAATCGGCCGTGGTTCTGAGGGCGGACGACAGGCGGCCACTTGCCGGCGCGGTTCCGCAACCCCTGCAGGACAGCGGCGCCGGTCCCGCGATCGGCCGACAGCTCTGCGCAGGCGAGACCCTGTTTCCCGAGGCCGCGCCGGTCGCCGACGCGGACGCCGCCATGATCGAGGCCTACAACCTGCCCTTTCTCGTTCGCGAGCGACCCGGCATCTATCGCCGGACCGGCGATCTGGCCGAGCACCTCGAATTTCTTGGTCTGTCCAGCGACGACTTCGGCTGGTTCGTGGACCCGCGCTCGGTGCGCGAGGTCGATGGCGGCATGGAAATCCAGACCCTGCGCATCGCCGGGCGAAGCTTCGAGGAGATACCCGGGGCCCGCTATGTCTGGAGCCGGATGCGCTTCTCCTGCGACACGCCCACGGGCCGCAGCCTGACCGCCTTCGCCTATGATGACGGAAACCAGCCGGTCGGTCCCGCCGGGGCCGAGGTCGACCTGCCGGCCTTCTCGCCCAACTCTCCGTTGGACATCGCCCGCCGCTTCGCCTGCTCGCCTGCCGATCCGCCGGACAGTCAGATGGTTCCGGGCCTGTGGTCCGCCCTGATCGGCGTCCGCGACCACTACGCCCCCGGCGGCCCGGCGGAGCAAGGCGGCCGCCCTGCACAACCCTCTGCGCCCGCCTATGTGGTGATGGGTGAGAACAGCGTGTCAGACGCCTTGTGGCTGCTGGATCCGGCCAGCGTGACCCGAGACGGCGATCGGGTGACATTCAATCGCGCCACGGTCTTCGCGCCCCACGCCTCGACCCGCAACGGGCGCGAGGTCGCCTATGTCACCAGCCGCGCCTCGATCGACTGCGCGGCCCAGACCGAAACCTGGGGGGACAGCCGGTTCCACGACGACAAGGGCGCCGTGTGGGACAGCATGAGCGATTCCGCCTTTCGCCGGTTCGGCGGCGGCGGCGCACAGCAGATTCATGACGCCCTGTGCCAGGACCGTTGGCCGACCGAGCGGGTCACCCTGACCGAAGCCCAGTTCATGACGACCGGGCGGGCGAGGCTGTCGCCGACATACTGAGCTCGGGTTCATCCCGTCCGGCGCCCAGGATCAACCGGTCGCGCGGGAGGGCTTCCGGACAGTCATCGCGCATGAAGGCCATCAGCTTTTCGCGGATCTCGCAGCGCAGGTCGAAGGCCACGGGCGCCGAACGGGCGCTGGCCAGACAGCGGACCTGAAGCACGCGCTCGGTGATGTCGGTCACCTGCAACACCTGCACGTCGCCGTCCCACAATTTTGACGCCTTCACGATCTCCTCGAAGGCGGCGCGCAACCGATCGATGGGCGCCTCGTAGTCGACGTAGAACATCGCGGTGCCGATCAGCCGGGCGTTCTCGCGTGTCCAGTTCTGGAACGGCTTGGTGATGAAATAGCTGAGCGGCAACACCATGCGCCGCCAGTCCCACAGCCGCACCACGACATAGGTGGCGGTGATCTCCTCCACATTGCCCCACTCGTTCTCGACGATGACGGCGTCGTCGATGCGGATCGGCTGGGTCAGGGCGATCTGGATGCCGGCCAGCAGATTGGTCAGGACGGGCTGCAGGGCCAGGCCGGCGATGATGCCGACCACGCCCGCAGACGCCAGCAGGCTGACGCCCCACTGACGGAAGCCGGAGAGGGTCATCAGGGCCAGGCCGACGGTGACGATGACGAGGATCACCTTGGCGACGCCCTGCAGGATGCGCGTCTGGGTCAGGTGTTTGCGCGCCAGCAGATTGTCCTCGACGGCGACATTGTATCGCCTCAGGTGCATCACCGACCACATGTCGAGGACGCCCGAGGCCAACCAGCCGAGCGTCAGGATGAAGGCGATCAGCAGGCCCGACCGCAGGGTTGCGGCCAGTTCGACATCCATCGGCGAGACCGTCACGGCGATGCCCAGACCGATGATGATGGCCATGACCCGCAGCTTGGCCCGCGCCCGCTCGACCACGCCGCGCCAGAACAGGTCGCGGCTTCTGACGAGCCGCCTCAGGACGCCGAAAACGACCTTGTGGACAAGCCAGCCCCCGCCGACGAAGGCGACCAGAACAAGGCCGATCACCGCCCATTCGGGCAACCAGTCGAATTGGCGCCACAGGCGCGCGATCTCGCGCGTCAGCTCGGTGATGAAGGTCGGCATGGGACTGACAACGCGCGACCGACCATCTTGTTCGCAGGTGCGAACGTCGACGCAGCCTATCCCGCGGTCGCCTCCGCCAGATCGGCCAGACGTGCGGCGGCGTCGGGAATGGCGACCGTCCGCGCCGCCGCGCTCATGTTCGCCAGACGCCCCGGATCGGACAGGACGTCGGACAGGGCGGCTGTCAGACGCTGGACCGTGACGTCATCCTCGCGGATCACCTCGGCGGCGCCGACGTCGGTCAGGGCCCGGGCGTTCAGGGTCTGGTGGTCGTCGGTGGCGATCTTCAGCGGGATCAGCACGGACGGCAGGGCGGCGACGGCCAGTTCGGCGCAGGTCGAGGCGCCGGCCCGGCCGACGACCAGATGGGCCGCCGACAGCCGGGCCGCCATGTCGCGGAAAAAGGGCGCCACCTCGGCGTCGATCCCGGCCTTGAGATAGATCTGGCGCGCCGTTTCCATGGTCTCGGGCCGCGACTGCTGCTGGACCTTCAGCCGGCGCCGCAGCGCCTCGGGCAGAGCGGCGAGCGCGCGGGGCGTCGTCTCCGACAGGATGCGGGCGCCCTGGCTGCCGCCGGTGACGAGGACATGGATCGGACCGTCGGCGGCCGGAGCGGAATAGGGCCGGTCGAACAGCGCGCGGATATCGGCCCGCACCGGACTGCCGACCACATCGGCCTGCAGCCCCGCAGGCGCATGGACCAGCGTCGGGAACGACGAGGCCACCCTCTTCACCCGCCCGGCCAGCATGCGGTTGGTGCGGCCCAGCACGGCGTTCTGTTCGTGGATCAGCGTCGCCCGTCCCTGCGTCAGGGCCGCGACCAGGGCCGGGGCCGAGGGGTAGCCGCCGAAGCCGACGACGATGGAGGGGTCCAACCGCTTGAACGCCGACCGGGCCTGCGACACCCCCTTCAGGATGGCCACCCCCGCCTTCAGCAGGGCCACGGGACCGGAGCCGGTGGCCGCGTCCAGATAAAGCTTCTCTTCTGCCGGAAAGTTCGCGGCGTACTGTTCGCCGCGCCGGTCAGTCGCCAGGACGACACGCCAGCCGCGCGCCGCCATTTCCCGCGCCAAAGCCTCGGCCGGGAACATATGACCGCCGGTGCCCCCGGCGGCGACGACGCAGACTTTGGAGTTCATGCTCGCTCTCTGGCTGGAGCTTCTCGAAGGGTGAAGAGTGCTAGTGACAAGTGAGTCGAGCTGGCCAGCGTGATGTCGACATCAGGAGCCAATCACCATTCACTAGCACTCTTCACCCCTCATGACAGGATACGCCGCCCCGGCCGCGAGAAGCTTGCGCCGGGCTCATAGGCGCCGGGCCGTCGGCGGGTCAGGGCCAGGGCGAACCCCATGGTCAGGCCCATGGCCAGCATGGACGAGCCGCCATAGCTGATGAAGGGCAGGGTCATGCCCTTGGTCGGGATCAGGTTCAGATTGACCGCGATGTTGATGCAGGCCTGCAGTCCGATCAGAGTGAACAGACCCGCCGCCGCCGTCTGTTCGAACGGATCGTTCAGCTTCATCGCCCGGCGCATGCCGCGCACCACGATGAAGGCGTACAGGCCGATGATGGTCAGGCTGAGCATCAGGCCGAACTCCTCGGCGCCCACGGAATAGATGAAGTCGGTGTGCAGATCGGGCACGTACCGCTTCATCACCCCCTCGCCCACCCCGCGCCCGAACAGGCCCCCGGCGCCGATGGCCTCGGACGCTCGGTCGATCTGGTGGGTGTCGGTGGTCTCCGGGCTGGTGAAGCGGCTGAGGCGGTCGCGCATGTGGCCGAAGGTGAAATACAGGCTGACCAGCCCCCCCGCCCCGGCCGTGGCCAGCACCGCCATCCATTTCAGAGGCACCCCGGCGAGGAAGAAGACCGTCATGAAGGTGGCCGTGATCAACAGGGTCTGGCCGATGTCGGGCTGGATCAACAGCAGGCCGACGACCAGGGCCCAGAAGCCGAAGGCGATGCTGACACCCGGCACCCCCTGCCCCTTCTGACCCTCGGCGAACATCCAGGCGGCGAAGACGATCAGACTGGGTTTGACGAACTCGCTGGGTTGAAGGCCGAACGGACCCAGGTTGATCCAGCGGGCGGCGCCCTTCACCTCATTGCCGATGAACGGCAGGGCCGCCATGACCAGGATCCCGCCCAGAAGGGTCAGGACCGCGACGCGCCGCACCCCCTTGGGCGACATCAGCGACATCAGGAACATCAGGGTCACCCCGCCCCCGGCCCAGACCATCATCCGCCAGGAATAGTGGAAGGGATCGGTGATCGATTCATCGGCCAGGATCGCCGCCGGGCTGGAGGCGAAGCTGAGCGCCACCCCGGTCGCCATCAGGATCAGGGCCGCCAGAAGCAGGCCGCGATCGACCGTCCAGAACCATTGCGCGATCAGGCCGGAATCGTTGCGAGAAAAGGGGCGGCTGTACGCGCTGTCGCTCATCACGGCCTCACTTTCCCGCTGCAAGCGGCTGGGCGCCGAGGTTCAGGACGGCGGCGCGGAAGGCCTCGCCGCGCGCCTCGAAATCCGGATACTGATCGAAACTGGCGCAGGCGGGGCTGAGCAGGACGACCTGCTCTCCGCCTCGGTCCTGCTGGGCCGCAGCGGCCGCGTCCCGCGCCGCCGCCTGGACCGCCGCCTCCATCGTATGGACGATGACGTGATCGACGTCGGTGAGCTTGGCCGCGAACGCCTCGGCCGCCTCGCCGATCAGATAGGCGCGGGCGATATGGGAATGCAGATCGCTCAGGTCGTCGATACCGCCGTCCTTGGCGCGGCCGCCCGCGATCCAGAACACCGACGGATAGGCGGCCAGAGCCTGACGCGCGGCGTCGGCGTTGGTGGCCTTGGAGTCGTTGACGAAGCGGACGTCGTCCAGGAAGCCGACCGTCTCCATGCGGTGGGCGAGACCGGGGAAGGACATAAGGCCTGAGACGGCGTCGTCGTGGGACACGCCCACGGCCCGCGCGGCGGCATAGGCGAAGGCGGCGTTCTGTCCATTGTGGCGGCCAGGCAGAGAACGGGCCGCAGATAGATCAGCGATCAGTTGACCATCGAGCCTGATCGCCTGAGCTAACGCAGAATATCCTTCTCCCCTCGGGGGAGAAGGTGGGCCCGGAGGGCTCGGATGAGGGGGTTGGCGCCACGAGCCATTTTCATCCGATGAGGCCCCGGACAGAGCCCCCTCATCCGTCTCGCTACGCGAGCCACCTTCTCCCCCGAGGGGAGAAGGATGGGTCCTGACATATTGGACCACCCAGCCACGCGACTGGAGATCGCGGTAGATATCCAGACCTGACCCTTCATCGACACCGACAAGAGCAAGTTTGGCGTCATCTCGGTCAGTCTGACATATGCCGGACATGGCCCCGAACAACCTCGCCTTCGCCGCCACATACCCCTCCATCCCCCCATGGCGATCCAGATGGTCGGGGCTGATGTTGGTCAGGATCGCCACATCGGGCGCGAAGCTGGTGGTCAGGTCCAGCTGGTAGCTGGACACCTCGATCACATAGACGGCGTCCGGCGTCGGCTCCGGCAGGGCCAGGACGCCGATGCCGATATTGCCCCCGACATGGACCGTCAGCCCGGCCTGTTTCAGCACCCAGCCGATCAGGGCCGTGGTCGTCGACTTCCCGTTGGTGCCGGTGATGGCCACGACCCGGGGCCGCTCGCCTTCGGGCAGGGCCGCCACGGCCCGGGCGAACAGTTCGATGTCGCCGATGACCGGCACGTCCGCCGCCTTCGCCCGATCCACCGTCCAGTGCGGTTTCGGATGGGTCAGGGGCGCGCCCGGCGACAGCACCAGGGCCGCGAAATCGGACCAGTCGGCCGTCGTCAGGTCCTCGACCCGGAACCCTTCGGCCTCGGCCTGCATCCGGCCCGAGACGCCGTCGTCCCACAGGATCGGGATCGCCCCCCCGGCCTGCAGGGCGCGCGCCGCCGTGATCCCCGACCGCCCCAGGCCGAAGACCGCGACCCGCCTGCCTTCAAAGCCGGGAACGGGGATCATGACATCAACGCAGTTTCAGCGTCGCGAGCCCGGCCAGGGCCAGGGCGGCGGCGATGATCCAGAAGCGGATGACGACGGTCGATTCCGGCCATCCCAGCTTCTCGAAATGATGGTGGATCGGCGCCATCAGGAAGATGCGCTTCTTGGTCAGCTTGTAGTAGCCGACCTGGATCATCACCGAGGCCGCCTCCATGACGAACAGGCCGCCGACGATGCCCAGCACCAGTTCGTGCTTGGTCGTCACCGCGATGGCGCCCAGCGACCCGCCGAGGGCCAGGGAGCCCGTGTCGCCCATGAAAATCTTGGCCGGCGGGGCGTTGTACCACAGGAAGCCCGCGCCCCCGCCGATCATGGCCGCGCAGAAGATGGCCAGTTCGCCCGATCCCGGCACGTGGTGGACGCCCAGGTACTCCGAGAAGATGAAGTTGCCGACCAGGTAGGAGATCACCCCGAACGCCGCCGCCGCCATCATCACCGGCACGATGGCCAGGCCGTCCAGCCCGTCGGTCAGGTTCACCGCGTTCGAAAAGCCGATGATGGTGAAGGCCGCGAACGCCACATAGAACCAGCCGATGTTCAGCAGCACGTTCTTGAAGAACGGGAAGGCGATCGAGGTTTCGAGGAAGGGCGAGGTCGGCGACTGGGTCATCCACAGCACCGTCAGCACGCCCGCGACGACCGCCACCACCGTCTGGGCCACCAGCTTCTGCTTGGACGTCAGCCCCGCCGAGGTCTGCTTCGTCACCTTGGCGTAGTCGTCGATGAAGCCCAGCACGCCGAAGGCCGCGGTCACCCCGGACACGATCCAGATATAGGGGTTGGTCAAGTCGCCCCAGAGGAAGACCGCCACGCCGATGCCGGCCAGGATCATCAGCCCGCCCATGGTCGGGGTGCCGACTTTCGACAGATGGCTGACCGGGCCGTCGTCGCGGATCGGCTGGCCCTTGCCCTGTTTGGCGCGCATCCAGTTGATGAAGCGGCTGCCCATGGCCACGGCCACGATCATCGCCGTCATCATCGCCAGCCCGACCCGCACCGTCTGGTACTGGATCAGGTTCAGCAGCGGATAGTCCTTCGCGACGTCGGCGAACTGGAGATAGAGCAGATAGAACATCAGGCGGCCCCCTCGGCCGGAAGATCAAGTGCGGCCAGGGCCTTGGCGACGACACCGGCCTTCGACCCGTTCGAGCCCTTGACCATGACGATGTCACCCGGCGCGACCAGTTCGGCGGCGCGGTCGGCCAGTTCGGCGGCGGTCGCCGCCCAGACGCCTCGGCGAGAGGCCGGCAGGACGTCGTGCAGGCGGCGCATCTCCGGCCCGGCGGTATGGACCACATCCAGTCCGGCCGCCTCGATTGCTTCCGACAGGCCCATGTGCAGGGCGGCGGACTGGTCGCCCAGCTCCAGCATGTCGGTCAGGACGACGATCCGGCGGCCGCCTTCGACCACCGGACGCGCGCCGAGACTCAGGAAACCCGCCCGCATCGACAGCGGATTGGCGTTGTAGCTTTCGTCCACCAGGGTGAAGTCGCCGCCCAGGATGCGCACGCGGCGCGTCTCGCCGCGCCCGGCCAGGGGCGCGAACTCTCCCAGAGCCTGGATCGCCGTCTCGACCGGAACGTCCAGGGCGTCCAGCATCAGGATGACCGCCAGGCTGTTCAGTCCCCAGTGAAAGCCCGACTGCTTCAGGCTGAAGACATGGGTCGTTCCCCAGATCTCCGCCTCGACCCGCGCGCCGACGCCCTCGATGGGCTGGAAGTCGATCAGGCGGGCGTCCTGGCCGGGGCCGGAGCCGAACTGGGCGATGCGGGCGCCGACATGCAGGGCCGCCTCGCGCAGATGGTCGACCCAGGCGTTGTCACCGTTGATGACCGCGACCCCGCCCGGACCCAGACCCTGGAAGATGGCCGCCTTCTCGCGCGCCACCCCGGCCTCGCCGTCGGAAAAGGCCTCGATATGCACCGGCCCGACGGTGGTGACGCAAGCCGCATGCGGTTGGACCATGCGCGACAGGGGCGCGATCTCGCCCGGCGCGTTCATGCCGATCTCGAATACGGCGCGTTCGACGGTCATGGGCATGCGCGCCAGGGTCAGGGGCACGCCGATGTGGTTGTTGTAGCTCTTTATCGAGGCGTGGGCGGGTCCGGCGAGATCGAGGCCCGCCTTGATCGCCTGGGTGACGCTGGTCTTGCCGACGCTGCCGGTCACGGCGCCGCGCCGGACGTGAGGCGCGCGGTCGCGGGCTGCGGCGCCCAGTTGTTCCAGCGCCTTCAGGGTGTCCGGCACCACGATGCACGGCCCGCCGTCCACCGGACGCTCGACCAGCGCCCCGGCAGCGCCGGCGGCGAAGGCGGCGGCGGCGAAGTCATGCCCATCCCGCGCGCCCTTCAGCGCCAGGAACAGGTCGCCGGCACCGATCTCCCGGCTGTTGTAGGTCAGGCCCGAGGCCTCGAAGACCCCGCCTTCGATACGGCCTTCGACGGCCAGGGCGATGTCCGTGGCGGTCCAGAGCGGAGCGGCGGCGTCAGGCATGGAGTCTCAGGGCTTCGGCGGCGACGGCGGCGTCGTCGAAAGGATGAGTCGTCCCTCCCACGATCTGCCCCTGTTCATGCCCTTTTCCGGCGACGACGACCACATCGCCGTCACGCATCATGGCGACGGCCTCTTCGATGGCGGCGCGTCGGTCGCCGATCTCGATCGCCTCGGGACACCCGCGACGCACCTCGGCGCGGATGGCGGCGGGGTCCTCGGAGCGCGGATTGTCGTCGGTGACGATGGCCACGTCGGCCAGCCGCCCCGCCACCGCGCCCATCAGCGGCCGCTTGCCGCGATCCCGGTCGCCCCCGGCGCCGAACACCACGATCAGCCGACCGCTGGCATGGGGCCGCAGGGCGTTCAGCACGGTCTCCAGCCCGTCGGGGGTGTGGGCGTAGTCGACATAGACCTCGGCGCCCGGACGACCGCCCTCGATACGCTGCAACCGCCCCTGAGCGCCCTGGATCGCCTCGAGCGCCGGCAGGACCCGGTCCGGGCAGTCCCCCGCCGCGATGCACAGGCCCGCGGCGACCAGGGCGTTGGCCGCCTGGAATCCGCCGGCGAGGGGCAGCAGCACGTCGTGCCGTGTCCCGCGCACCTCGATGACCAGGCGCTGACCCTCCGGCGTCGCGATCCGCTCGATCAGGGTCAGGTCACGGCCGCGCTCCCCCACGCCCATCACGCCCAGGCCGGACATGATCCCGGCGGAGGCGAAGGCCGAATAGGCGTCGGAGTCGGCGTTCAGCACCGCCGTCCGGCCGCGCGGCAACAGGGTGTCGAACAGCCTCAGCTTGGCCGCGCGGTAGTCCTCCATCGTGCCGTGATAGTCGAGGTGGTCCTGGGTCAGGTTGGTGAAGCCCGCCGCCTTCAGCGACACCCCGTCCAGGCGCCGCTGGTCGATGCCGTGCGACGAGGCCTCCAACGCCAGATGGGTGACCTCCTTGCGCGCCAGTTCGGCCAGCAGACGGGCGGCGTCGGCCGCGTCCGGGCTGGTCAGGCCCGGCCCGGTCAGGGCGTAGGTCTTCGTCCCCTTCTGACCGACGACGCCGAGCGTGCCCATGCTGGCCGACTTGTGGCCCATGGCCGCCCACATCTGGCGGCAGAAGGCGGCGACCGACGTCTTGCCGTTGGTGCCGGTCACGGCGACGCAAACACGCGGCTGGGCGCCGTAGAAGGCGCGGGCGGCGATGGCGTAGGCGCGCCGCACATCGCCCGACTGCACCAGAACGGGCGCAGCCTCCGCGGGGGTGTCCATCGGCGCCAGCACGGCGGCGGCGCCCTGGGCCAGGGCCTGGGGAATGAAGGCGCGCCCGTCCGCCTGCGTCCCCGGCAGGGCCACGAACAGGGCGCCGGGCGCGACCTTGCGGCTGTCGGCGGTGACCCCGGTGATCACCGGATCGGCGGAGAGATCGCGCCGCAGCAGTTCGGACAGGCGCACGGCCGGCGAAGCGGTCATCGGCCGTCGCCCTCCACGTCCTCGAACCGGACGACCTTTTCGCCCAGGGCGGTGCGATAGGGATCGGCGCGGCGCTGGACGCCCAGGAACGGGGCGATGCGATCGGCGATCCGGCCCACCGCCGGGGCGGCGACGAAGCCGCCGGTGCGCGGATAGGCGCCGGGCTCGTCGACCAGGACCAGGATGACGTACCGCTGGGTTCCGACGGGGCCGTCGGCGGGGAAGACGGCGGCGAAGGTGCCGACCGCATGGGTGGGGTCATAGCGGCCGTTGACCAGCTTGTTCGCCGACCCGGTCTTGCCGCCGAGCCGCAGCCCGGCCGCCTCGGCGCGACCGCCCGACCCGGCCACGACGTTGCGGCGCATCAGCTCCAGCATCGACAGGGAGGTCTCGGCCGACACCACCGTGCGCGGCTGATAGCCGGTCTGGCCGCCACGCCGGAAGCTGAGCGGGATGTAGCGTCCGCCATTGGCCAGGGCGACCATGGCCGAGGCCATCTGGATCGGGGTCACTGAGACGCCATAGCCGAAGGACAGGGAGGCCAGGGTGCTGTCGGACCAGTCGCGCGGGCGGATCGGCGTCGCCGATTCCTTCAGCTCTACCGGCGCCGCCTCCATGAAGCCGAAGCGGGTCAGATAGTCGCGCATGACGTCCCCGCCCATGCCGACGGCCAGGCGCGTGGTCCCGATGTTGGACGAGTGCAGATAGACTTCTTCCAGCGACAGGACGCGATTGGTGGCGTGGAAGTCCGCGATCTTGCGGTTGCCGATCATGAAGGCGCTCGAGGCGTCCAGCATGGTGTTCATGTCGGCCTGACCGGTGTCCAGGGCGGCGGCGACGGTGAAGGTCTTGAACACCGACCCCATTTCGTAGCGGGCGCTGACGGCGGGATTACCCGGCCGGTCGTAGGGCCAGCTGGCCATGCCCAGGATTTCGCCGGTGCGCGCGTCGGCGACGACGCCGATCACGCCCTTGGCCTGCTGCTCGCGCCCGGCGGCGGCCAATTCGGTTTCCAGAACCGCCTGGATGCGCTGATCGATCGACAGGGGGAAGTCTTCGCCGCTCTGACCCGCGGCGCGAATGGCGTCGTTGAACGACAGCTCCAGGCCGGAGATGCCCACGCCGCCGCTGTCGGCCGCCCCGATCAGGCGCGCTGCCCCGCCCGTCAGCGGATAGACGCGCTTGTCCTCGGGCTCGAAGGTGACGCCGCCCAGCGCCAGGTCGTGAACGGCGGCGCGTTCGGCGGGCGTGAGGCCGCCCAGCACGATCAGGCGACGCTCGCCGAAGATCACGCGGCGCAGCTTGACCGCGTCGGCGCGCGGGAGTGCGCGGCGGATCTGGTCGAAGGCGGCGCGCCGGTCCCAGACCTCGCTCGGATCGATGTAGAGACCGTAGTGGGTGATGTTGGTCGCCATCAGGGCGCCGTTGCGATCGGTCAGGTCGGCGCGCAGCAGGGCGCCCGGATGGCTCGCCGAGCCGACGCCGCCCTTGGGCGCGAACAGGGCCGCCCGCGCCGCACCCACCGCCAGGACAGAAAACACCAGACAGAAGACGCCGAGCAGCAGCACGATGCGGACGCGGGTGTCCTCTTCCGGCCGCCCGTCGGCCCTGGCGCGCTCGAAGGCGTGCTCGATCCACCAGACCAGGGACCCGACCCAGCGCAGGCCGGGCGAGACGACGGCGCCCAGATCGGGACGGGAGGCAGGCCGCGTCGGGGCGCGATGATCGTGGATCGTCATCGCTCGGTCTCCGGAACGTCCGGGGCCGTTGCGACCGGCGCAGGCGCGTGGGACTCTGCGGCGGACGAGGCCTCGCTGATCGCGGGCAGGCGGCCTTCGTCGCCCAGGCGATGCACGTCCACCGGGGCCAATCCCGCCTGGCGCGACAGGGATTCCAGCCGCCCGGGCTGCTCCAGCCGGGCGACCTCGGCGCGAAGCAGCCGCACCCGCTGGCGATGTTCGGCGATCTCGCGCTCGATTTCGCCGATGCGCGCGTTCTCGCGGGCCGCCGCCGTCTTCGCGACATAGACCGACAGGACCATCACCGCCACCGCAGCGGCCCCGATGATCTCGATCCAGCGGATGCCCCGCACCTTCCAGTTCACCAGGCGGCGCATCAGGTCCAGGGGCGTGGCGAGCAGGCCGGTCATGCCGCCATCTCCGCCTGGAAGGGACCCCAGGCCGGGGCCTCGGTGCGGACGCCGGCGCGCAGGCGGGCCGATCGCGCGCGCGGATTGGCCGCCAGCTCCGCCTCCCCGGCCTCCTGCGCGCCCTTGAAGGCCAGGGTGAAGCTGGGGCGGCGGCTGTCCGAAATCTGCGGCGCGTGCCGCGACCCGCCCGGCGTCGCGCCGGTCCGCTCGGTGAAGAAGGCCTTGACGATTCGGTCCTCCAGCGAATGGAAGGTCACCACCGCCAGCCGACCGCCGGGCGCCAGACACGCCTCCGCCGCGGCCAGACCCGCGCGGAGTTCGCCCAGCTCGTCGTTCACCGCGATCCGCAGCGCCTGGAACGTGCGCGTGGCCGGATGGGTCGGGGCGCCGCGACGTCCGCCCAGGGCCTTCTCCACCACCTCGGCCAGATCCAGCGTCCGCTCGAACGGACGCTCCTGGCGGCGGCGCACAATGGCCGTGGCGATGCGCCCGGACTGGCGCTCCTCGCCGTACAGCTTGATCAGCCAGGCCAGGGGGCCGTGCTCATAGGTGTTGACGATATCGGCGGCGCTGGGACCATCGGAGGACATCCGCATGTCCAGCGGTCCGTCGCGCATGAAGGAAAAGCCGCGCTCGGCCTGGTCCAGTTGCATGGACGAGACGCCGATGTCGAATACCGCTCCGTCCAGTCGCGCCTGGCCGCTGGCGTCGAAGGCGGCTGACAGGCCCGAAAAGGGCGTTTCGACCAGGCTGAAACGGCCGGGGAATTCCGTCGCCAGGGCCTCGGCGTGCGGACGCACCGACGGATCGCGGTCCAGGGCGATGACCTCGGCCCCGGCCTGGAGGATAGCCCGACTGTAGCCGCCGGCCCCGAAGGTGGCGTCGATGACCGTGTCGCCGTGACGCGGCGCCAGGGCGGAGATCACCTCGTCGAGCAGGACCGGCGCGTGCGGAGAGGTCATGCGCCCTCCCCCATCAGGGTGTCGCGCGCCAGGGCACGAACCGGGGCGCGGCGTTCCTGCCAGCGCGCACGGTCCCAGATCTGGAACCGCTTGCCCTTGCCGACGATGACGACGTCGTCGGTCAGGCCGGCGTCCTGGCACAGGCTTTCGGGCAGAACGATCCGCCCGCCCCCGTCATAGGTCAGGGCCCGTTGGCCGCCGTAGAAGGTCTCCTCCAGCGCATCGCGCTGGGCGCTGCCGAAAGGAAGGGCCTCGATTCGCTCCAGATAGAGGGCCGACAGGGCGTCGCCCCCGGCCTCCAGGCAATCGTCGGTCAGGGACAGAAGGCAGAAGACGCCGTGCTCGGCGCCGGTCGCGGCGGTGCGGAATTCCTGAGGAATCTGCAGACGGCGCTTGCCGTCCAACTGTTTCTCATAGGTTCCGAGGAACACGACCCAGCCCACTCGGGTCCTTCGACCCGTCCCTGAAACACACACGACGCCGAGGAAACCGACGCCCCCATCCCACGCTACGAACCGGCGATAACATGGGATTTTCTGGGCCTCAATGGCACTGATTGGGCTTGCCTGGCAGAGTTCCTTTAATGTTCCGGCGAAGCTTCGCCGAAAATATCGAAACATACAGGGAACATCCGCGTGCGCGCGGCCCTCACACAGGGTTAGCGAATACGGTAACCAATAGATTAACCTTGGAATTCAGGCGCCCCCTCCCAGGGCGCGCCGACGTGAGTCGTCCGCGCCACAGTCGCCGCAAATCGTGCTGGGGATTTTTTCGGGGAGAGGCGTCAGACGGCCTGTAAGCCGGGTTCTGTTCCGCATCCGAAGACGCGGCGACGATCATTCCTCTGGACCGGCCATTGCTGGACGGTTCTCGCGACCTACCCGGACGCCTGGGGCGGTGAGCCCTGCGGCCGAAACCGCGCGACGTCCCTATTTGGTCTTGCTCCAGGCGGGGCTTGCCATGCCGTCGACGTTGCCGCCGACGCGGTGGGCTCTTACCCCACCCTTTCACCCTTGCCGCCCGCGAACGGGAGGCGGTTTGCTTTCTGTGGCGCTTTCCCTCGGGTCGCCCCGGGCGGAAGTTATCCGCCGCCTTTTCACCGTGGAGCCCGGACTTTCCTCGACGGGACCGAAGCCCCGCCGCGACCGCCCGGCCGTCTGACCGCGCCCTGATCGGCCTTTAGGAGCGGCGCGTCAACTTTCTCCCTCCCCTTCATGGGGAGGGATGTCGGCGCGCCGCGACGACAGGGTGGGGAAGTCCGCCGCCAATCTCGCTCTCACTTCGGGGGAGGGAGAAGGGTCAGAGCACCCCGGTCACGCTCTCGGCCGTCGCCAGTTGCAGGACGCCCATCAGGGTCGCGCGGGTTTCGGCGTCGGCGACGCCGTCGATGCGGTGCTGGCGCCAGTGGCGCTGGAAGGCGCGCACCGTCGCGGTGGTCTCCGCGTCATAATCCGCGCCCGGCTTCAGGCCGTAGCCGAGCCGGTGCAGGCCGGACCGCAAGACCATGACCCCCAGCCCCTCGTCGCCGGCCTGGAGCAGGCCGCCGCCCGGCGACGCCTCGAGCGCGGCAATGCGCTCCGGCGCCGGCTCGAACCACAGGCCGTGCCCGGCGCCCGCCAACCGCTTCCAGGGAAACCGCTCGCCGGGATCCTCCTTGCGCTGAGGAGCCAGATCCGAATGGGCGATGATGCGGGCGTCGGGAATGTCCCAGCGCGAGCGGATGTCGCCGACCAGGGCGATCACCGCCGCGATCTGGGCGTCCGGGAAATCACGATAGCCGAACTCATGGCCGGGATTGACGATCTCTATGCCGATCGAGGCGGCGTTGCAGTCGTCCTCGCCCTGCCACACGCCCCGGCCGGCATGCCAGGCGCGGCGTTCCTCGGGCACCAGGCGAAGGATCGATCCGTCCTCGTCGACCACATAGTGGGCCGACACCCTGGCCTCGGGATCGCGCAGGCGGGCGACGGCCGCCTCGGCCGAGCGCATGCCGGTATAGTGCAGCACCAGCATGTCCGGCGGGGCGCGGCGTGTGTCGAAATTGGGGGACGGCGCCTCGGCGACGGTCAGCACAGGATGTCCGGCGGGCTCAGCGCCCGGTCCGCTCCCAGCCATAGGTGACCCAGGTGTCGCCGACCTTGCGGGCCTCGATGACATCCTCGGCGGGATCGTCGGCGCGACGGTTGCGACCCACGGCCTGACGCCGGGCGCGCAGGGCGAAGCCGGCGAAGAACACCACCACTCCGGCGCACAAGGCGAAGACGGCCACGGCGATCGCGGTGAACACCGCCAGCACCGCCCCGATCGCCAGGGCGACCACGGTGGCGATCATCCCGGCCAGGGCCGTGAAGGGGGCCGTCCACGACGTCCGGCGGCGCGCGCCGAAACCCAGAGAGGCGACAGGATCCTGGACCATGGACCTTCCTTAGGGGCGGCGGAGGAGCGCCGCAGAAGACGACAGCATCCGCCCACGGACATGAACCGTCAATGACCGAGACGACACCGGGACGGTTCGACGCATCACGATCACAGCGGCTGGTCGGCCAGAACGACGGCGCCGCGGCCGCGCAGACGCTCGGCCTGGACCTGATCGACCACCGCGCGGGCGTCCGGATCGGCGGTCATGGCGCCTATGCCGACCAGCACCCGCGCCGCCTCGCCGGACACGCCGAAGGCCGACGACAGGGCCTCCCACGGCGATTCCGGCTTGGGATAACGCTTGAACCGGACCGAACGGTCGTCCGGAATCTGCGCCAGCTGCCGCGCCTTGGTGATCGCCTCGGTCAGGCCGCCGAGCTGGTCGACCAGACCCAGATCCTTGGCCTGGGCGCCGGTCCAGACGCGCCCCCTTGCGATCTCGCGCACCCGTTCGGCCGGCAGGCGACGGCCGGTCGACACGCGGGCGATGAACTCGTCATAGGTGCGGTCCATCGAGGCCGAGAAGGCGGCCCTCTGAGCGGCGGTGAAGGGTTCGCTGGTCGAGAAGGCCGAGGCGTAGTCGCCGCCGACCGACAGGCCGCGCAGATCGACGCCGAAACGGCCCAGGGCGTCGGCCAGCACGAACTTGCCTCCGAACACGCCGATCGAACCGGTCAGGGTCGAGGGCTGGGCCACGATCCAGTCGGCCTCGGAACTGATCCAGTAGCCGCCGGACGCCGCATAGGCGCCCATGGACACCACCACCGGCTTGCCCGCCGCCCGCGCCGCGCGCACAGCCGCCAGGATCTGCTCCGACGCCTCGGGCGACCCGCCCGGCGAGGACACGCGGAAGACGATGGCCTTCACGTCCTTGTCCTTGATCGCGTCATAGATGGCGCCGGCCGTGTCGTCCGACTTGATCGACGAGCCCGAGCCTAAACCGCCGCCCTGGCCCGTGCCGGTCAGGATGGAGCCCTCGCCGCCGACGATGGCGATGGCGTCCCGGCCCGAACCGATCCGTTCGCCCTTGGCCGAGGCGTAGTCGTCGAACTCCAGCAGCTTGGCGCTCTTGCCGGCCAGCTTCAGGGCCTCGTTCTCGGCCTCCTCGACCTGGCCGACCTTGTCGATCAGCTTGGCGGTCAGGGCCTGATCGGCCGAATAGGGTCCGCCCTCGATCGTCGTCCGCAGGGCCTGCGGCGTCATCTTCCGGTCCGCCGCCGCATTGGCCAGGGCGCTGCCGTAGATCGACCCCATCCAGGCGGCCATCGCCTCGCGGTGCGGCTCGGTGAAATCGCTCTGGGTATAGCCGTTGACGGCGTTCTTGTATTCGTAGCGCTGCTCGAACTCGGGCCGAACGCCGTACTTCTGGAAGGCGCGGCCGAGGAACACCTCTTCCGTCGAGAAGCCCGTGGCCTGGAAGCTGGCGGTGTTCTGCATCCACAGTTGGTCGGCGGCGGCCCCGACCATATAGGAGGAAATCACCGTCCCCAGGGGCATGAAGCCCTGCGAATGGGCCACCACCGGCTTGCCGGCGCGGCGGAAGCGGTGCACCGCCTGGCGGATTTCATCGGCCGAGGCCGGGGTCAGGCCGGCTTCCGGCAGGCGGATCAGCAGAGCCTTGATCGACCCGTCCTTCTCGGCCTGGGCCAGAACGTCCACGACCTGCATCACCGACATCGACGTCCCGCCGAATGCGGCGAAGGGGTTCAGCGGCGCCTGGTCGGTCAGGCCCTGCCGCAGATCCAGCTCCAGCACCGAATGGGCCGGGGTGGCGGGCTTGGACGAGCCGGCGGCCACGGCCATCATCACCAGGACGATCGGCACGACCACCAGGAACAGCACCAGGCCGGTGAAGACGCCGAGCACGGTCAGGAAGAACTGCTTCATGGGAGGAGGAGCATCCGTCATTCGGCCGGATTTCGGCCCGCTGCGACCATAGAGGCGCAAAGGTGGGCGTCAAATGAAGGAACGGAAAGAGATTTCGCCTGACGGTCGACTCCCTGACCGGCAAGCCGGCGCCCGGCCTTTTCGCACCCGCGTCACGGCGCCGCGGCGCCGCGATTGATAGCCGGAGTAGAAATCCCTATATCAGCCGCCTGCGAGCGGGGGCCCATGCCCCGCGTCACCAAGGGACCGGGATCCTCCCATGCTGGTCACCCTGATGAAATCCAAACTGCATCGCGCCACCGTGACGCAGGCTGATCTGGATTATGAAGGCTCCATCGCCATCGACCGCGACCTGCTGGACGCGGCGAGCATCCTGCCGCACGAACAGGTCGACGTGCTGAACATCACCAACGGCGCGCGCTTCACCACCTACGCCATCGAGGCCCCGCGCGGCTCCCGGGTCATCGGCGTCAACGGCGCCGCCGCCCGTCTGGTGCAGAAGAACGACAAGGTGATCGTCGTCACCTACGGCCAGCTTCCCCAGGAAGAGGCCCGTCAGTGGAACCCGACCGTGGTCCTGCTGGACGACGACAACCACATCAAGCGCGCGGCCTGAACCAGAAACGCCTTCTCCCCTCGGGGGAGAAGGTGGCAGGCGCAGCCTGACGGATGAGGGGGCTGTCGCCGCCGCCTCGTCGTTTCCGCCTGCTGACAGCTCGGCAGAGGACACATCCCCTTCATCCGGCCCTCCGGGCCACCTTCTCCCCCGGAGGGGAGAAGGGGCCTGCGTCGATCACCGCGCGATGTCGTAGACGCCGGTCACGTCGATCTTGACCGACAGTTCGCCGCCCGACACCGAGGTGCCGCCGGCGTCCATGGCCTGGGCGCGCATGGCGTACATCGGCATCGGCGGCGGGGCGGTGTAGCCGCCGCCCTCGTTCAGGCTACGGATGCCGCCCAGTTGCACGCCCAGGGCCTGGGCATAGAGCCGGGCCTTGGCCTGCAGGGCCTGCACCGCCTTGACACGGGCCTCGTTCTCGGCGGCCGTCGGATCCTTCAGGCCGAAGCTGACGCCGTCGATCTGGTTCACGCCCGCGGCCACGACCGCATCCACCGTCGCGCCGGTCTTCGTCAGGTCCATGACCCGAACCGTCACGTGGTTGGAAGCCTGATAGCCGCGCAGCTTCGGCGGCTGGTTCTCCTGATAGTCGTACTGGGCCTGAAGGTTCAGGCCCGAGGTCTGGATGTCGCGCTCGGCCACGCCCGCGCGGCGCAGGGCGGCGACGACCTGGTTCATCCGGGTCGCATTCTGGGCCATGGCCTCCTGGGCCGTCGCCGCCTCGGTGACGACGCCGAAGTTGACCGTGGCCATGTCCGGGGCCACCCGCACCTCGCCCGACGCATTGAGATTGAGGGACGGCTGGGTCTGGATCATCTGGATGGTGCTCTGGGTGGGCGAAACGGCGGTCTGGGCGAGAGCGGACGGCGCCGTCAGGGCCGTGGCGCCCGCCAGAGCCAGGCCGAAGGCCAGCATCGGAAGGGCCGCGCGACGCGGCGACATCGGCGTGCGCGCCAGGACGGCGGTCTCGGCGCGGGCGGGGGTGCGGAACATCATCTATCCTCCGGAACAGGCATCGGCCGCCCGATGTGGACGACCGTCATGGCCGAACTTGGCCCATGCCGGCTGAACGCGGCGCGAGGCCCCGGCTCAGCTTCCGTTCATCTGCATGACATCGGCGACAGGGATGCGGCGCGGCCATGGCCAAGGCGCGAAAAATCCGCGCCTGGCCGGTCTTTGCACCCGGCCCCCGGCCTGCTAACCCCGGCACCTGCCGCGTACGGCGGACAGCGGGCGCGTAGCTCAATGGTTAGAGCCGACCGCTCATAACGGTCTGGTTGGGGGTTCGAGTCCCTCCGCGCCTACTGTCGTCCTTCGATCGCGCCCAGCGCCGCGCGGAAGACCTCGTTCAGGGCCTTGGACGGGGTGTCGCCCAGGGCGGTGTGTTCGCTGTCGCCGGCGGTCACGGCGGCGCCGAAACGGTCGCCGACCGCCGTCAGGGTCCATTTGGCGCCGGGCAGGGTCGCCTCGATCAGGGCCACCACCTCGGCCAGGTCATAGTCGGGCGGGGCGCTGCCCATGGCGAAACGCCAGAGCTCTTCCTTGTTGCGGACGTGGGCGAAGATGGCCCCTGTCGACACGCCGGCCGCATCGGCCAGGGCCCGCAGGGTCACGTCCTGAAACCCCACCGTGCGAAACAGGTGGGCGGCGGTCTCGCGGATGTTCTGGGCGGTCTGCGCCTTCATACGCTCGCGCCGCCCCATGGGGACGGGCTTTTCGGTATCCATGGTCGTCGCCTCCGCCGCCCGTCTTGGCGCGGGCGGTTCTGGAGCGGAATCAAGACCTGTTTCTGCTGAAACGCAACCTGAGATTTGTGCGGCGCGACGAAAATGGGGGAAAACCGCCGACCCATGCTACCGGAGCGCGACCTGAGCCGTTCCCGCGCCTACCAGCGGCGCGGCGGCCTGCGGTCCTGATTTCGCCGCCGGGCGGGACGATCGGTCCAGCGGTCGTCCCCCCAGACCTGCCTGTCGGGCACATAACGCCCGTCGCGATCGTACCAGCCGTAGCCCGCCTGGAAGCCGCCCCACCCTTCCAGCGCATAGCCGTCGTCGTGATAGGCCTGGCCCAGCGCGCCTTCTTCCTCCGCCCACCAGGCGTAGGGATAGGGCGAATACTGGCAGACGAAACCGCGGCGGCCGTCCGTCTCCCAGATCGGCACGTGACGATCGCGATGGCGCGGGCGGAAGGTGGGACGGCACACCTGCGACCGTGTCCAGACCCGGTTGTCGCGAGCCTCCAGGCTGGCGCGCGGCTCGTCCCAGAACACCCGATCCACGCCGGCGAAGATATTGCCCACGATCACGGCGCGGCCGGCGATGGCCGCCACCCCGACCTCGCGCGCCCGAATGCGGGAATCCGACAGCGCCAGTTCGCCGTTGTAGAGCACCGCGCCCTTGTCAGTGCGACAGATGCGCAGGCCGCGAGCCTGCACCGCCACGCCCTCGACGGCGAGCCCCTCGGCGAAGCCGCAGATGCGGCTGTTGTTGATCTCGGTGCGCGCCGAATCCTGACGCGCCCGCACCGCCACGCCGATGGCGCGCGGACCGAAGCTGTTGGGCGTTCCGACGCCGGTCAGGGTGGTGCTGTGAATGTTGGACGGGGCGCGCGCGCCCTGCTCCAGGTCGATCCCGGCCACCGATCCGCTGATGATCAGGTTCTGGGTGTTCAGGGTGGCGTTTTCGGCCACCAGGGCCGCGCCGCTGGTGCGGGCGTCGATCTGGGCGTCGCGCAGATCCAGCAGACCGCCGCGCAGGTCGATCGCCGGTTCCATCCCTTCATGCCGCAACGCCACGCGCCGCATGACGATGTCGGCGTCCTCGCCCGTCACACAGGCGGCCGAGCCGCCGCGCGGCGACAGCAGGGTCAGGTCCTGGATCGTCACCTGCACGCCCGGCGCCACCGTCAGGCAGGGGCGGCCGTCCGGGGCCTGCAGCACCGCCGCCGGCACCCGGGCGCCGGTGCGCGGATCAAAGCCGCCCTCGCCCTGAAGGGTGATCGGCTTGTCGATGTACAGCCAGCCGACGCAGATCCCGCCCTGGCCGCGCAGGGTCAGGGCGCCGCCGGGACGCAGCGCCTGGATCGCCGATTCCAGCGCCTCTCCGTCCGGCCCGCCGCAATCGACGACGATCTCATCCTGCTCATAGCCCCAGCCGGGTCCGCCGTCGCCCCACCCCGGCCCGCCCCAACCCGGCCGGTAGTCGTCGTAGGCGTAGCGGGGTCTGCGCCGGTGCGGGCGCGTGGGCGGGTCGAGCAGCAGGCCGAAATTGGGCCGGGTGCGGCTTTCGACCCGCGCGGCCGTCTGGGCTTCGGCCTTCGGCGGGGCCGCCATCAGATCGACGGCCAGCAGGGCCGCGACGGACGCCGCCACGGACAGGACGCGCGAACGGGACATGCGGAAGGACTTCACGACGGCCTCCTCTCGGCGCGGGACACCTGGGCCAGGACGGCGCGCAGGCGGTGGGCGGACGGACCGAAGCCGGCCAGAGCCGAGTCCAGGCGATAGGCGACGGACTGGGCCTTGTTCTGATCCGCCACGCCCGCGACGCCCAGGGCGAAGAAGGTGGACATGGCGAACTTGGCCTCGGCGTTGCCCTGGCGATCGGCCACCGAATACCAGTGGAAGGCGCGGGCGTAGTCGACCGGCACGCCGATGCCTTCGGAATACATGACCGCCAGCACCAGCTGGGCCTCGGACGACCCGTTGACCGCCGCCAGCTGCACGGCGCGGACCTTCTCCAGGGCCGACAGATCGCCGTCCATCGGATGACCGAGCAGGGCCTCCAGCGTCTGGACGTCGCGCCCGGCCAGCTGGTCGCGGAACTCCGGCGCCGTCGAGACGACGCCGAGGAACCGCAGCGCGCGCCCGACATGGACGAAGGGCAGTTCGTGAATGCGCGACAGGGCGATCTCGAAGGCGTCGCCCTGGGGCCGGCTCTCGTCCGAGAAGGGCACGCCCGAGGCCGGCGCCTCGTTGGGATAAAATTCGTAGGGCGGGATCCAGCGCCGCGCCTTGGCCTCGACCAGCGACCCCTGCCGCGCGCGCGTGGGCGACGACCGTTCGAAATCCTTCAGCAGCACATAGGCGCCGACGTCGCCCGTCTGGGTCGCCAGATAGTTGAACAGATAGGCGTCCACGTCATTGCGCTGGAACAGGCTGACGGACGCAGGCCGGGCGGCGGCCCAGCGGGCGTCGCGGCCGACCCCGTCCTTGCGCCCGGACGCCGACTTGCCCTCGGCGTTGTCCTGCGGTTCGCCGAACGGTCCGTAAAGGCCGTCGTGCAGCCGCGCCAGCGTCCGGAAGCCCTCGGCGCCCTGGGTCGACAGCACATAGATGATGCGGTCGCGGACCTGTTCCTGTTCATCCCGCGTCATGCGCGACAACAGGGTCTCCAGCCGGTCATAGGCGACCTTGCGCTCCCAGGCGCGACAGTCGTCGTATCGCGACAGGGACTTCAGCCGACCGAACACACCCTGGCGCTCCACCCGGTTGATCGGCGCATAGCCCTGGTCGTTGCCCAGGGCCATGGCGGTCCAGGTCGCGCTCTCGATCGCGTCCTCGATGTTCTTGTCGGTGGCCCGCGCGCCGGAATAGCGCAGCCCGAGCTCCAGCTGGGCGAAGAAGTCGCCCCGGAATCCGGCGCGACGCAGCGCCCGCAGTCCCTGCTCCTGGGCGTTGAACTCCCCGTCGGTATTCGCCGCCGGACGGGGGCAGGCGTTGGCCGTCTCGCCGCGCCGCCAGGGCGTCTGGCCCGAACCGCAGCCGGCCAGAAGGGCCGAGGCCACAAGAAGCGACAGAGCCGCGCCGCGGGTCGCGGCCCGACCCTCGCGTCGACGCAGAGCGGTCGGTCGGGCCTGACGCCGCGCCTCGCGCTGACCTTCGCCGTGTCCGACCATGCGCCTCCCCCGCCCCGACGGACCCCTCGATCCGCGTTAACCATTCCCCAAACTCGGCCGTTGGTCCAGTGACCTTCGTTCGTCGTGCGTCGTTCGAGGGAGGAAAAAATCGCGATCCGGGACAATACGTTCGCCCCAAAGGCGCAGGATTCCCCAGTCGCGGGAAAAGCGGCCTCGATGTGGCCGGACGCGCCCCGGGCGCCTATATGGCCGACGCTCCCTCCGCCGCCCGCGAGTCGCGCCCATGTCCTATGTCGCCCGTGATGACCGCCCCGCCGACAAGGCCGACCGCTATGCGGAGGTCGAGACCGAAATCCTGGCCGTGCTGGACGGCGAACCGGATCGTGTCGCGCGCATGGCCACCGTCGCCTCGATGCTGAACGACGCCTTTCCGGCCTTCTTCTGGACGGGCTTCTATGTGGTCGATCCGGCCAAGGGGAATGAGCTGGTCGTCGGCCCCTACCAGGGCACGCTGGGCTGCCTGCGCATCCCCTTCGGCAAGGGCGTCTGCGGCGCGGCGGCCGCCGAGGGGCGCACCCAGGTCGTGCCCGATGTCCACGCCTTCCCCGGCCACATCGCCTGCGACAGCCGCTCGGCCAGTGAGATCGTGGTTCCGGTGTTCGACGCGGACGGGGCGCTGATCGCCGTCTTCGACGTCGACGCGACCGAGACAGGCGCCTTCGACGACGTCGACGCCCGGGCCCTGGAGCAACTGCTGGGCAAGGTCTTCGACTGAGGTCTACAGCCCCTCGAACAGGGCCGTCGACAGATAGCGTTCGGCGAAGCTGGGAATGATCGTCACGATCGTCTTGCCCGCATTCTCCTCCTGCGCCGCCAGGCGGAAGGCCGCGGCCAGCGCCGCCCCCGACGAAATCCCGACCGGCAGGCCCTCAGTGCGCGCCGCCTTGCGGGCGAATTCGAAAGCGTCCTCGTTCGAGACCTGTTCAACGGCGTCGATCACCGAGCGATCGACGATGGCGGGCACGAACCCCGCGCCGATGCCCTGGATCTTGTGCGGGCCGGGCGCTCCGCCCGACAGGACGGGCGAGGCCGTCGGCTCCACCGCCACCAGCCGGATCGACGGCTTCTTGGCCTTCAGCGCCTGGCCCACGCCGGTGATGGTGCCGCCGGTGCCGACGCCGGAGACGATGATGTCCACGGCCCCCTGGGTGTCGTTCCAGATCTCCTCGGCCGTCGTCGCCTTGTGGATCGCGGGATTGGCCAGATTGTCGAACTGCGACGGGCTGACGGCGCCGGGCGTGGTCTCCAGCAGCTCCTGGGCGCGGGCGATGGCGCCCTTCATCCCCTTCTCGGCCGGTGTCAGCTCCAGCTGGGCCCCCAGTAGGGCGAGCATCTTGCGCCGCTCGATGGACATGCTCTCCGGCATGACCAGGATCAGCCGATAGCCCTTGGCCGCCGCCACGAAGGCCAGGGCGATGCCGGTGTTGCCGCTGGTCGGCTCGATCAGCACGGTGTCTGCTCCGATCCTGCCTTCGGCCTCAAGCGCCTCGACCATCGCCACCCCGATCCGGTCCTTGACCGAGGCGATCGGGTTGAAGAACTCCAGCTTGGCCAGGACGGTCGCCCTCGGGGCCAGTTCGGCCGAGAGGCGCGGCAACCTCACGATCGGCGTGTCGCCGATGGTGTCGATGATCGAGTCATAGACCTTTCCGCGTCCCTGGGTGGCTCTGGCGCTGGCGTCATAGGTCATGGGGGAGGTCTCCGGCTTGGGGTCGCTAACAGATAAGCCGCCTGTCCGATCCGCAAGAGGCCTGCGGCGAGGAAAACTGAATGCGGGCGAGAGGATTTCTAAACCTCCTCTCCCGGAAGCCGGGCCTTGTGGACACCGGCGATGCAGCCGAACATGGCCGGGTCGCGTTGTGGGGCGCGCAAGCCCGAACTCTGGAGACGCCCGATGAAGACCCGCCTCGCTCTCGCCGCCCTGCTGACCCTCTCGGCCGCCGGCGCCGGCTGCGCCTATAACGAGGCGCTGGGGCGCAACCAGCTGCTGCTCACCGACAACGCCGCCTTGACCACCCAGGCGACCGCCGCCTGGAACGAAATGCTTCGCACCCAGACGGTGTCCACCGATCGCGCCCAGCTGGAGCGGGTGCGTCGGGTCGGCGGCCGGCTCGTTCAGGCCGCGGGCCTCGCCAACCGGACCTGGGACTACGCCGTCTTCGTAGAGACCAGCCCCAACGCCTTCGTCCTGCCGTCCGGCCATATCGGCGTGACGACCGGACTGCTGAACCTGGTCAAGAACGACGACCAGTTGGCCGCCGTGATCGGCCACGAGATCGGCCACGTCGTCGCCAGCCACGCTGCGGAACGCCAGTCGTCCCAGGCCCTGACCGGCCTGGGCCTGCAGGTCGCGTCCGGCGTCGCGGGATCGCGTGGCCAGCAGGTGGGTCAGTGGGGCGGCCTGGCGGCCCAGTTCGGCCTGCTGCTGCCCTATTCGCGCCAGCACGAGCTGGAGGCCGACCGTCTGGGCGTCGACTATATGGCGAGCGCGGGCTGGAAACCGTCCGAAGCGGTGGCCCTGTGGCGGCTGATGTCCAGCCAGCGTCAGAGCCAGCTGCCGCAGATCGCCTCCACCCACCCGTCCGACCAGACGCGCATCGACGCCCTGAACGCCTACATCGCCCAGCGCTACCCGGGCTGACGGCGGTTAACGGAACCGGGAACGCCGCCTACTCCTCGTCCTCGGCCGGCTCGTCGGGGATGGTCGGCATCTCCACAGACGGTGCGATGACGCGGTAGTCGAGCTGGGCGCCGGGGAAGACCTCCAGCACCGCCTTGACGAAGGGATCGGCCTCGATCTCGGCGCGTTCGTCCGCCTTCTTGCGGCGGTCGATCTCGATCAGGGTTTCGCCCCCGCCCTGACCGTTGGCGGCGACCAGCCAGGTGCGGCCGGTCCAGTCCTTCAGCCGGCCGGCCAGGCGCCGCGCCAGATCGGCCGGGGCTTGCGGTCCGCTCTCATAGACGATGGCGCCCGGCTTGAACGACACCAGCCGCACATGCTGCTGAACGTCCATCTGCAGCTTGATCTCGCGTTTCTCGCCGATCAGGGCGACCACGGCCTCGAAGCTCTGGGGATCGGGAAGGCTGGGCGCCATGACCGGCCGGGCCGCCAACTGCGCCGTCGCGCCGCCCCCGCCTCCGCCCGAGGGACCGCGCCCCCCGCCGCCCGGAGCGCCGCCCGAAGACCCGCCCGGCGCCTGGCCGTCGCGCAGGGCCTTCAGCGCCTCCTCCGGCCCCGGCAGGTCGGCGGCGTAGGCCAGACGGATCAGGGCCATCTCCACCGCATCGGCCGGGCTGGGCGCGCGCCGCACCTCGTCCAGCGCCTTCAGCAGCATCTGCCAGACCCGCGACAGGCCGGCGGCCGACACCGCCGCGCCCAGCGCCGCCAGGGTCGCGGCCTGATCGCCGGGCAGGCGCGTCGCCTGCGGCCCCAGCATCTTGGCGACGGAGGCCGCGTGGCAATGCTCCAGCAGATCATTGGTGACCTGCACCGGATCGGCGCCATATCCGTACAGGGTGCGGAAGGTCTGGATCGCCTCCGCGGTGCGCCCGCCCATCACCTGCTCGAACAGGGCGATGGTCTGGGTCCGGTCGGCCAGGCCCAGCATGTCGCGCACCAGCTCGGTCTTCACCGGCTCTCCGCGCTCGCCCTGCACCAGAGCCTGATCCAGCAGCGACAGGCCGTCGCGCACCGAGCCCTCGGCGGCGCGGGCGATCAGGGCCAGGGCGTCGTCCTCGACCTTCATCCCTTCGCGCGTCGCCACCCGGCCCAGGTGTTCGGCCAGGACCTCCGGCTCGACGCGGCGCAGGTCGAACCGCTGGCAGCGCGACAGGATGGTCACCGGCACCTTGCGGATCTCGGTGGTGGCGAAGATGAACTTGGCGTGCGGCGGCGGCTCCTCCAGGGTCTTCAACAGGGCGTTGAAGGCCTGGTTCGACAGCATGTGCACTTCGTCCAGCACATAGACCTTGTAGCGCGCCTCGACCGGCGCATACCGGACGCTTTCCAGGATGTCGCGGATATCGTTGACGCCGGTGTGCGACGCGGCGTCCATCTCCATGACGTCCATGTGCTGGCCCGCCATGATGGCCGCGTCGTGGACCCCATTCGCCGACAGTTGCAGCGACGGCCGGTCGATGGTCTCCGTTTCGTTGTTCAGCGCGCGCGCCAGCAGCCGCGCCGTCGTCGTCTTGCCGACCCCCCGCACTCCCGTCAGCATGAAGGCGTGGGCGATGCGGCCGGTGGAGAAGGCGTTGGTCAGGGTCCGGACCATGGCCTCCTGGCCGATCAGGTCCTCAAAGGTCTTCGGCCGGTATTTGCGCGCCAGGACGGTGTAGGCCTCGCCCTCGGTCTCGACGGGATCAGCGGCGGGCGCGGGCTTGTCAGTGACTGGCGAGGCGGTCGGGGTCGGGGCGGTTTCGGTCTCAGGCGCCGGGGCCGCCGGAGGCGCGCCGAACATGTCGTCGGTGTTGGGGTCGCGCTCCTCGGCCTCGGGAGCCTCGTCCTCCTCCCAGGGAGGGCCGTCCAGATTCGGGTCGCCGTCGATCATGCCGAAGTCTTACCGTGCGGGTGACGGACGGCGAAGACCTTTCGTCGCCTCTCCCTCCCCTTCGTGGGGAGGGACGGCCGAAGCGCAGCGCAGGCCAGGGTGGGGAAGTACACAGCGCCACAGGCATTCAGGACATCCCCACCCGGATCGCTACGCGATCGTCCCTCCCCATAAAGGGGAGGGAGATGTCCGATCTGGATCAGTCCAGCAGATCGGCCGGCACCTTGCCGCCGTTGGCCGCCAGCTTGGCCAGCACCTGCTTGTGCAGCCAGATGTTCATTGTGGCGCTGTCCGACTTGTCGCCGGTGTAGCCCAGTTCGTCGGCCAGCTCCTTGCGCTCGGCCAGCGAGCTTTCCATCCCGACCAGCTTCATCAGATCGACGATCGAGGTGCGCCAGTTCAGCTTCTGGGGGTTGGCGGCGGCCAGTTCCTCCAGAACGGCCTCGACGTCCACCGGTTCAGCCGCCGGGACCGGGGCCGCTTCGACGGCGGCCGGCGCGGCCGTCGGGGCGGGGGCGGCTTCGGCGGGCTTCTTCTTGCGATTGAAGATGCCGCCGAGAATCTTGCCGAAAATGCTCATGGGGTCGCTCCACATTCGAATGAGGAGGAAACCAGTGGACCGACCTCGGGTTGCGCGCCACCCCGACTTTACGAAGGTTTACACACAGGCTCGCGACGAACGTACTCAAGCCGCGAGGCGCCGCGCGTCGAGCGACAGCGCATCAAGACCGCGCTCAAGTCGCGAGTCCCGGACCTGATCCGGGGCGAGCGTCAGCGCTTCAAAAGAAGAGAGAAGGTGGAGACCGCGACCCGAAGGGGAATTCGTTGTGGCTGCTGCCTTCCGGCCCTGACCAGATTGGCGAAGCCTTCGCCCGCGATCTCCGAGACGGGATATGGCGGCTGGCGCGTCGGGAATCAAGCCCGCCGCACACCCAATACAGCGCGTCAGGCCTCGCCGTCGCAGGCGACCTCGAGCACCCGCCCCTCTTCAGGTTCGTACACCACGGTGACCCTGTCGCATCCGCCGTCGCGCACGCGGGACGCCGGGCGCGGGTGCGACGGGGGCTCGGGCGCGACATCGACGCCCGGCGGGCCTTCGCGACGGAAAAGGCCGACGATTTTTCCGTCCTCCAGCCAATAGGTCCGGCGATAGTGGGTCAGCGGCCGGGCGCCGTGCGGCATCACCACGACCCGTTCCAGGGCCGCGACGCGGGCGCGGTCCGGAAGGACCTTCGACATGTCCGGCAGCGCGCCATCCCCCACCAGGGCCGCCGCGATCAGCAGGAGAGTCATCACCGTTGCCTGACGCTGCGCGAGCGTCGATATGAAGGCCCATGCCCACCTGGACTGTCAACAGCTTCGCCGGAAACCCGCTGGATCGCGCGGGCGAGCTTCGCAACGATCCCGACTGGATCGCCGAACAGAAGGTGCGTGCCGACGCTGTAGCCCTGGCGCTGTGGGAGGGCAGACCCCTGATCGAGGCCCATATCGACGGCCCGCGCCTGGTCTGGCTCGACATGTCCCACGCCCTGAAGCTGGTGACGGACCGCGACCTGTTCCTGGGCCTGTGGAAGGGCGCGCCGGTGTTCGCCGTCGAGTTCGAGGGCGCGCAGGATCCGTCCGACGGCGCGGTGCGCGGCCTGGGCGTGTTTCACGAGATGCGCGAGGCGGCGGCGATCCTGCCGGCGACCGAGGCGGCCATGGCGGGCACGGCCAAGAGCCTGTTCGACTGGCGGCGGCGCCACGGCTTCTGTTCCGCCTGCGGCCAGGCGACGCGCAGCGGCTCGGGCGGCTGGAAACGGGTCTGCGAGGCCTGTCGCACCGAGCATTTCCCGCGCGTCGATCCGGTCACCATCATGCTGCCGGTGTATGAAGGCGGAGACGAACCCCGCTGTCTTCTGGGTCGTCAGGCCGCCTGGCCTCCGGGCCGGATGTCGGCCCTGGCCGGCTTCCTGGAGCCCGGCGAGTCGATCGAGGAAGCCTGCGCCCGCGAGGTGGCCGAGGAGGCCGGGCTGACGGTCACCGCCGTGCGCCACCATTCCAGCCAGCCCTGGCCGTTTCCGTCACAGCTGATGATCGGCCTCATCGCCTCCGTATCCGACGACCAGGCGCGCCCCGATCAGACCGAGCTGGAGTCCGTCGCCTGGCTGACTCGCGCCGAGGCCCGCGCCGTGCTGGACGGCGTCCACCCCGCCATCAAGGCCCCGCCCCCCTTCGCCATCGCCCACACCCTGATCCGGGCCTGGGTCGAGGAAGGGCCTAGGGACTAGGGAATAGGGATTAGAGGCGTCGCAACCGTCTCCTCCCCGCGCCATAGGCGGGGGGAGGTGGATCCGAGCGGAGCGAGGAGACGGAGGGGGTCTTCGGAACTCGTCCTCCAGAGCCCCTCCCCCGCGAAGCGCGCGCCTAGTCCTTCCTGTAAACCCGCACCCCCGTCAGACAGGGGTCGGCCGAACACCCCGCCATGATGCCCTGCACCTGATAGGCGCCGGCGCGCGGGTTATCGAGCACGACCATGGGCGCATCGTCGTCCAGCACGTCAGAACCCACGACGACGCCGTCGGTGTTCCTGACCTCGATGTCGAAGTCCGAGCAGTCCTCGTCGCAGACGCCGGCCACGACATAGACCTTGCCGGCCTCCAGACGGACGATGTCCCCGCGGCTGGATCCGTCCGGAATGGGGTTCTTGAACTCGGCGACGGCCGTCATCCGCCAGCCCTTGTCGTTGAACTCCCTGTCCATGTGGTCGAACAGCATCTCGATCAGGGCGTCGCCGGTCTGGGCGACCGCGGGCGCGGCGAACAGCGCGCCGGCGACGGCGGCCAGGGCGATCAGCGAAGGGGTTTTCATGTCGGGGCTCCTAAAGCCCCGCCACTGAGCCAGAACGGCGGTCGTCACACAAGCGCGCGGGCGCTGTCCAAATCTGACGGGTTATCGACCGACAGCGGCGCCTCGTCGATGAGGGCGGCCCAGATCTGCATCCCCATCTCCAGGGCCCGCAACTGCTCCAGCTTTTCACGGCGTTCCAGCGGCGACGGCGAGGCGTCGCAGAAACGCATCAGCGCCTCGCGCCGATAGCCGTAGACGCCGATGTGCCGCCAGATCGGCGTCTCGCCATACAGGGTCGACCGGGTGAAATACAGGGCGCGGCCGTGGCGCTGCCCCTCGCCCAGGGCCACCACCGCCTTGACCACGTCGGGATTGGACCGGTCGTCCAGTCCGGCCTCGGGCGCGATCAGGGTGGCGATGTCGCAGGACGCCTCCCCATGCAGCAGGGCGGCGCAGGCCGTGGCCAGGCCCGGATCAGCGAACGGCATGTCCCCCTGCACATTGATGACGGCGTCATGCGCTCCGTCCGGATCCACGGCCTCCAGGGCGGCGCGGATGCGGTCGGAGCCTGAGGGCAGTCCCGGATCGGTCAGGACAGCGCGCCCGCCGGCGGCCTGAACCACTTCGACAATCTCCGGATCGCCCGCCGCGACGACGACCGGCAGGCTCGACAAGGCGGCCTGTTCATAGGCCCGCACGATCATGGGCTTGCCGCCGATATCGGCCAGCGGCTTGTTCGGCAGACGGGTCGCCGCCATGCGAGCGGGTATCATTATCAGAGGGTTCATCGCCACACTCGCCGGACTGGGACCGCCACGCGCGTCAAACCGCGCGCGGGCCGGTTGCGAAGGTCGCGCTAGCGTGTAAGAGACGCCCACGCAAGAAATCGTCCGTCCTCCGTCGCCGGAGCCGGGCCATGAGTGACGGGGTGCGATCACACGCATGAGCGGCGATCTGAAGTGGAACAAGATTTTCGGCGCGGCGCTGGGCACGGCGTTCGTGATCCTGGTGGTCAAGACCGGCGCCGAAATGATCTATGAGACGCATGAGCCCGAGAAGATGGGCTATTTCGTCAATGCGCCCGAGGAGGCCGAGGCCGGCGCCGAGGCTCCGGCCCTGCCGGCCGACTGGGGCACGGTCCTGCCGGCCGCCGACATCGCCGCCGGCGAGGCCGCCTTCGCCCGCTGCAAGGCCTGTCACACCATCAATCAGGGCGGAGCCGACGGCATCGGCCCGAATCTGTTCGGCGTGGTCGGCGGCCCGGTCACCCACCGCGCAGGCTTCGCCTATTCGGACGCCATGATCGCCCACAAGGCCGAGGCCCCGAACTGGACCTATGACGCCCTGGATGAATTCATCACCTCCCCGGCGCGCGACGTGCCGGGCACCAAGATGTCCTTCGCCGGTCTGCGCGACGAGACCACGCGCCACAATCTGATCGCCTATCTGCGCAGCCAGGGTTCGGCCGGCTATGCGATCCCGGCGCCCGATCCGGCGCGCCAGCCCGGCGCCGCCCCGGCCGAGGGCGCCGCCCCCGCCGGCGCTGACGCCGCCGTGACCGAAGGCGCTGCGGCTCCGGCCGAAGGCCCCGCCGGCGCGCCCACGACCCAGACCACGCCCGCCGCGCCGCCGGCCGCGACCAGCGCCCCGGCTCCCAAATAGGCGCACTGCAGCGACGAAACTGAAAAGGGCGGCCCTCGGGCCGCCCTTCTTCATTCCGGGGTTACGTCGGCGAGGCCCGTCACGCCCCTCCCCCGTGCATCCCGGCGTAGGCCGCCTGGCGACGTTCACAGCGTCTGCACAAGCGTCTCTCAGGTCGAAATCAGTCAGCCAGTCGCCTGTAGACCGGCGGCGAAAAGCCGTCCGCCGCATATCGCGCTTCGGCGTCCGCCAGGGCTTCCACCACGACCGCGCCGTGGTGGCCCGTCGCGTGGATCAGGCGATCGCCGTCCAGGACCAGGGCCGAATGGCCGGTGAAGCCCGTTTCGCCCTGCGGCGCGAGCCAGACGACCAGATCGCCGCGCCTCGCCTCGGCCCGTCCGATCGCCTCGCCCATCTCCGCCTGACGGTCCGCGTGGCGCGGACAGGCCCGCCCGCAGGCGAACAGGACCGTCTGCACCAGGCCGGAACAATCGGTCATCCGCGACGACCGCGCGCCCAGACCATGGGGGACGCCCAGCAGGCGTTCGGCCACCGCCACGGGATCGGCGTCGAATTCACCGATCGGACGCAGGTCCTCGGCCGACACCCCGGAATAGATGTGATGCACCAGCGCGTTCAACGGCAGGACCGCATTGGTCGCCGCCACGACATGGCTGGCCAGGGGCGCGCCGCGCGCCAGACCCTGAGCCTCGACCCAGCCGACCGTGCCGGTCCGCCGCGCCCGGCCCCAGCAGCGGCCTGCGTCCCGTTCCAGAACGTCGAACGCTTCGCCGAAAAGCAGTTGATCCACGCGCGTCGCCTCGGCGTCGGCGCCGTCGCGGATATCCAGAACCCCTACCCGCCCGTGCATGGCGACGGTCGGGCGATAGGCGGCGGCGGGAATCAGTCCTTCCAGCGCCTGATCGGCCAGGTTCGGCCGGGCGAGCAGAGTGGTCGCATCGAAATCGGGATCGGGCGTCACAGGCTCTGGCGTCAGGAGGACGAAGGGTCCGGTTGAGACGCCATCATCGTCAACAGAGTCGAATCCCGCGTTAACGCCGCGAAACGATTCGCAATTCGCCGATCATTCCTTTGGGGAAAATCGCCGAGACAGCATTTCGAACGCCGCGCGCAGGCCTTGCGCCTCGCCACCCTCGGGCCAGCCGGGGCGGCTTCGCGGGTTCCAGGCGAAGACGTCCAGATGCGCCCAGGCGCCCGTCGTCGGGGCGAATTTCTGCAGAAACAGGGCGGCGGTCACCGACCCCGCCTGGGCCCAGGCGGCCGAATCATTCCTGACGTCGGCGATCTCGCTGTCCAGACTGGCGCGATAGCCGGGCCACAGAGGCATCCGCCACAGGGGGTCGCCCACGTCGCGCGCCGCCGTCAGCATCTCCGCCGCCAGCGCCTCGTCGTCGGTGTAGAGCGGCGGCAGTTCGGGCCCCAGCGCCATCCGCGCAGCTCCGGTCAGGGTGGCGAAATCCAGGGTCAGGTCCGGCTGGTGCTCGCTCGCCCGCGTCAGGACGTCGGCCAGGATCAACCGCCCCTCGGCGTCGGTGTTGCCGATCTCGATGGTCAGCCCCCTGCGGCTGTTCAGGATGTCGCCGGGCCGGAAGGCGTCGGCCGAAACGGCGTTCTCCACCGCCGCGACCAGAACCACCAGCCGCACCGGCAGGGCGGCCTGCATCACCAGCCGCCCCAGGGCCAGCACATGGGCGGCACCGCCCATGTCCTTCTTCATGTTGCGCATGCCGGCGGCCGGCTTCAGGTCCAGCCCCCCGGTGTCGAACACCACCCCCTTGCCGACCAGGGCGACCAAAGGCAGGTCCGCGCGGTCCAGGTTCCAGCCGATCTCGATCACGCGCGGGGCTCTATGCGGGGCGGCGGCGCGGCCGACGGCGTGAACGGCCGGATAGTTTTCGTCCAGCAGGGCGTCGCCCTCGATGACCGCGACCTCGGCGCCGGCGCTTTCCGCGATCTCGCGGGCGATGGTCTCGATCTGCAGGGGGCCCATGTCGGCGGCGGGGGTGTCGACCATCTCCCGCGCCAGGGCGGCGGCGGCGGCGATACGCAGCAGGGGCTCGGGATCGACCGCCTCCGCCACGGCCAGAACGGCCGCATCGCGCTCGGGCCGGGGCTTGTAGCGATCGAAGCGATAGGCTCCCAGGGCGAAGGCCTGGGCCGCGCGGACGGCCGCCTCCCCCGTCACGTCTTCCAGCCGCCAGTTCCCGCCGGGCAGGCGCGCCGCCAGTCCCCGCGCCGACTGGGGATCAAAGGCCGCGCCGACGCCGAACAGGGCCCCTGCCGCCGACCCGTCGTCGCCGGGCAGGATGAGCAGTTGTCCGGCCTTTCCCTCGAACCCGTTGGCGGCGGCCCAGGCGGCCTCCCGCCCCTCCAGCGCCTCCGCCTGGGCCGGCGTGACAAGGCGCACCGGCCGCGCGGCGGACGATGACGCGATCAGAACGGGGGGTCGGCTCATGCGAGCGCCTCCAAGGAGTTGTTAACCATGTCTTGACCGGCGGGGGCCATGCTCGACCGATCGCCTGTCATAGGATCGCCCCATGTCGCGCACCGCCGTCGCCGCCGCAATCCTGTTCTCCAGCCTGTGCACCGGCGCCGCCGGGGCCCAGACCGCGCCCGCCGCCCCCGCGACCGCCCCCGCCCCGCTTCCGACCCCCGCCACGCCCGAACAACGGGCCGCCGCAGAGCGGATGGATCCCCTGACCCGCTCCGTCTTCTGGGCGCGGGAACAGCAGGCGTCGCCGAACGATCCGCTCGCCGGGGTCAAGACAGCCCAGGCCCTGCGCGAACTCGGCCAGTTCGACCAGGCCGCCGCCACCGCACAGGGCGTGCTGATGGCCCAGCCGCGCAACGTCGAGGCGATGCTGGAGGTGGGACGCGCCCACATCGCCCGGGGCCAGGGCTTCTACGGCATCGCGGCCCTGGAACAGGCGCGCGAACTGGCGCCGCAGGACTGGCGGCCCCTGTCCCTGCTCGGCGTGGCCTATCACCAGGTCAAACGCACCGATGACGCGCGCACGGCGTGGAACACGGGCCTGTCCCTTTCGCCGGACAATCCCGAGATCCTCACCAACGCCGCCCTGGCCCAGACCGAGGCGGGCGACGCCGCCGGAGCGGAAACCCTGCTGCGTCGCGCCGCCGCCCAACCCGGCGCCTCGGCCAAGATCCGGCTGAACCTCGCTCTCGTGCTCGGGCTTCAGGGCAAGACGGACGAGGCGGAACGCATCATCCGCCGCGACCTGCCGCCGGAACTGGCCGAGCGCAACCTGGCTTGGCTGAAGGCCCGCACGTCCACGGACGCCAACGCCGCCCCGGCGACGACCCGCACCTGGACGTCCTTGCAGGGCCGGTAGCCCGACGTCGGATCGGAGCGGTTCACCCGACCCCGTCCGGCTTCAGCTTCGATGTGGCGAAGAGGTGCCGGTTCGACGCCTTTTCGATCGTCTTTATCGTCAGGCGCCGCGCTGGGCGTCCGCCAATTCGACCCGCGCGCGCAGATGGGCGTCGCTCGAGACCGCCGACGAGATGGCGTTGAAACGCTCCAGGCCCAGACCTGAGTCCTCCACCGCCTTGGCCATGGCGGCCTGCTGATCGGCCGTGGGGGCGCCGCTGGCAGGTGCGACGGTGCGGATCTCGGCCATGGCGGTCGAGAACTTGGCCACCTCCTCCTCGGACACGCCGGCGGCCACCGACCCGGGCGCCGGATCGGGCGCGGTCACCACGGCGAGGCGGGCGCGCAGGACAGGATCGGAAGACACCTGGCCGCTCAGGGCGTTGAAGGTGGCGATATCCAGCCCGGCCCCGTCGATGGCGGCGGCCATGGCGGCCTGTTGTTCAGCCGTCGGCGCGCCGTTCTGAACGGCGGCGCTGATCTCGCGCACCTTGTTCATGGCGGCGGCGAAGCCTTCCAGCTGGGCGTCGGTCACCGAGGCGGCGGGCGCTGCGGCGTCCTGGGCGACGGCGAGCGTCGGAATCGCCAGGGCGGCGGGCGCCGACAGGAACAGGGACGCGGCGAACAGGGCGGTGGATCGCATGGGGACTCCAGAGTTTCGGGGTCGGGTCGCCCGGCGCAGCCACGCCCGGCGTATCGACGATGTGCACGGCCCACAAGGATTCAGCGGGCCGACGGGAACGCTGCAGGCTGGCGGCGGTTCCGCCACCGATCAAGTCACAAATCCCCACGAAATTGTCATCATGGCGAGCGCGCGACGGTCATGGGCCCGGACATGCGGTTGAAAACGGTTTGCATTTCGCGCCTCCCCGCCTAGGTTCGGTCCGCTCGTGGAGCCTCGTCGCGGCGATCGTCGGCGACGGACACCCAGATTGTTTGAAGAGGCGTCGCGAGGATGATCTGTGCGGTTTGCGGGCAATCGGCGAAGCTGTGGCGCGTGGTCGATGGCTACGCCTACACCGACTGCACGGCCTGCGGGTCAATCGCCATCGACGCCTCCTCGATGAGACAGGTGGACGAAGGGCGCTTCCCTCGGAACTATGATCCGACCTATTGGGCCAAGGAGGATCGGGCGGCGCGGGCGCGATCCTGGGGATCATCGCTGGCCCGGGTGGCGGAGACGGTGCTCTACTGTCGGCGGCCCATTCGCCGCTTCCTCGACATCGGCAGCGGACCGGGCCATCTGCTGGACGCCCTCAGCGCCTATCTGCCGACCCGTGCGGAAAGCCACTTCCTGGCCGTCGAGAAATTCCCGCCCGACACGCACACCTCCCACCCCGGCTATCTGGTCGGCGAGGTCTGCGATCTGGACGCGCCGGTCGACGCCGGCATCTGCGTGGAGGTGGTCGAACACCTGACTCCGACCCAGTTCGACAACATCGTGCGTCAGTTGGCGAGCCGGTCGTCGCCGGGCTCCCTTTTCCTCTTCAACACCGGCCTGCCGGACTATGTGAAGAACGAGGATCCGAACTACATCGATCCCTTGGGCCGGGGGCATATCGTGTCCTGGGGCTGGCCGGCCCTGACCGACATCTTCGGCCGCCACGGCTTCACCGTCTTTCCGGTCGCCGGCAAGAGCTTCGCCTTCGTCGCCGAACATCAGTCCTCGGACCCCACGCCGATGCGGGACCGCATCTGGTCGCCTCCGGCCGAGAACCGTGAGCTGCTGCGTGATCCGCAGATGGGCGAGGTGCTTTACATGCTCGGCCTCGAAAGCGCCCGCGCCTACGGCTGACGCCACCGTGCGGGGCGACAGGGCGGCCTTTCGTCAGGCGGTCGCCGCGCCTATCTTCGGCGGATGATCGACGATCTCTACAGCGGGCGCATCCTGGCGCTGGCGGCGAACATGCCGCGCGTCGGACGGCTGGACCCGCCCTTTCCCGCATTGGGCTGGCCCGGCACAGGTGAACAGGTCGCCAAGCTGTGCGGATCCAGGGCGACCATCGACGTCATGCTGGACCTCTGGGCGACCACGATCACCGACTACGCCCAGGATGTGAAGGCCTGCGCCCTCGGTCAGGCGGCGGCGGCGGTCCTCGGCCGCGACATCGTCGGCGCCACGGTCGCCGAGGTTCGCCGGGCGCGCGCCGAGATGGTCGATATGCTGAAAAACGGCGGCGAGGGTCCGACCGGCCGTTTCGAGGGCCTGCGCGACCTGCAGCCCGTGGCCGCCTACCCCGCCCGCCATGCCTCGACCCTGGTCGCCCTGGACGCCGCGGTGAAGGCGATCGAGGCGGCGTCAGAGGAGTGGGAGCCGCCCTGCATCCTGGCGACAGAGGGCGGCTGAGCCGCCGCGGGGGCGCCGAAGACCGGGACTGAGGTTGCCGTGGCGCACGGGCCGGGAGATAAGCGCCCCGATATGGCATCCGGCCCGAACCTGTATGAACGCGGCGTCCGCGCGGCCCACCGGGGCTATAAGGTCACCCTGTCACCCTTCTTCGGCCAGTCGTGCCGTTTCCTGCCGACCTGCTCGGACTATGGGCGCGACGCCCTGATCCAGCACGGACCGGTGCGAGGGGGATGGCTCACCCTGCGCCGGCTCTGTAAATGCCACCCGTTCGGTGGGTCGGGATTTGATCCCGTCCCCCCGCCGACGCCGTAGAATGCGCGGATCGGGCTATGACCCGGTTCCGCCTGCCGAGACCGCCGAAAAAGAACGACCGTCATGATCGACCTGAAATTCCCCGACGGCGCCGTGCGCCAGTATCCCGCCGGCTCGACGGCCCGCGATGTGGCGACCTCCATCTCGCCCTCGCTGGCCAAGAAGGCGGTTCTGGCCGAACTGAACGGCGAGCAGCGCGACATGGGGCGTGTGCTGGAGAGCGGCGGCGACTTCCGACTGATCCTGCGCGACGACCCCGAGGCGCTCTACACCATCCGCCACGACACGGCCCACGTCCTGGCGGAGGCGGTCCAGACCCTGTTTCCGGGCACCCAGGTCACCATCGGCCCGGCGATCGAGGACGGCTTCTACTACGACTTCTACCGCGAGACGCCCTTCTCGACCGACGACTTCGCCGCCATCGAAAAGGAGATGGCCCGCATCGTCGACCGGGACGCGAGATTCGAGCGCGAGGTCTGGGACCGTGACGAGGCCATCGTCTTCTTCGAGGCGCGTGGCGAGAAGTTCAAGGCGGAGCTGATCCGCGACCTGCCCGAGAACGAGACCATCACCCTGTACCGCCAGGGCGACTGGATCGACCTGTGCCGGGGGCCGCACTTCCCCTCGACCAAACACGTCGGCAAGGCGTTCAAGCTGACCAAGCTGGCCGGCGCCTACTGGCGCGGCGATTCGAACCGCGAACAGCTGCAGCGCATCTACGGCACCGCCTGGGCCAGCCAGGCGGACCTGGACGCCTATCTGCTGCGCATCGAGGAGGCCGAGAAGCGCGACCACCGCAAGCTGGGCCGCGCCATGGAGCTCTTCCACATGCAGGAAGAGGGCCGCGGCATGGTCTTCTGGCATCCCAAGGGCTGGGTGCTGTGGCGGGTGCTGGAGGACTATATGCGCCGCCGCCTCACCCGGGCCGGCTATGTCGAGGTCAAGACGCCCCAGGTGCTGGACAAGAGGTTCTGGGAGGCCTCAGGCCACTGGGAGAAATACCGTCCCAACATGTTCGTCTGCGAGACGGTCGAGGGCGAGGTCCTCAGCCTCAAGCCGATGAACTGCCCCGGCCACGTGCAGATCTTCGACCAGGGCCAGCGGTCCTATCGCGAACTGCCCCTGCGCATGGCCGAGTTCGGCGCCTGCCACCGCTATGAGCCCTCAGGTTCGCTGCACGGCCTGATGCGGGTGCGCGGCTTCACCCAGGACGACGCCCACATCTTCTGTCGCGAGGACCAGATCGTCGAGGAGACGGCCGAGTTCATCAAACTGTGCCGCTCGGTCCATTCGGACCTCGGCATGGAGACCGCCTATATCTCGCTGGGCACCCGTCCGGAGACGCGGGCCGGCACGGACGAATTCTGGGACAAGGCCGAGGCCCAGATGCTGGAGGCCGCTCGCGCCGCCGGCTCCGAGCCCGTCATCACCGAGGGCGACGGCGCCTTCTATGCGCCCAAGCTGGACTTCATCGTCAAGGACGCCATCGGCCGCGAATGGACCTGCGGCACGATCCAGCTCGACTATGTCCTGCCCGAACGCCTGAACGCCGAATATGTCGGCGAGGACGGCCAGAAGCACCGGCCGGTCATGCTGCACCGGGCGATCCTGGGCAGCTTCGAACGGTTCATCGGCATCATGATCGAGAACTACGCCGGCGCCTTCCCCCTGTGGCTGGCGCCGGTCCAGGCCGTAGTGGCGACCATCACCTCCGACGCCGACGGCTACGCCGAGGATGTCGCCGCAAAGTTCCGCGCGGCGGGCCTGCGTGTCGAGACCGACCTGCGCAACGAGAAGATCAACTACAAGATCCGCGAACACTCGGTCGGCAAGATCCCCGCCATCGCCGTCGTCGGCCGGAAAGAGGCCGAAGAGGGCAAGGTCGCCATCCGTCGCCTCGGCTCCCAGGCCCAGACCATCGTCACGGTCGAGGAAGCCATCGCCCTGCTGACCGAGGAAGCGACCCCTCCGGACCTGCGCACGGCGTAGGGCCTGTCCTCGCCGCCGCCATCCTCGCTGCAAAGGCGAGCCTGACGGCGGCAGTCCAGGGTCGTGGGTCTGTTGTCCCTAGGCCCTCCGCCGGATCAGCGCCCAGACCGTCACCGCCACTGGCGCGGCCAGCAGCAGGGCGCCGATCCCGTCCCACGCCCCGTCGTCCAGAAGGGCCCCGACCAGGCCGATCAGGCTGGCCGCCGCCACGACCAGCGGCAGGGCGAAGATCGCCCAAAGCGACAGGTCGCGCGCCTTGCCCTTCCCGTCACCGCTCACGCCTTGCGCCTCCGCCGGGCGATCCAGAGGTACAGTCCCGAGCCCAGGATCACGATCGTCGCCACATCGAGGATCGCCCACAGTATCTTCAGCGGCAGGCCGCCGTAGTCGCCGAAATGAAGGGGCTGGGACAGGGACAGGGTCTTCACATACCAGGGCGTCTCCGCCACGACCGACAGTTCTCCCGTCCGCGCATCGATCAGGGCGGGGGTCGTCAGATGGGCGGTCAGGGGCGTGTCGCCGTGAAAGAACACCGCATAGTGGTTGTCGGTCGAATAGGTCGAACCCGGAAAGGCGACGAACTGCAGGGTCATCCCCGGTAGAGCCTGTTTCGCCCTCTCCACCGCCGCATCCAGCGAGCTGCGCTCGGTGAGCGAGACCGGCCCGTCATAGGCGGCCGTCAGTTCCCTCAGCGCCGTATCCTTCCAGTAGGCGATGATCGGCACGGCCAGGGTGTTGACCACCCCGGTCACGCCCACGACCAGCACCCAGGCCGCCGTCACAACGCCCAGCAGGTTGTGATAGTCGAGCCAGCGCGTCCGCGCCGCCTTCGACGCCCGGACCGTCCCGAACGGCAGACGCCGCATGAAGGGCGCATACAGCACCACGCCCGACACCAGGGCCGCGACCAGCATCAGCCCCATCAGCCCCAGGAACAGCATCCCCGCCAGACCGAGAAACATGTCGGTGTGCAGCTGGAGAATGAACTCCATGACCGGATGGCCGGCGACCGGCGGGGCGGCCTCCCCGCTGATCTGTTCGATCGGCTGAAAGGTGTATCTGTCTTCGGGTCCCCCGGCGTCGACCGTGGTGACGTTCACCACCGGACGGTCCTCGTCGAAGCTCATGAATCGGGGCACGCCTCCGGGGTGGCGCGACAGGGCCACGGCCAGCACCTGATCCAGGTTCAGGCGGGCGCCGTCCGCCTGCATCGGCCGCTCGTCATGGCCCAGCAGCAGGTCGTCGATCTCATGGGTGAAGACCAGCGGCAGGCCGGTCAGGCACAGCATCAGTAGGAACAGGGTCGAGACCAGGCTGAACCAGGTGTGGACCCAGGACCAGGCGCGGAGCGTCGAAGCCTTCATCCGACGTCAGAAATCAGCCGAGACCGAAAACAGCAAGGTCCGGGGCGCGCCGAGGGTCAGATAGTTGGCGCCGGGGTATCCCCCCGTCGCCGCCCAGTAGTCCTCGTCCGCCACGTTCTCGACCCGGGCGCGGAATGTGACCTCGTGGCCCGAGATCGCCGTCGCATAGCGGGCGCCGACGTCCATTCGGGTCCAGGCGTCGATATGGGCGGCGCCGGCCGTATCGATCGGCTGTTCGCCGGTGTGAACCACACGGCCCTCGACCGTCAGCCCCTGAACGGCGGGCACGTCCCACTCGATATTCAGATTGGTCTGGAAGTCCGGCACCCCGATGGGCTGGCGGCCCGTCCCGGCCGTCCGGACCAGTTCGCCGTCCAGCCAGGTCGCCCCGCCCAGCACCCGCAGGCCCGGCGCGATCTCGCCATGGGCGTTGACTTCGAGCCCGCTGTTCTCCTGCTCGCCGTCGGCGGTGAAGCGGTTGTTGACGATCAGGGCGCTGGGCTGGGTCGTGCGGAACAGGCTGGCCGTCCCGCCCCAGCGACCCGCGTCATACTTGACCCCGACCTCGCCCTGCTTCGCGCGGAATGGCGACAGGACCTCTCCGGCGTTGACGACCGGCACGCCGCCCGAGACGGCCGGGGCCGTCTGGCCCGGCTGAAGCGCCTCGGCGTAGTTGGCGTACAGCGACACCTGCGGCGTCGCCTTGAACACAAGGCCGAAGGCGGGCGTCGTCGCCTCGCCCGAATAGCCCGAGGCGAAGGCGCCGGAGTTGTAGTCGTAGGTGCGGGTCTCGATCTTCTGCCAGCGCACGCCGATCGTGGCCAGCAGACGGCCGTCCATAAAGGACAACATGTCGGCCACGGCGACGCTGGTGTTCTCGACCCGCTCGGTCACGTTCGGATCGTCCAGATCGCCGCCGATGAAGAAGTCGGCGGCGGGCATGGTCGCCGCGACCGGGTTGTCCAGCGTTCCCGCCGAGAAGCCGGCGAAGCTGGAGAAGGCGTAGGCGTTGCGCGACGACGACCGCACGGTCGAGGCCGAGGCCACCAGGCGATGGCCGACGGCTCCGGTCGTCACCTGCCCCCGGATCCCGACGTCGGCGGCGAAGACGCGGTCCTCGCGGGCGTTGTCGAACCGATAGGCCGACAGGGCGCCGGTCGCGGTCGCCGAAGGATTGGCCAGGACGTTCTCCTCGCGCCCGTCGCGACCGCCCACGGCGGCCCAGGCGGTGACGTCGGGCGTCAGGTCGAACTCGCCGCGCGCCACGCCGAACAGCTGGCGCTCGTCCGTATAGGTCCAGGGCTGGGCGAAGTTCACATCGCCCGACGGCGCGGCCGGCACGACGCCCGACGGCGTCACGCTGGGCCGGGGGGCGTCGATGCGGTGATCCTGAAAGCCGAGATCGGCCGAGAAGCGGGCGCGCTCGCCGCGACGGTCGACGCCCAGACCTAGCACGGTCAGTTGGCGATCCTGACCGTCCACCGACGATTCGCCGTCGCGACGGGCCAGATTGGCGCGCACGCCCCACTGGTCGTCGGCGAAGCGACGGGCGACATCCCCGGCCAGATAGAGTTCGCCGCCGCCTTCCAGACCCGCGGTGACGCGCGTCAGACCGCCCGAGGGCGCCCGCTTGGGCATCAGGTTGATCGCCCCGCCGACGCCGCTTCCGCCCGGGGTGGCGCCGTTCAGGAAGGCGCTGGCGCCGTGCAGAACCTCGACCCGCTCCAGGAACTCCGACGCCACGAACTGCCGCGGCAGGACGCCGTAGACGCCGTTATAGCTCATGTCGTCCGAATAGATCGGGAAGCCCCGGACGACGTACAGCTCCTGGAAGTTGCCGAACCCCTTGGAGACGCGGACCACCGGATCGTTCTGCAGCACGTCGGCGACGCTGCGGGCCTGCTGGTTACGCGCCAGGGCCTCGGTATAGGCGGTCACGCTGAACGGCGTGTCCATGTCGTCCAGGGCGCCGAACAGGCCGACGCGGGCGCCCCGCGCCACCTGACCGCCCGGCCCGGGCGGCGGCAGATCGACCTGCGACCCGCTGACCACCACGTCCTCGACCCGGTCAACCTGCTGCGCCTGGGCCAGCCCGGCCGATGACAGGGCCGCCACGGCGACGGAGGACGACAGGACGAAACGGCGAAAAAGGGACAAGACGCACCCAAGAATGAGAATGCGTCGCACTACATCCGCGACAGGTCCGCCGCAACCCTTGTTCGCAGTTCACGATGCCGCAGCGCGGCCCCAAGGCTCCGGCTTCCGCCACGCTCAAGCTGCGAGCGATAGCGCGACAACCCGCACTCAAGCAGCGAGGCGCCGCGCGCCGAGCGATAGCGCCCAGAAACACGCTCAAGCAGCGAGACGCCGCGCGTCGAGCGGTAGCGCCCGAAGGCCGCCTCGCGGCCTTCGCTAAATATGTATCGCGTGCCCCAGCGCCCGCAGCGACGCCTCATGGAACGCCTCGCCCAGGGTCGGGTGGACGTGGATGGTCCCCGCGACGTCCTCCAGCACCGCCCCCATCTCCAGCATCTGGGCGAAGCTGTTGGACAGTTCGGCGACGTGCTGGCCGACGGCCTGGACGCCCAGCAGGCGGTGGTCCGATTTCGACGCCAGCACCCGCACAAAGCCCCCGTCCTCGCCCGCCTCGATGGCCAGGGCGCGGCCGATGGCGGCCAGGGGGAAGACGGCGGTGATCACGTCGTTGCGGCCTTTCACATCGTCCGGGCCGAGACCCGCCGAGACGATCTCCGGCTCGGTGAAACAGACGGCGGCCACGGTGACCGGATCGAACACCCGGTCCTTGCCCGAGATGATCTCGGCGACGATCTCCCCCTGCCGGCTGCCCTTGTGGGCCAGCATGGGTTCGCCGGTCAGGTCGCCGACGGCCCAGACGTTCTTCATCGAGGTGGCGCAGCGGTTGTCGGTCTTCACGAACGGCCCGGCCATGGCCACGCCCATGTTCTCCAGCCCCCAGCCCTTCGTCCGGGGACGGCGGCCGACGGTGACCAGCACCTTGTCGGCGTCCAGTTGCAGGGGCTCGCCGTCCCGGCTCGTGACGTTCAGTTTTCCGTCGCCGAACCCGCCCGCGCGGGCGCCGAGGTACAGTTCAACGCCATGCGTCTCCAGCCACTTCATGACCGGATCGGTCAGGGCCTTGTCGTAGAGGGGCAGGATGCGGTCGGCCATCTCGACGATGGCCACTTCGGCTCCGAGTTTCCGATAGGCGATGCCCAGCTCCAGCCCGATATAGCCGCCGCCGACCACGACCAGCTTCTTCGGCACGGACGGCAGGCTCAGCGCCTCGGTCGAGGAGATGACGTCGCCGCCGAACGGCAGGAAGGGCAGTTCGACTGGCTCGGACCCCGTGGCCAGGATGACGTGTTCGGCGGTGATGCGGATGTCACCGTCATCGGTCCTGACCGTACAGGTCTTGGCGTCGCTGAACGTCGCCCAGCCCTTGATGACCTTGACCCTGGCCTTCTTCAGCAGGGCCGCGACCCCGGCGTTCAGCTTTCTGACGATCCCGTCCTTCCAGGCGACGGTCTTGGAAAGGTCGATGGCCGGCTCCGACGCCGTGATCCCCAGCGTCCCGTCCCCGGCCGCCTTGGCCACCGTCTCGAACTTCGACGCCGCGTGGATGATGGCCTTGGAGGGAATACAGCCGACGTTCAGACAGGTCCCGCCCAGACCGTCGCCGCCGTCCACAAGCACGGTGTCCAGCCCCAGCTGACCGCACCTGATACCTGCCACGTAGCCGCCGGTGCCGGCGCCGATGATCAGGACTTTGGTTTTGATCTGCTGCATAAGATTTTCTCGATGCGAATGAGGCGACGTCATGGATGAGGGGCCAGTAGTTTTCGACCCGTCGAACGAACCCTATTTAGGCCGTCACTCGGTACTCGTTTTTGACAACATGATCTCGGCTGCGATGGGTGCTCATGAAGTGATTGCGCGCTCGACCCATCGAGGCGATTTGTCGAGACTGCAGATCGCCGCCACCCAGATCGTTCCTCATGCTCTTTCGCTGGCCTTGGCCATCCGAGAGCTCGTCCGGCAAGGTTATCTCTTGGCCGCAGAGGTGCTGATGCGCCCTCTTCTGGAGCGTGTCGCAGTAATCAGCTATTTGGCTGAGCACGAAGAAAAGATCGCTCTCTGGGAGGCTGGTTGGCCCTTGACGTGACCCCCTGAAACTCCTCCAGGAATAGCTAGAGTCCGCCCCTCGAAAGGACGGACAGAATGAAGCGGTCACGGTTCACGGAAGAGCAGATCATCGGGATCCTGCGGGAGCAGGAGGCCGGT
>NZ_JBMSDX010000007.1:0-181894 GCF_049445955.1 Brevundimonas sp. VNH65 | reverse complement strand
CTCTTGGGGAAGAAGGGTTCCAGCCGAGCCATCTGCTCGTCCGTCAGCCAATACAGGTCACTCATATCCAGACTCCTCAGGAGCCTGAATCAGATCGAGCCTCTTGGATCAATGGGTCCTGAGCCTACGCTGGTTCGCCGATGCGAGGAGGGAAGGGGATGAAGCAAATGAGGGTCTGGCGCCGGATGGCGATGGCGACGGTTTGGGCCTTTGCGGTGACGGTGGCCGCTCCCTCTCTTGCACAATCGGCGCCCGCACCACTGACCGCCGAAGACGGCCGGCCGCGGGTGATCGTTCTGACCGACATCGAGAACGAACCGGACGACGCGCAGTCGCTGGTGCGCTTTCTCGTCTATGCGAACCAGTGGGACGTCGAAGGCCTGATCGCCACAACGTCGGTGCACAAGCGCGATCACACGGCGGCCTGGCGAATCCGCGAGATCGTCGAGGCCTATGGGAGGGTGCGGGACAATCTGGAACGTCACGAGCCCGGCTTCCCGACCGCCGAACACCTTCTCGGCCTGATCCGCGAGGGTCAGCCGGCCTATGGTCTGGCCGCGATCGGCGCCGGCAGGGACAGCGCCGGCGCGCGGATGCTCATAGAGGCGGCGGATCGTGACGATGATCGGCCGCTGTGGGTTCTGGTCTGGGGCGGGCCGAATACTCTCGCACAGGCCCTGTGGGCGGTGCGGGAGACGCGGCCGCCGGAGGGCCTGGCGCGGTTCGTGGCGCGCTTGAGGGTCTATGCGATTTCGGATCAGGACGATTCCGGGCCGTGGCTGCGCGAGGCGTTTCCGGGTCTGTTCTATATCGCCAGCCCCGGCATGCATGCGGGCGGCGCCTATCATGCAGCGACCTGGTCCGGGATCAGTGGCGACAAATTTCATGGCCGGTTCGTCGGGGCGGACCACACCGTCGTCGATAATCCGTGGCTGGACGCGCATGTCCGCGCCCTGGGTCCGCTGGGCGCCCAGTACCCGAAGACCGAGTTCATCATGGAGGGGGACACGCCCAGTTTCCTGAACCTGATCGCCAATGGCCTGAGCGATCCGGAGCGGCCGGATCTGGGCGGTTGGGGCGGGCGGTACGAGTTTTACACGCCGCGTACGCGGGCCTGGTTCGTCCAGCCGGAGACCCGCCCGTTCTGGACGGACGCCGAGGATGAGGTGCGCGGCGCGGACGGGGCCTGGCACACCTCGAACAAGGCGACGATCTGGCGTTGGCGGGAGGCCTACCAGAACGATTTCGCCGCGCGGATGGCCTGGACGGTGAAGTCATACGCCGAGGCCAATCATCCGCCCGTGGCGCGTCTGGGGCACGCCGAGCGGTTGACGGCGCGGCCTGGCGAGGTCGTGACCCTGAGCGCCGAGGGATCGACGGATCCGGACGGCGACAGCCTGACCTACAACTGGTTCGTCTACAACGAGGCGGGAAGCTTTGTGACCTCCCAGGGCACGACCGGCGCGCCGGTGAGGATCGAGGGGGCGGACACGGCGACAGCGCGCCTGACCGTGCCGGACAGCCGGCTGTTCCGCCTGGGCGAGATGCAGGTGGTGCTGGCGGTGACTGACCAGGGAAGCCCGCCGATCACCCGCTATCGACGGGTGGTGATCGACGTTCGGCCCTGAGCTTCGCTTGGCGAGATCGGGCCGGTCGTGCGATCAGACGCCATGTCCTCGACCTGGCGGATCGCCGCCCTCTATCGTTTCGCTTCGATCGCCGATCCGGCCGCCTTGCGCGACCGGCTGGCGGCCCGCGCCGACAGTCTTGGCGCGCGCGGCACCCTGTTGATCGCGCGGGAGGGGATCAACGGGACGGTCGCCGGGCGTGACGGGACAGTCGAGCGACTGGTGGAGGCGATCCAGGCCGAGCCCGGTCTGGAATCGCTGGAGCTGAAATGGTCGGAGGCGGCCTCGGCGCCCTTTCATCGGATGAAGGTGCGGCTGAAGGCCGAGATCGTGACGATGGGGGCGCCGGAGATAGATCCGCTTACGGACGTCGGCGCCTATGTCGGGCCGGAAGACTGGAACGCCCTGATCGCCGATCCGGACACCCTGCTGATCGATACGCGAAATGACTATGAGGGCGAGATCGGCGCCTTTCAGGGAGCGGTGCAGCCGAACACGCGTACCTTTCGCGACTTTCCGGCGTGGTTCCGCGGGGAGGGGCAGGCGCTGCTGACGGGGCCGAAGGGCCCGCGCAAGGTGGCCATGTATTGCACCGGCGGCATCCGTTGCGAGAAGGCGACGGCCTTTCTGAAGGCTGAGGGCGTGGAGGAGGTGTTCCACCTGAAGGGCGGGATCCTGAAGTATCTGGAAACGGTGCCGGAGCCCGAAAGCCTGTGGCGCGGCGAATGCTTCGTCTTCGACGAACGTGTGGCCGTGCGGCATGGGCTGGTCGAAGGCACGCACGACCTGTGCCGGGCGTGTCGCATGCCTGTGTCCCCCGAGCAGAAGCGATCGCTCCTGTTCGTCGAGGGCGTGGCGTGTCCGCGCTGTGCGGCGGATCAGACGGAGGAGAGGCGCGCGGCGCGTGCGGAGCGGCACCGGCAGGCTGCCCTCGCCGAGGCGCGGGGCGACGCCCATATCGGCGCCGAGGCGGACCGACGTCAGCGGGAGGCGCGACGGGAACGTCTGGCGCGACGCGAGCGGTCCGCCGCCGAGGCCGGGGTGGCGCCGTCGCCGAAATCGGCGTAACCGGCCGTCGAAACGTCCCCTTTTGGAGGCTCTATGACCGCCGCTTTCCACGACCGCGTTTCGCGCGAGCTTTCCGAAATCGACAGCCAGGGCCTGACCAAGCCCGAGCGGGTCATCGCCTCGCGTCAGGGGCCGGTGATCCGGGTCGGCGGGCGCGAGGTCCTGAACTTCTGCGCCAACAACTATCTGGGTCTGGCCGGAGACGACCGGATCGTGGCGGCGGCGGAAAAGGCGACGGCCGACCGAGGGGCCGGCACGGCCTCGGTGCGCTTCATCTGCGGCACCCTGGACATCCACAAGGACCTGGAACGGGCGATCGCCGACTGGCTGGGTTTCGAGGACGCCATCCTGTTCGCGGCCGCCTTCGACGCCAACGGCGGCCTGTTCGAGCCGCTGTTCGGGGCGGAGGACGCCATCGTTTCCGACAGTCTGAACCACGCCTCGATCATCGACGGGGTGCGGCTGTGCAAGGCCAGGCGGTACCGGTTCGCCAACTCCGACATGGCGGATCTGGAGGCGCAGCTGAAACAGGCGCGGGCTGACGGCGCGCGTGACGTCATCATCGCCACCGACGGAGCCTTCTCCATGGACGGCTATATCGCCAAACTGGATCAGGTCCGGGCGCTGGCCGATCAGTACGGCGCCCTGGTGATGGTCGACGACTGTCACGCCACGGGGTTTCTGGGCGAGGGCGGGCGCGGTTCGTTCGCCCATTGCGGGGTCAAGGTGGATTTCGTCACCGGCACCTTCGGCAAGGCCCTGGGCGGGGCCATGGGCGGCTTCATCTGCGCCACGACCGAGGTGGTGCAACTGCTGAAACAGCGGGCGCGGCCCTATCTGTTCTCCAACGCCCTGGCGCCGGCGGTGTGCGGAGCCTCGCTGGAGGCCATCCGCATCGCCCAGGGCGAGGAGGGCGATCGCCTGCGCACCCGCCTGTCGGCCAACGCCCATCGTTTCCGCACGGCCATGACCGAGGCGGGCTTCGACCTGCTGCCGGGCGAGCATCCGATCATTCCGGTGATGCTGGGCGACGCCAAGCTGGCGCAGGATTTCGCGGCGCGGATGCTGGAACTGGGCGTCTATGTGATCGGGTTCTCGTTCCCGGTCGTGCCGCGCGGCCAGGCCCGCATCCGCACCCAGATGTCGGCGGCGCACACATTCGAACATATCGACAAGGCGGTCGCGGCGTTCACGACGGCCGGCAAGGAACTGGGAGTAGTCTGATGGCGAATACGATGAAGGCCCTGGCCAAGACCGGGCCGGTGGAAGGTCTGGAGCTGATCGACGCGCCGATCCCGACGCCGGGGCCGGAAGACGTGCTGATCCGCGTCAAGCGGACGGCGGTGTGCGGCACCGACATTCACATCTGGAACTGGGACGAGTGGTCCCAGAAGAATGTGCCGACGCCGATGATCACCGGCCACGAGTTTTCGGGCGAGATTGTCGCCGTGGGCGCCGAGGTGGACCGGCCGCTGAAGATCGGGGCGCGGGTCTCGGCAGAGGGTCATGTCATCGACCTGAATTCGGAAGCGGCCCGGGCCGGGCATTTCCATCTGGATCCGCATACGCGCGGCATCGGGGTGAACCGTCAGGGCGCCTTCGCCGAGTTCGTCGTGGCCCCGGCCTTCAACGTCATCGAACTGCCGGACGACGTGCCGTACGAGATCGGCGCCATCCTCGATCCGTTCGGCAATGCGGTGCACACGGCGCAGCAGTTCGACCTGCTGGGCGAAGACGTTCTGGTCACCGGCGCGGGGCCGATCGGGGTGATGGCGGCGGCCGTGGCGCGGCATGCCGGCGCGCGGACCGTGGTCCTGACCGACATCAACGACTACCGGCTGGAACTGGCGCAGAAGGTGGCGCCGGGCGTGCGGACGGTGAACACGACGCGCGAGGACCTGCGCGATGTGATGAAGGAACTGGGGCTGAAGGTCGGGTTCGACGTGGCGCTGGAGATGTCCGGCTCGCCGATCGCGTTCAGACAGTGCGTCGACACCCTGATCATGGGGGGCGGGCTGGCTCTGCTGGGCATTCCGTCCAAACCGACCGAGACGGACTGGGGCGCGATCATCCTGAAGGCCCTGACGATCAAGGGCGTCTATGGGCGCGAGATGTTCACGACCTGGCGCAAGATGCTGGGCCTGCTGAACGCGGGTCTGGACCTGCAGCCGCTGATCACCCACCGCCTGGCCTATGACCAGTTCCAGACCGGGTTCGAGGCGATGAAGTCCGGCCGTTCGGGCAAGGTGGTGCTGAACTGGGACAAGGCTGCCTGAGCGAGGGCCGCCTGAGCGAGGGCGGCCTGAGCACGGGGGCTGAGCCTTACCGGGCGCGCCAGGTTTCCGGCGAGGTGAAGGCCGGGTCGCGCCAGACGCCGATGCCGGCGGCGCGGGCATGGTCTTCGGCGGCGACATAGTCGTCGCTGTAGCGGCGGTAGGCGACGGCAAGGCCGCGATCGACCAGGAAGGCGGCGAGGTCCTCGCCGCCCGTGCGGCAACGGGCGACGGTGCGGCCATAGCGGTCCGTGTCGAGCGGCTCGCAGGTCACCGAACGTCCGTCGAGGCGGCGCGCCAGGGTCTGGGCCGCGATCTGGCCGCAGGGCCAGGCGGAGGGGCCGGTTCCGCACATCTGATCCCGCTCGAAGGCGTCGACCCCGTGCAGGCGGATGCGTCGGCCGTCGAGGTCCAGGGTGTCGCCGTCAACGACGGTGACGGCGCCGCTGAACAGGGCGTCTTGAGATGCAGACGGCTCGGCTGCGGCCGGCTGCGGCATGATGAGATCCCGCGCGGCCTCCCGCCAGCTGGAGGGCATGACGAAGATCGCCGCGAGCAGCAGAAGGGCGACCAGGCCGATGAGCTCCCGGCCGCTCAAGCGGAGGGACGTCGGGTGTCTGTCGCGTGCGGCGGTGAAGGCCATGTCCGTCCCCGGTGAGGACGGCATGATGACCGGGCGCGGTTAACGCCGGTTTGAGGTCAGGCGGATAGCAGGCGGATCAGGGCCGGTTCGAACCCCTTGGTCTCCGCGCCCGGCAGGGCGTCGGCCAGGTCGCCCGCCTCAAACCGTTCGAACACACGCGGATGGATGTAGGAAGCGCGGCAGACGGTCGGGGTGTTGCCCAGCAGGCCGGAGACGGCGCGGACGCAGAGGTTCAGCTTGCGTCTGGAGTCGGTCGTGGAAGTCGGCGCCTCCATCTCGCGCAGGGCGCGGGCGGCGGACACCGTTCCGGCCCAGGTGCGGAAGTCCTTGGCGGAAAAGGTCTCGCCCATGGCGTCGCGGATATAGGCGTTGACGTCGTCGGAGCACACGGGGCGGATGTCGCCGTGTTCGTCGCGGTATTTGAACAGGGTCTGGCCGGGCAGTTCGCGCAGGGAACGGACCAGGCGGGCGAGGCGGCGGTCACGGACGGTGACGTTGTGGTCCTTGCCGCTCTTGCCCCGGAAGGCGAACGTCAGGGCGGCGCCGTCGACGTCGAGGTGGCGGCGATGCAGGGTGGTCAGGCCGTAGGAGCGGTTGGCGCGGGCGTATTCGGGGTTGCCGACCCGGATCAGGGTGAGTTCCAGCAGGCGGACCACGGTGGCGACGGCCTTTTCCCGACAGGGACCGCGCCGATCGAGATCCCCCTCGATGCGGCGGTGCAGGCGCGGCAGGGCTCGGGCGAAATCGGCCAGCCGATCGAACTTGGTTTCGGCCGCGTGGCGGCTCCAGTCGGGGTGATAGCGGTACTGTTTTCGGCCCTTCACATCGCGGCCGATGGCCTGGATGTGGCCATTGGCGTGGGGGCAGATCCAGACCTGGGTCCAGGCCGGCGGGATGGCGAGGGTGCGGATGCGGGCCAATGTCTTCGGGTCGGCGACTGTGCGGCCTCGCGCATCGCGATAGGTGAAGCCGCGCCCGGAACGGCGGCGGGTCAGGCCCGGCGCATCGTCGCTGCACCAGCGCAGGCCGGGCGGGGGCGCGGCGTCGGGAGCGATCTGAAAGGCGGCGACGCCGTCGGCCATGGGAGGGTCTCATGCACAGGAGGCGGAGGGCCAACGTCGGCCGAGGACGGCGGGTTCCGCGCTTGACGGGACAGCGGCGGCGGACGACGAGGGGGCATGAACTATCGCCACAGCTTTCACGCCGGAAACTTCGCGGATCTGGTCAAGCACGCCCTGGTGCTGTGGCTGTTGCGGGCGCGCCAGAAGGAGGGGGCGGTCGCGGTGTTCGACACCCATGCGGGGGCGGGCCTGTATGACCTGACCGGGGATGCGGTGCGGTCGAAGGAGGCGGAGGCCGGGGTCATGCGGCTGATGGCGTCGGACGGCGACCTGCCGCCGACGATCGCGGCCCTGGCGGACGAGGTGCGGGCGGTGAATGGGGGATCGGCGGAGACGCGGTTCTATCCGGGATCGCCCCTGCTGATCGCGCGGGCGCTGCGGGCCGGAGACGCCTATCGCGGGTTCGAGCTCAATCCGCCGGTGGTCGACCTGCTGGAGCAGGCGCTGGCGGCGTTTCCGGCCGCGACCGGACAGGCGGGCGACGGCTATGTCGAGGTTCTGGCCGCGTTGAAGGCGGGCGGGGCGTCAGCGCGTCTGGTGCTGATCGATCCGCCGTTTGAGCGGCCGGACGACTATGTGCGGGCCGCCGAGACGGCCATGGCGGCGGTGAAGGCGGCGCCGGGCGCCACTGTGGCGATCTGGACGCCGCTGAAGGACTTGGAGACCTTCGACGGCTTCCTGAGGCGGCTGTCGGGCGAGGTTCTGGTCGCTGAGGCGCGGCTGAGGCCCCTGACCGATCCGATGAAGATGAACGGCTGCGCCATGGTGGTGGTGAACCCGCCGGGCGGCGCGGAGGCGGCGGCGCAGGAGATCTGCGGCTGGGTGGCCGGGGCGCTGGGCGATGCGGGCGCGAAGGCGGAGGTTTGGCGGTTGTAGATCAGGGTTCGGAAGGCCGGGCGCGCGAAGCATCCTGAAGGTAGGCCATCTGAAACTGCGGCCTCACATCCCTACGTAAGGTGGCGCGGAAACGGACCGATGAGCTTTCTTCCGTCAGTATCCAGCCGCGGGTGAGCAGCCAGTAAAGGTCGTGGTTGCGTTCCGCGCTTCTCGCCAGAATGCGCGCCGCCGGCCGGACCCATTTCGCCTTCGACGAGACTGTCTCGATATCGCAACGCACTTCATCGGGATAAAAAGCGTGCCGGCATTCGAGAACGGCGACTGCTTCTTGATCCTCCGGTGGCAGTTGCACGCCGACCGCTGTGCCGAAGATCCCCGGCGAAGATGAAAGGTGAGACAGAAGCAGCGCCAAGGCCAGCATCGGTCAACTATGAACTTTGGAGGTCGTCTGTCCAGTCTTGCTAAACCCAGTCCGGCGTCGGGAGGCCCTTGGATTTGAGGAAGTCGGCGTTGAACAGTTTCGACGCATAGCGCGAGCCGGGGTCGCAGAGGCAGGTGACGATGGTGTGGCCCGGGCCCAGTTCGCGGGCCATGCGGACGGCGCCGGCCAGGTTGACGCCGGAGGAGCCGCCCAGGGACAGGCCCTCGTGGCGGACCAGGTCGAACAGAATGGGCAGAAACTCGGCGTCCTCGATCCGCCAGGCGTGGTCGGGGCGGAAACCGTCCAGATTGCCGGTGATGCGCGCCACGCCGATGCCCTCGGTGATGGAGGAGCCCTCGGCCTTCATCTCGCCGGTGTTGAACCAGTTGTAGAGGGCGGCGCCGCCGGGATCGGCCAGGCCGATGCGGATGTCGGGGTGCTGTTCCCGCAGCCAGGCCGAGACCCCGACCAGGGTGCCGCCCGAGCCCACGGCGCTGACGAAGGCGTCGATGCGGCCGCCGGTCTGGGCCCAGATTTCCGGGCCGGTGGTGCGGTAGTGGGCGTCGCGGTTGGCGGTGTTGTCGAACTGGTTGGACCAGACCGCGCCATCGGGGTTCTCGGCGTCCAGTTCCTCGGCCAGGCGTCTGGAATAGTGGACGAAGTGGTTGGGGCTGGAGAAGGGGGCGGCGTCGACCTCGACCAGACGGGCGCCGAGGGCGCGGACGGCCTGTTTCTTTTCCTCGGATTGGGTGCGGGGCATGACGATGACGACCGGGTGGCCGAGGGCCGCGCCGACCAGGGCCAGACCGATGCCGGTATTGCCCGCCGTCCCCTCGACAATGGTTCCGCCGGGGCGCAGAGCGCCGGACGCCAGGGCGGCCTGGACGATGGACAGGGCCGCGCGGTCCTTGATCGACCCGCCGGGGTTCAGGAACTCGGCCTTGCCGAGGATTTCACAGCCGGTCGCCTCGGACAGCCGATTCAGGCGGATCAGGGGGGTGTTCCCGATCAGGTCGAGAACGGATGATGCGGGCGAAACAGAGGGCGACACGGCGGGTGACTTTCGAGGCGGAAATGTGCGGCGCCACATTAAAGGGTTTGCCAAGCGGCGGTTGATAGGATTTCTAACGGCATGGCCCGTCTCCTCCTGCCCCTGAACGCCCTGCGCGCCTTTGAAACCGCCGCGCGGACACTGAATTTCACCCGCGCCGCCGACGAATTGTCGGTGACGCCCGGCGCCGTCAGCCAGCAGATTCGCTTGCTGGAGGATCTGGTGGGCGGGCCGCTGTTCGTGCGCGAGGCCAAGGGACTGCAGCTGACCGACCTGGGGCGGGGCGCGGTGCCGTTGCTGCGCGAGGGGTTCGAGCGGCTGATGGACGCCTCGGCCATGCTGAGGGAGCCGCCGCGTCGGCGGCAGATCTCGATCAGCGTGGCGCCGTCGTTCGCCTCCAAATGGCTGATGCCGCGGATGGACGATTTCCACGCCGCTCATCCGGAGATCGAGGTCTGGATTTCGGCCGACATGGAGCCGGTGGTGCTGGGCGAGGGCAAGGCCGACCTGGCGATCCGCTATGGGCCCGGCGACTATCCGGGTCATGTGGTCGAACGGTTGATGACCGAGACGGTGCTGGCGGTCTGCGCGCCGTCGCTGCTGACCGGGGCCAAGCCGATCCGCACGCCGGCGGATCTGAAGGACCATGTGCTGCTGCATGACATGTCCAACGACGGCGATCCGGGCCGTCCCGACTGGCCGATGTGGCTGAAGGCGCGGGGGGTGCGGCATCCCGATGCGCGGCGCGGCTCGCGGTTCTCGGAATCCGGCATGCTGATCGAGGCGGCGGCGGCGGGACGGGGTGTGGCCCTGGCCAAGCGGACCCTGGCCCAGGCCGACCTGGAATCCGGCCGGCTGACGGCGCCGTTCGCGGACGGGTCAGAGGCGGTGGGCTTCGCCTATCATGTGGTCATGCCGCGCGATCGCCCGGCCTCGACCAGCGCCCTGGCCTTCACAGCCTGGCTGAAGCGCCAGGCGATCGACCATGAGAATTCGATGGGGGCTTTGTAGGGGGTAGGTTCCAAGGATCAGGTTCTAGGTTCTAGGGATGAGGGCAGAGGGGGCGTGACTGCGGAGTCTGGCCCTGATCCCTGGTCCCTAAAACCCAGCTCCTATCTCAGGCGTTCTGGAGGGCGCGGAGGGCGCGGACCTTGGCGTCGTCGGCCAGGGGGTTGGGGCGCGCAGGGCCGTGGATGACCATGGGCGCAGCGCTCTCTTCATCGCCAGACGGCGTGACCAGCCAGCCGCGGCGGGCGAAGGCCTTGCCCGAGGCGCTACGCGAGGTCCAGACGGCGATGACCGGCGACAGCAGCAGCGGACCGACGATCGGCAGGAAGAAGCAGATCAGGTCCGGGCGGAACGACAGGGCGGCGACGAAGGCCAGGCCGGCGCCCAGTTGCCAGCGCATGGAGCGGAAGGCGTCGCCCCAGGTGATGCCGTCGGCGTCGCGCTGCTGGGCATGCCAGCCGGCGTCCTGGCCGGACATGATCTTCACCACCGAGACCGTGTTGGCGACCATCAGGATGGGGGCGAGGATGGCCGACATGGCGATCTCGGCCAGCATGCCGGAGACCACGCGACGGCCGCCGCCGAAGGCGCGACGCTCGCGCGGACGGGACAGGACCAGAGCCGCGCCCATGACCTTGGGGCCCATCAGCAGCACCCCGGCCAGCAGCGAGGCCAGCATGAAGGGCGAGAACTGGGGGTTCAGGAAGTAGAAGAAGGACGACCAGTCCACCGGATACTGGAGCTCGATCGCCAGGCCGACGACCAGGGCCGAAAACCACAGGGCGGAGGCGACATAGGCCAGGACGCCCATGAACAGCTGGGTGCGGCTGGCGAAGGACAGGCCGGTCGAGGACAGCAGGGCCATGTGCTGCAGGTTGCCCTGGCACCAGCGGTGCTCGCGCCGGATGAAGTCGGTCAGGGTCGGCGGAGTTTCCTCGCACGAACCGTCCAGGGCGGCGGTGACGTGGCAGGCCCAGCCGGCGCGACGCAGCAGGGCGGCCTCGACCACGTCGTGGCTGAGGATGTGGCCGCCGAAGGGGCGTTTGCCATCCAGGCAGGGCAGGCCGGAGGCCTCCGCGAAGGCCTGGGTGCGAAGGATGGCGTTGTGGCCCCAGTAGGAGCCCTCGGAGCCCGTCCACCAGGCCAGGCCGGCGGCGGCCACGCGGCCGTACAGGCGCACGCTGAACTGGGACACGCGGGCGAACAGGGTGGAGGCCTTGACGATGACCGGAGCGGTCTGGATCAGGCCGACCCTGGGGTTGCGCTCCATGGCGTCGACGAGACGCAGCAGGGTTTCGCCCGCCATGGTCGAGTCGGCGTCCAGCACGACCATGAAGTCATAGGCGCCGCCGAACCGGCGGACCCAGTCGGTGATGTTTCCGGCCTTCTTCTCGGTGTTCTTTTCGCGATGGCGATAGAAGGCCTGGCTGTGCGCGCGCAGGCGCAGGCCGGCGAAGGCGGCCTGTTCCGTCATCAGGGCCGGGGCCTTGTTGGTGTCGGACAGGACGAACAGGTCGAAGGCGTCCGACACGCCCAGGCGGGCCAGACCGGCGTCGATCTTGGCCAGGCGGGCGAGGGCGGTGTGGGCGTCTTCGTTGTAGAGCGGCATCAGGAGCGCGGTGCGCGTCGCCGGAGCCGGCGGGTGCGGCGCGAAGTCGAGATCGTCCTGCTCGCGGTTGGTGGTCAGCACCCACAGGCCGATGGCGGCGTTGGCGAACCAGCAGCTGATCGAGCCGATCAGGACCAGAAACAGGCCGAAACCGACCAGTTCGAGCGGGTCGAAACCGTGACGCGAATACAGGATCCAGGGGGTGACCGCGGCGAGGCTGGTCAGCGCGGCGGTCAGGACCACCAGCAACCAGCGGCGCAGGGCGATGCGACGGGGCGTGGTCGCGACCGGCGACACCACGACGGTAGAGTCGAATTCCTGGACCGGCATGGCGATCGGCGCCTCATCGGGCAGCCAGCCGGAGACGCCGTAGTCATCGGCGCCCGCCAGAAAATCCTCGCTGCGAAAGGCAAGCCTGTTCATCGTGTCCGCTGACATCCCCGAGGAAGGCTGGCGCGGGGAGAGCGCCCAGCCTGTGCGATGCAGCATGAACGCATTTTTGTGAAAATCAATCACGCATTCGTGATAACTGCGTGTTTTTTGCGAGAGGTTCCGTGAACGCGCGGATTCAGGAGCGTTCGCCCTCCGAATTGTCCCCCGATTTCAGCCGCTGTCCCAGCGCGGCGGCGGTGACCCCGACCCAGGCCAAGAGGATGAGGGCGTAGGCGCGCTCCCACCAGCCGACATTGGCGTCGTTGACCGTGCCGGGAAAGATCAGGTGCCGGGTCGTCACGGTCAGGATGACCATGATGACGAAGACCGCCATCAGGAAGATCTTCAGGCGGCGCGCGTGCGGATCCGCCGCTAGGCCCCAGAGCAGGAGCAGGGGGGCGATCTGGATGCCGAGCGCCAGATACAGGACGTCGACATGCCGCGGGTCCGGAAACGGGATCAGCGCCGACGCCGCCAGGCCGAGTCCGGCCAGGACAAAGACGACGGCGGTCAGGGTTCCGGCGATCCGGGCCCGATTGATCGTCATCAGCGCCAGGCCGAGGCCGACCCCCGCGAAGCCCGCCAGAACGCCGGCGATGAAGACGCCCCCGTTGAAGATGCCGGGCATGGAGGCGGTCGTCCCGCCCAGTTCGCTGAGATAGCGACGCGCGTTGTCGAAGCCGGGATTGGCGCTGAGGGCCAGGGCGACGGTCAGGACCGCGAGAACGGGCGCCGCCACGCCGAGGGCGAGCAGAAGCCGGCGCTTGCGATAGGCGCCGGGCGCGGGCCAGGCCGGCAGATGGGGCAGGGGGCGCAGGCCCCAGATCGGGCGCAGAACGCCGACGCGTCGCACCAGTTCGTAGATCAGAAGGCTGCCGCCCAGGGTGAAGCCGATGAGGATGGGGGCTTCGCCCCAGATCGGAAGGTCGGCCGGCCGTATCCACCAGAGGGCCATCACCAGCAGGGTCTGGTGGGCCAGGTAGAGGGGGAAGACCGCATCGTTGAGATAGGTGAGGACAGGTCCGGACGCGCCCCGGAGGTATCGGCCGGCGAACCCCAGGATCGCCACCATGACCGCCCATTGGTCGACGGCCACCACGATGTTGCGGGGAACGCCCCAGAAGGCGCCGCCGCCGGGATGGGCGACCTGCAGCATCATGACCGGAAGGGCGATGACGGCGATGGCGGCGGCGGGCCATCGCAGGCGCTCGAACCCGGTCCATATGCCTGCATTGCGCGCGGCGAAGAAGCCGAACAGGAAGGCGGCCAGGGACTGGGCGTGATTGTACCAGTCCCAGACCAGATTGTTGGTCAGACCGAAGGGCGGGTAGATGATCACCCGCGCCAGGACCAGGTACAGCATCGGAACCCAGAGAAGGCGCGATCCGGCCAGCCAGGTCCCCAGCCGGTCCTCGATATGAGCGATCCACTGAGGACGATACAGCAGGCCGACGATGACCGCGCTGTAGGCGGCGATGTAGATGACGAACCAGAGGTGGTTGAACGGCACGCCGTCGGCGATGCCAGATGGGCTGAATTCGCGGATGAGCCAGGCGGGATAGCCTTGGTCCCAGCCGGCCTTCTCCATCGCCTCGATCCAGGACTGGATGGTGACCAGGATCAGGACGCCGAAGATCAACGGCGGACCCAGGCGGGCGATGCGTAGGCGTGCGACCTCCATCGGCGTGCGGCGCGCCGTCATGAACCGCACGGCCGCGCCGGAGACCAGGAACAAGAGGGTCAGCCGCCACGGATTGGTGATCAGAACCGCCTCGCGGATCCACTCCTGAGTGTGACGGCTCTTCAGGTGCCAGTCCCAGGGACCGTAGGCCAGGGCCACATGGTAGAGGATCAGCAGGCCGAAGGCCGCGATCCGGATCCAGTCCAGATCGTGACGTCGGTTCGTCTGCGGAGGGGCGGCGGCGCTCACCGCGCCCCTATGCGTCACCCGGGCGCCGGTGTCCACGCGGCACGATGGGCAGGGCGCCCGGAGATGTCACTCGGGCCAACGGGCGAGGGCGTCGGCGAAATCGATCCGGACCCTGCGCTCGGGCGCAAGGGCCGCGGGCGTGGCTGAAAACCGGGGAGCGGGCGCGGGCTGGGTCAGACCCTCGGCCTGAACCAGCGTGGCCCTCGCCTGATTATGAGGATGGTCGGCGCTCTCCTGGAAGGAGAGGACCGGGGTGACGCAGGCGTCGGTGTCCTGGAACAGGGCCGTCCAGTGATCGCGTGGCGAGGCGGCGAAGGCGTCGGCCAGACGCCGGGCGAGCTCGGGCCAGCGGCTGCGATCATACTGGGCGGCCGGGTCGAAATCGAGCTGAAGCCCGGCGATCAGGGCGGCGAAGAAGGGGGGCTCCAGCGCGCCCACCGCGACATGGCCGCCGTCGGCGCAGGCGTAGCAGCGATAGAAGGGCGCGCCGCCGTCCAGCAGGTTCTCGCCGCGTGCAGAGGTCCAGAGCCCGCCGGCGGAGAGGGCGTGGAACAGGCTGGAGAGCACCGCCGTCCCGTCGGTCATGGCGACGTCGACGACCTGCCCGCGTCCCGTAGCTCGGGCCGAGTGGACGGCCGCAAGCAGGCCGACGGCAGCGAACATGGCGCCGCCGCCATAGTCGCCGATCAGGTTCAGCGGAACGGGCGGGGGCTGATCGGCCGCGCCCATGGCGTGCAGGGCGCCGGTCAGGGCGATGTAGTTGAGGTCGTGGCCGGCGCGCGCGGCCAAGGGGCCGGTCTGGCCCCATCCGGTCATGCGGACGTAGGCGAGGCGCGGATTGCGGGCGAGGCAGGGCTCCGGGCCTAGCCCGAGCCGTTCCATGACGCCGGGCCGCAGGCCTTCGATGACCGCATCAGCGCGGGCGACGAGGTCCATCGCCCGCTCGCGATCGGCGGGCGACTTGAGGTCGAGCGACAGATGGGGCCGGTTGCGGTGGAGGACGGCGCCGCCGGCGTTGTCGAAGAAGCCGGCGCTCGTTCTGGCGATCCGCAACACGTCGGCGCCGAGGTCGGCCAGGATCATCGCGGCCAGGGGAACGGGCCCGATGGCGTCGAACTCGATGATGCGCAAGCCGTGGAGCGGCCCCTGCGGCGTCGGTGTCATGGCGTTCCCCTTTTCGGGGAGGTTAGCGAGCGGCCCCCGGCGCCGAAAGCGCCACCTGCAACACATCGGTGCGACGGGTTGCGAAGCCCGCTTCGCAATAGGCGAGGTAGAAGCGCCAGAGCCGATCGAACACGGGGTCCATGCCGCTGGCCTGGCGACGGAAACGCTGGTCCCAGAGGTTCAGGGTGCGAGCGTAGTCCAGGCCGAGACTGCGATCCTGATCCCAGGTCAGGTCGTGGTCGGACGCGAGTTCGACCAGGCGCGCGCGGCTGGGCAGCATGCCGCCGGGAAAGACGTAACGCTGGATGAAATCGACCCGCTTGCGGTAGGCGGCGAACAGGTCGTCTCGGATGGTGATGATCTGCAGGCCCGCGCGGCCGCCGGGACGCAGGCGGTCGCGCACCTGGCGGAAATAGGTGGGCCACCATTGTCGGCCCACCGCCTCGAACATCTCGATGGAGACGATGCGGTCGAAGGTCTCGGTTTCGTCGCGGTAGTCCTTCAGGCGAATGTCCACGCAGTCGGCCAGGCCGGCCTTTTGCATCCGGGCGATCGCATAGTCGCGTTGGGAGGGGGACAGGGTCAGGCCGACCACCGTGCAGCCGCGACGCGCGGCGAATTCGGCGAACCCGCCCCAGCCGCAGCCGATTTCGAGCACCCGGTGGCCGGGCTGGAGGTCGATGCTGTCGGCGAGGGCCGCATACTTGGCTTCCTGTGCGGCCTCCAGCGAGAGGTCCGGGGTCGGCCAGTAGGCGGACGAATAGGTCATCGAACGGTCGAGCCAGCGGGCGTAGAAATCGTTGCCCAGGTCGTAGTGGGCGATGATGTTGCGGCGGGCGCCGCGTCGGGTGTTCAGACGACCGAGGTTGTGGCGCACCCATTCGATCGCGCGGCTGATCCCGGCGCCGTCGGCGAAGCGGCCGAGGCGTTCGAAATTGTCGGCGAAGACCATCAGCAGGCGCGCCAGATCCGGCGAATCCCACTCGGCGGCCATATAGCCCTCGGCCAGACCGATGTCGCCGGCGGTCAGGCCGCGCCGAACCATGCGCCAGTCGTGGATCTCAAGCCGGGCCGGATCGCCGGCAGGTCCGCCGGCTGGAGGGCCGAAGGCGTGGCGGTGGCCCTCGGGCGTTTCGACGATGAGGCCGGGTCCGCGCCAGTCACGTCCGATGCGGCCCAGAACCCAGAGGAACATGCGCCCGGCCGCAGAAGGCGCGCGGGGCGATGAGGGGCTGCGGACATGCTCGAACGCGGATGCGGACATGGACCTCTCCGAACGGAACCGCCGGAATGGCCGGATCGACAACGCTACGCTCGAAAGGGCCCATTGGATGCGCCGCCGCCGAAAAAGCGGGGCGAGGGCGCCGGGACCGCAGCGTGGCCGGTCACGGCGATTGCCGGACAGGCGTGAGTCCGGAATCTAGGCTTCGAACAGGCGTGTTCAAGGATCGGGCGCGCCGAGGCCGTTCATGCGGCGACGCGGTTCTTCACCAGATCTTCGACCACCGACGGGTCGGCGAGGGTGGAGGTGTCGCCGAGAGCGCCGATCTCGTTTTCGGCGATCTTGCGCAGGATGCGGCGCATGATCTTGCCCGACCGCGTCTTGGGCAGCCCCGGTGCGAACTGGATGACGTCGGGCGCGGCGATGGGGCCGATCTCCTTGCGGACATGGCCGACCAGGGCCTTGCGCAGGTCGTCGGAGGCGGCGACCCCCTGGTTCAGGGTGACATAGGCGTAGATGCCCTGGCCCTTGATGTCGTGCGGATAGCCGACGACGGCGGCCTCGGCCACGTCGTCGTGCAGAACCAGGGCGCTCTCGACTTCGGCGGTGCCCATGCGGTGGCCCGAGACGTTGATGACGTCGTCCACCCGCCCCGTGATCCAGTAGTAGCCGTCCTCGTCGCGGCGGCAGCCGTCGCCGGTGAAATACTTGCCGGGATAGGTCGAGAAATAGGTGTCGAAGAACCGCTGGTGATCGCCCCAGACCGTGCGCATCTGGCCGGGCCAGCTGTCGGTGAGGCAGAGGTTGCCGGAGACGGCGCCGTCGAGCACCGCGCCTTCGGAATCGACGAGCTGGAGCTCCACCCCCGGCAGGGGCAGGGTCGCCGAGCCGGGCTTCAGGTCCGTGGCGCCGGGCAGGGGCGCGATGAGCGCGCCGCCGGTCTCGGTCTGCCACCAGGTGTCGACGATAGGCAGGCGGCCTTCGCCGACGACCTCGTGATACCAGCGCCAGGCTTCGGGGTTGATGGGTTCACCGACCGTGCCGAGCAGGCGCAGGGACTTCCGGCTGGACGAGGTCACCGGCGCGTCGCCTTCGCGCATGAGGGCGCGCAGGGCGGTGGGGGCGGTGTAGAAGATCTCGACCTGGTGCTTGTCCACCACCTGCCAGAAACGGCTGACGTCGGGATAGTTGGGCACGCCCTCGAACATCAGGGTCGTGCCGCCGTTGGCCAGACAGCCGTAGACCACATAGGTATGGCCCGTGATCCAGCCCACGTCGGCCGTGCACCAGAAGACCTCGCCGGGGCGGTAATCGAACACCAGTTCATGGGTCCAGGAGGCCCAGAACAGGTAGCCGCCGGTGGTGTGCAGCACCCCCTTGGGCTTTCCGGTCGAGCCGGAGGTGTAGAGGATGAACAGCGGATCCTCGGCGTTCATCGGTTCGCAGGGGCAGTCGTCGGCGACGGACTTCACCGCCTCCTCGAACAGGACGTCGCGGTTTTTGACGACGTTCACCTCGGCGCCCGTATGGGCGATCAGCAGGACCTTCTGAGTATTGAAGCCGGTCGGAATCTTGTCCAGGGCGGCGTCGACATTGGCCTTGAGCGGGATGGTCTTGCCGCCGCGCCGGCCCTCGTCGGCGGTGATGACGAAGGCCGATCCGCAGTCCTCGATCCGGCCGGCGATACTGTCGGGCGAGAAGCCGCCGAAGACGACGGAGTGGATCGCGCCGATACGGGCGCAGGCCAGCATGGCCACGGCCGCCGCCGGGATCATCGGCAGATAGATGGTGACGCGGTCGCCTTTCCTGACCCCCATTTCCTTGAGGACATTGGCCATGCGGCAGACGTCGCGATGCAGTTCGCGATAGGTGAGCCGACCCGAGACGGACGGGTCGTCGCCCTCGAAGATAATCGCCGTCTGGTCGCCGCGCTCGGCCAGGTGGCGATCCACGCAGTTCCAGGCGACGTTCAGGACGCCGTCCTCGAACCAGCGGATGTGGAAGTCCTCCCTGGCGAACGAGACGTCCTTGATCTTCTGCGGGAAGGTCATCCAGTCCAGACGCCGCGCCTCCTCGGTCCAGAAGGCGTCCGGATGGGTCCGCGCGACCGTCCGGGCCGTCTGATAGGCGGAGCGGCTCATATGCGCCCGCTCGGCCCAGTCGGCGGGAACGGGATAGATGTCCTGATCGTGGTCGCTCACTGCGCAATCCTCACCCTGGTCTTGTCTCAGAAACCGTATTTGGCGAAGACCTGAAGGCGGGTCATGTCGCCGGAAGCGCCGGATTCCAGTTCACGCTCACCGAACATCAACTCGGCGCCCACGTCCATCGCGGGCAGAGGAGTCCAGATCAGATTGGCCCGGAGGCTCTGGGCCGATTTGTTGACGCCAAAGCCGACCAGGGCGCGATCATTGTCCACGCTCTGGGCCGACCAGGTCAGGTTGGACCGCCACTGCGGCGACCAGACGTGGCGATAGCTGGCCAGGCCGGCGACGACGCCGATGGTCTCCAGTTCGCCCGAGGCGTCCAGCACGGCGTCATTGGCGAAGTTGAGACCGACATAGCGGCCGATGCCCTCGCCGCCGGTCAGCATCAGGCGCAGGTCGTTCCTGTCGCCGATCTTGAGCTTGGCGGCGGCGGAGACGCCCCAGCCGACGGTGGAGCTCTCGATCGCGCCGGCTCCGGTGGTTTCGTACTTCAGCTGGCGCAGCAGCCCGGCGATGGAGGCCTCACCCCAGGGGCGGGCGACGGCGTAGCGGACCGTGAGGTCCGGCAGACTGTTGTCGTCGGCGACGATGCGGGTCGCGGCCAGATAGGGGGTGACGGTGGTCTCGGGGTTCTCCAGAGCGATGGAGAGGGGGCCGCGCGTGTAGCGGACCTGGACCTGGCGGGCGAAGGCCGTGCCTTCCGACGCGCCGATGTAGTCAGCGCTGTCGGGCAAAACCCCGAGGTTCTGGAAGTTGGTCCATTCCTGGCCGAACAGCCAGTTGTCGACGGTGACGAAGGCGCGGCGCAGGGCGGGGGTGGAGGGGCTGGTGGTGCGCTGGTCGCCGGTTCCGGGCAGGACCTGAAAATCCATCTCGATGCGCGTTCCGACCTTTCGGCCGCCTATGACGCCGTCGGTGGTCAGCCAGAAACGCGTCTGGCGGGCGTTGAAGTCGGCCGCCGTGCCTTCGTCCGAGCCGCCGACCGGGATCGCGCCGGGCAGGTAGAAGTCACGCAAGGCGTCGCCGTTGGCCGGGTCGCCGCCGGAATAGGAGGAGGCGATGTAGTCGGCCTTGATGAAGCCGCCGAACTTGAGCGTGTTCTGGCCGACGCGGAAGCCGTCGGCCGAAGCGGACGGGGCTGGAGCGGCGGGTGCGGGGACAGGCCGGTTTTCGATGCGGAGGATGTCCTGCGCCAGGGCATGGGTCTGGGCGGTCTGGACCGTGGATGTGGACTGCACCTCGGACCTCAGCGCCGCCAGTTGCGCCTCCAGCAGCGCGATGCGCGCCTCGAGGGCGGCGGTGTCGGTCTGGGGCAGGGCGAGGGCGGGCGTGGTCATCAGGGCGAGGGCGGCGGCGCCGCCCAAGGCAAGGGTGCGCGTGCAGAAGCGATTCATGGTGATGTCCTCCGGGTAGGCGGGCGCATCTGACGTGCGCCTCGACATCGCCACCTTCCGGACAGGCCGTCTTCGCGGCCATTGGGCTTAGGTCTAGTTTCGACCAAGGTCGGGGGGTGGCAGATTGGCGCGGAAGTCCGGCGCCAGACCGGGTTGTTTGTGGGAGAAACCTGATGGACCGCATCGTCATCGCCGACGATCATCCGTTGTTCCGGGCCGCCCTGGTTTCGGCCCTGAGCCGGGCCGCGCCGGGGCGGGAGGTGGTCGAGACGCCCAGTCTGCAGGGCGCGCGAGAAGCGCTGGCGGCGGGCGGGACGGCGATCGGACTGCTGCTGCTGGACCTCAAGCTGTCGGACAGCGACGGGTTCGCCGGTCTGACCGGCATAAGGGCCGACTATCCCGCCGTGCCGGTGGCGGTGGTTTCGGCCAGCGAGGATGCGCGGACCGTGCGGCGCGCCCTGGCCTTCGGCGCGTCGGGCTTCATTCCGAAATCTGCGGATCTCGACCAGATGGTGCTGGCCATTTCCGCCGTGCTGGAGGGCGAAACCTGGACGCCCGAGGGGCTGGAGCCGGAGAACGCGGAAACGGCGGAGATGGAGGCGCGGATCGCCAGCCTGACGCCGTCGCAGCTGCGCATCCTGGTCGGGCTGAAGAAGGGGCGGCTGAACAAGCAGATCGCCTGGGACCTCGGAGTCACCGAGGCGACGATCAAGGCGCATCTGACCGGCGTGTTCCGAAAGCTGGGCGTGCATAACCGGACGCAGGCGGTGATCGCGGCGCAGAGCCTGGAGCTCGAGGGCTGAAGCCTATGCCTCGTCCTGAACCGGGCGCATCAAAAACGCCTTGAGGGCGGCCGGGCGCACCGGCTTGGAGAGGAGGACCGCCCCGGTCGCCGCCACGCGGGCGGCCAGGTCTTCCTCGGCGTCGGCCGTGATCAAAGCGATGTGAGAGACACCCTGCGCGCGGAGGGCGGCGATCACGGACAGGCCGTCCGGGCCGTCTCCGAGATGCAGATCGACCAGGGCCGCATCGAACGGGCCGGAGGCCGAGAGCGCGGCGGCGGCGTCCGGCGCGGTGACCGCCGACAGCCCCCACTTGGCCAGGAGCAGTTTGAGGCCGTGCAGGATGGAGGGCTCGTTGTCCACGCAGAGTACGCGGCGCGGCGCGGGGCCGCGGCGGGACATCGGCGCGGAGGAGGGTGCGGCGATCGCAGCCTGGGGCGTGGCGCGGGGCGCCGTCACGCCGAAGCGTGATCCCCTGCCGACTTCGGACCACAGGTCGAGGCGATGTCCGAGAAGACCAGCGACGCTTCGGACGATCGCCAGGCCGAGGCCGACGCCCGGTTCGTCGCCGGTGACGCCCGGCAGGCGGGTGAACTCGGAAAACACGGCCTCGCGCTGATCTGCGGCGATGCCTCGACCCGTGTCGACGACCTCGATGCGCAACTCGCTGCCGAGGGTGCGGACACCGACTCGCACGCCGCCACTGTCGGTGTAGCGGATGGCGTTGCCGACCAGGTTCTGGAGCAACGAGCGCAGAAGGTCGCGGTCCGAGGCGGCCCAGCGGCGGTCGGCGACGAAGCGGAGGGACAGACCCTTGGCGCGGGCGAGCGGCGCGAACTCCCGCTCCAGATCGTCGAACAAACCCTGCAGCGGCAGAGGGGCGACGGCGGGCTTGATCCCGCCGGCTTCGAGGCGGGAGAGGTTCAGCAGGGCCTTGAGCAGGCCGTGGGCGTTTTCGATCGACCTGTCGGCATTTTCGGCAAGGTCGCGCGCCGCTGACGCATCACCGTTCGAGCCGGGGTCGCGCAGGGCCGCGATGAACAGGCGGGCGGCGTGCAGCGGCTGCAGCAGGTCGTGGCTGGCGGCGGCGAGGAAGCGGGTCTTCGACGCCACGGCGGCCTCAGCGGTGCGGCGGGCTTCGTCGAGGCGGGCGGTGCGGTCGGCGACGCGCGCCTCCAGCCGTTCGTTGGCCTCGGCCAGGGCCTGGGCGGCGCGGCGCAGTTCGGTGATGTCGGAATAGGTGGTCACATAGCCGCCGTCGGGCATGGGGGACCCGGTCGAGCGCAGGATGCGGCCGTTCGGCTGGGCGCGTTCGTGATCGTGCGGCGTGCGTCGGCGGAGGGCGTCCAGCCGGCGCTCGATCCAGGGTTCGATGTCGGCCTTGTCCACCTCGCCGCGCTCGGCGTTGAGTCGGTAGACGGCGGAGACCGGCAGGCCGACGTGAACGTAGCCGGCGGGGAGATCGAACAGTTCGATGTAGCGGGCGTTCCAGGCGACGAGCCGCAGGTCCTCGTCCACGACGCTGACGCCCTGGTCGATGTTGTCGAGGGCGGCCTGTAGCAGTTCGCGGTTGAACTGGACGGCCTGGGACGCCTCGTCGAGCATTCGGACGACGTCTTCCGGCGCGCGACCGCCTCCGGCCAGGGCGGCGGCGATGACGCGGCGCGCCGAGGGGGCGCCGACCGCTCCGGCCAGCATCCGCTCGGCGGCGCGGGCCAGGCCGGTGTCGGCGGGATCGGCGTCTCGCAGGGGGCGGCCGGTCTCCTGGGCGAAGACGGCGAAGGCGCGGCGGGCGCCGGCCTCGCCGAGGAAGCGGGCCACGAGCGTCCGCAGGTCGCCCACAGAGGCGCCCGAGGGACCGGCGACGGGATCGTGTCCGTCACGGGCGTAGCGATCGACGAAGGCGCTGGCCTGCACCCGGTCGATCAGCCGGGGGCGCGCGCGACGCGAGACCCAGACATAGACCGACAGGTTGGCGGCCAGGCTGAGGGCGACGCCGGTCGGCAGGGGGTCCGACAGGCCGAAAGGGTTGAGGCCGCCCGCGCCGAAGCCAAAAGCTGCGCCGACCTGGGGCAGGCCGAGGAAGACCGCCCAGATCGCCATGCCGACCAGGATGCCGGCGATGGCGCCGCGCGCATGGCCGTCGCGCCAGAGCACCGCGCCGAACAGCGCCGGGGCGAGCTGGGCCAGGGCGGCGAACGAGACAAGGCCGATGGAGGCCAGGCCTGTGGAGCGATCGATGGCCTGGAACCATAGCCAGCCGAGGAACAACACGACGCAGATGGCGATGCGGCGGACCTGCAGGATGGCGCCGGCCATGTCTGAGGCCGCCTCACGCCCCTGCCAGCGGTCGCGGGCGATCAGCGGCAGGATCAGGCTGTTGGAGGCCATGGCCGACAGGGCGACGGTCTCGACGATGACCATGGCGGTCGCCGCCGAGAAGCCGCCGACGAACACCACGGCGGTCAGGACATGGGCCTGGGCGCGGAAGGGGATGTCGAGGACGAACAGGTCCGGGTCGGCCACGTTGGCGAACAGGCCGCCTGCCGCGACCAGGGGGATCACCGCCAGGGAGGTGATGAGCAGATAGAGAGGAAAGACCCAGCGGGCGCGACGGAGGTCGGCCGCGTCGCCGCCTTCGACGAAGCCGACATGGAACTGACGCGGCAGGCAGAAGACGGCGGCGAGGGCCACCAGGCTGAGCGCCAGGAACCGGCTGTCGACGGTCGGGTAGGCGGTCAGACCGCCAAGGGCGCGGGTGACGGTCTCGGCAGACGGCGCGCCCAGCAGCAGGACGACGGCGAAACCGGCGGCGGCGACCAGGGCCGCGAGCTTGACGATCGATTCGAGGGCGATGGCGCGGATCAGGCCGCGATTGTGTTCCGTCAGATCCGACCGGCGCGCGCCGAACAGGATGGTGAAGGCGGCCAGAAGGAGGGCGATCACCGTGACCGTCACGCGCTCGGAGCCGGCCACCGGCGTGTCGTGGGTGACCAGTCGCCAGGCCATCGACAGGGACTTCAGCTGCAGGGCGATGTAGGGCAGGGATCCCAGGATGGCCACGACGGCGACCAGGGCGCCCAGGGTTCCGCTCTTGCCGTAGCGGGAGGACAGGAAGTCGGCGATGGAGCCGACGTTCTCGCGTCGGGCGGCGGCGGCGATGCGACGCCAGACCGGAAACAGCAGGATCAGGCCGGCGGCCGGTCCCAGGTAGATGGGCAGATACTCCCAGCCGTCGCGGGCCGCCGTGCCGACGGCGCCGTAGTAGGTCCAGGAGGTGCAGTAGATGGCCAGGGAGAGGGCGTAGCCCGTCGGGCCCACGCCCCGGCCTGCGCCCGCGCCGGGCCGCTCGCCCCGCCAGGCGATGACGAACAGGGCCGCCATATAGGCGAGCACCAGGCCGAGCAGGACGAAAGGGAAGGCGGGGGCCATAAGTTTCGCATCTAGAGGCCGTCAGGTCGCCGACGGCAAGCCGGGGCGTGAGGAGCGACCGCAACGGCGAAGGGCGGGTCGACCGGATGTCCGATCGACCCGCCCCCCAGGTTCACGCCCGAGCAGGATCAGGCGTGAAGATCCACGTCCTTGCCTTCCTTCACGAACAGGAAGCCGACGATGACCGTGAGGACGGCGATGGCGATCGGATACCAGAGGCCATAGTAGATGTTGCCCGTGGCCGCGACCATGGCGAAGGCGGTCGTGGGCAGGAAGCCGCCGAACCAGCCGTTGCCGATGTGATAGGGCAGGGACATTGAGGTGTAGCGGATGTTGGTCGGGAACATCTCGACCAGGGCCGCCGCGATCGGGCCGTAGACCATGGTCACATAGAGCACCAGGATGAACAGGATGCCGATCACCATGGGCTTGTTGACCAGGGCGCTGTCGGCCTTGGCCGGATAGCCGGCGTCGGCCAGAGCCTGGCCCAGACCCGCGTCCCACGCCTTCTTCTCGGCGGCGAACTCGGCCGTCGACAGATCCTGGCCGCGGAAGCTCTGGACCACAGACCGGTCGCCGATGCGGACCTCGGCCACGGTTCCGGCCGGAGCCTCGACGTTGGTGTAGGTCACGCCCGCCTTGGCCAGGTAGGACTTGGCCAGGTCGCAGGAGTGGTTGAACACGGTCTTGCCGATGGGGTCGAACTGCACGTGGCAGTCGGCCGGGTCGGCGTAGACGGTGACCGGCGCCGAGGCGGCGGCCTCGGCGAGGCGCGGATTGGCCGCGGCCGTCAGGGCCTGGAACAGCGGGAAGTAGGTCAGGGCTGCGAGCAGGCAGCCCGCCAGGATGATGGGCTTGCGGCCGATCTTGTCCGACAGCCAGCCGAAGAAGATGAAGAAGGGCGTGGCCAGGAACAGGCCGGCGGCGATCAGGACGTTCGACAGGGACGGATCCACCTTGAGCACCCGCTCCAGGAAGAACAGGGCGTAGAACTGGCCCGTGTACCAGACCACGGCCTGACCGGCGGCGAGACCCAGAAGGGCGATCAGCACCAGTTTCAGGTTCGGCCATTTGCCGAAGGAATCCTTGAGCGGGGTCTTGGAGCCCTTGCCCTCGGCCTTCATGCGCTGGAAGGCCGGGCTTTCCGACAGCTTCAGGCGGATCCACAGCGAGACGCCCAGCAGCAGGATCGAGACCAGGAACGGGATGCGCCAGCCCCAGCTCGCGAAGGCTTCCTCGCCCAGCACGGACCGGACGCCGAGGATCACGACCAGGCTGAGCAGCAGGCCGACCGTAGCCGTGATCTGGATGAAGGAGGTGTAGAAGCCGCGCTTGCCCTGTGGGGCGTGCTCGGCGACGTAGGTGGCGGCGCCGCCGTATTCGCCGCCCAGGGCCAGACCCTGGATCAGCCGCATCAGCACCAGGATGATCGGGGCGGCGATGCCGATGGCCGCATAGGACGGCAGGATGCCGACGATGAAGGTCGACAGGCCCATCAGGAGCATGGTGACGAGGAAGGTGTTCTTGCGGCCCCACAGGTCGCCGAGGCGACCGAAGACGATGGCCCCGAACGGTCGGACCGCGAAGCCCGCGGCGAACGCCATCAGGGCGAAGATGAAGCCGGTGGTCTCATTCACGCCCGAGAAGAATTGGACGGTGATGATCGCGGCGAGCGAGCCGTACAGATAGAAATCGTACCACTCGATGACGGTGCCCACGGATGAGGCCAGGATGACGAGCTTGTCGTTGCGACCGACGACGTGGTCTTCCTGGTTCGGGGCGCCGATGGCGCTGTCTGTCATGGTGTGAGCCTCCCTCGCTCTGCCTTTGCGGCCTTGTATGGCGTCGTCCGCTGGAGCGGACAGATCGCATTCCGGCACCATGGCAGGCGCGGTGCGGCTTGGAGAGCGCGACTTTGGTCTTAGGCCCCCGGCTGCGTCACGCGCGGTTAACCGATCGTGGATAGATTCCCGTTCCATGTCCGAGGCCCTGCTCCCTGATGAGGACGGCGTCGCGTCGCCGCCTCCCGCGCCGGCGACGCCGAAGTCGCGTGCGGCCCTGCTGAAACGGCTGGCCGACGTGGTGTCCCTGCCGGGCAGCCGGATCAATGCGTTCGAACGGGCGGTGACGGGAGACCTGCTGGTCGAGATGCTGCGGCTGGCCAGCTTTCCGGAGCGGAAGCGGGTGGCCGAGCGCCTGGCGCCCTTGAGCGAGGCGCCCAACGCCCTGACCCGGTTCCTGCTGCGCGATGCGCCCGAGATCGCCGGCCTGCTGATCGATCGGTGTGCGGCGCTGAACGACGCGGACCTGCTGGGCTGCGCCCGCGACGCCGGGGCGGAGCATCGGCTGATGATCGCGCGCCGTCGCGGTCTGTCCGAGGTGGTGACCGAGGAACTGATCCGCCACGAGGAGACGCCGACGATCGAGGCGCTGCTGCGCAACGGCGAAGCCCGGCTGTCGCAGAGCGGCGTCGAGCATATCGTCGGGTTGAGCCGTGGCGTCACGGCGCTATGCGCGCCCCTGCTGCGGAGGCCGGAGCTGCGGCCGTCCGGGGCCTATGTGATGTTCTGGTGGTGCGGGCCGGAGGAACGCAAGACCATCCTCCAGCGGTTCGCGGTCTCGCGCGAGGTCATGCAGGAGGTGGTGGAGGACGTCTTCGCCATGGCCGCCGCCGAGGGATGGCAGGACGCAGTGTCACGCAAGGCGTTGCAGTTCATCGAACGTCGCCAGCGCAATCGCGCCGCGATCGAGAAAAGCCCCTATGACAGTCTGGAGCATGCCGTCGCCGTGGCGGCCGAGGGCGGGTTGAAGCGCGAGGTGGCGGCCGAAATCGCCTATCTGTCCGGGATCAAGCCGCTGACCGGCGCCAAGATCATGGGCGACGCCGGCGGCGAGCCGCTGGCCATCCTGTGCAAGGGCACGGGCATGGGCCGGCAGGACCTGCGCAATCTGTGGCGCTCCATGCGTCGACCGGAGGTCACGGCGGACGGCGCGCCGCATCCGGACTGGGAACGGGTGATCGTCACCTATGAGATGCTGGCCGTCGATCGCGCCCAGACGGTGCTGAGATACTGGAACTGGGCCCTGTCGTCCGCCCTGACGCCGGAGCTGGTGCTGGCGATCCGGGAAGGCGACGAAAGCGCCATCGGCGAATATTCCGTCGCCGAGCGGGCCGCCGCCATGGCGCTGGGTGAAGACTTCAGGCGGTAGGCCCGGTCGGAGCGGATCAGGCCGCCTGTGATCCGCGACGGGCGCGCCAGAATCGCACCGTCCGAAGCGCCTGATCGCGTGTCAGGTCCCCATAGAGACGCCCATAGGACTTGGCCTGGCCGATGGCGTTGGCGTCGCCGCCCCCGAGGATGGCGATGACGAAGGTCAGGAACAGCGCCCGGTCCAGGTCGGCCGCGCGACAGAGCACCGCCAGGGCGTCGATTTCCCGCCGCTCGACGATCTGGGCGGCGAGCGCGTAGTCTACGTCCGCGAGGTCAGCCAGGGCCACAAGGAAGGCGGTGCGCGACGGTCGCCGCAGAAGCGTGACCAGGGCCTCCGGCGAGACGGAACCCGACGCCGTCACGGCGCGGGCGTCGATGACCGCCTGGGGATAGTCGGCCGGCAGGGCGCCGTCCTCGACGGCGACGCGGGCGTGAACGGCGGACAGGGCCTGTTCGAGCTGATCGGCCGGGATGTCGGCGTTGCGCTCCAGGATTCGGCGGCGCAGACGCGCCTCGACCACAAAATACATCTGGTTCAGCAGATCGGGCGGCAGGTTCCGGCGTTCGACGGCCGCCTCATGCAGGGCGGGGTTGGCGCCGGCCCGGCGGACGGCGATCTCGGCCGAAGCCCGGGACAGGGGAGCGGAGGGGTTGGCCAGCAGGACGCCGAGCGTCTGATCGTCGCCGCGCTCGACCAGGACGTCGGAGACGGCCGTGCTCATCCCGGATCGGCTGGACAGAGCCCGCAGGTGTTCCTGGCCCTGGCTGCGGGCGACGGCCATGAGGTCGTCCTCGGTCAGGACCGGCGACCGGGCGAGAACGGGCGCGGCGACGCGCGCGTCATCCATGGACAGGCGCCGAACAAGGCCGCGGGGCGCGGACGGCGAATCGGCGAAACGCTGGGCCAGCTCCTCCCGCACGCCGATCTCCATCTCGTCAGCCAGCCGCGAGAGGACGTCGTCGTAGAGCGCCTGCTCCGCGACCGGTCGGGTGGCGGCGCCGAAAAAGGAATCGGTCAGCTCGCGCAACAGGGCCCGCCGGCTGTCGCTGGAGGCTTCTTCTGCGAGGGCGATCAGCTCCGGCAGCCGGGAGCCGGAGGAGGCGTCGACGGGCATCGGGGAGCTCTGGGTCAAGGAAGGCTGGGTCAAGGCAGACTGGGATCGTCGCCGCGATTCATCGCCTGGATGCGGCCGTTGATGGTCCTCGTGGCCACCGGCGCGGGGGGCGGGTCGGCGAGGTCGGGGCGGGCGGCGTCGAGGAAGGCGCCCTCCGGGATGACCGCATAGACGCTGTCGGGAATCTCGGCCGGATCGGGCTCGCGTCCGGCCTGGCGGTGGACCGAATAGTAGCGGGCGCCCTCGCGCGGTGGCGAAGCCTGGACGGTCGGGAACTGCGAAGGTCCCTGCGCCATGGGTTGCGCGGGAGGCTGGGGCGTCGGGGCCTGAGACGTCGGGGTTTGGCCGGCGTCACGCGCAGCCTGGATGCTGAAGATCGGCGCGTCGCGGCGGGGGGCCATGGGATCGGTGACCGTCGCGCCGGTCATGGCGGGCTGGGGGCTGGCCCAGGCGGGGCCGGAGACGACGGGCGAAGGCGTCTGCGGCGACAGAGCCGGCTGGGACGGCGCGGGCATGCCGCCCGAATAGACCTGGGGCGCATAGCCGGGCTGGGTCCAGGCTGCGGGGGGCGCGGCCTGCTGGACGGGCGCGGTCGGGACCGGGTGCGGGGCCGGGCCCGCCATGGTCGGCGCCGCATAGGTCATGGGCGGGTAGCCTTGGGGCGTCGGCATCTGCATCGGCGTCGGGGCGGCGGCGTAGGCCGGGACAGGAAGGGTCGGCTGGCCGGGCTGCGGGCGCGCATAGGGCGGCGGCGGCAGGGTGGGCGGGGTCGGGGCCGCTGCGTAGGGCTGGGCGACGGGCGGCGGCGCGGCGTGCGCGCCATAGGGCGGGGCGCCCGCGGGTTGCGGGCGCGGCTGGACCGGGTTGAACCAGGCGTCGGCCGGGGTCAGGCCGCCCGAGGCGACCGAGGGGCTGTAGCGCGACGGGCGGCCCATCGCCGCCATCGAGGGATAGCGGACGCCGGAGGTCGGGGCCGCGGAGACCGGCGCGGGCGCCGGCGCGGCGGCCGGCTTTCCGGTCCAGGACAGATAGCGCATGTCCTGCGCCTGGGCGGCCGGCGCCATCGCCGAGGCTGCGAGGCCGACGGCGGCGATCGGCGCCAAATGGATGAGACTGCGATACATGGCCGGCTCCGCACACATGGGTGGCGGCGTCAGACTAGGGGTGCGGCGATTAACCGTGCGCTAACGCTGCCCGCCGCGTCGGCGCAGGAGGGCGTCGCGCAGGAGGGCGAGGCCGCCGTTGAGGCCGAGGCCGAGCAAAGTCAGCCAGACCAAGGCGGCCATCATCTCGGCCGTGCGCAGGCGGTTGCCGGCCTCCAGGATGCGCCAGGCCAGTCCCTGTGCGACGCCGGAGCCGGCGACGAACTCGGCCACCACCGCCCCGATCACCGCCAGGCCCGCCGCCACGCGCAGACCCTCGAGGATGAAGGGCAGGGCGGTCGGGCCGCGCAGCTTGAGAAGCCGCTGCGTCGGGGAGGCGCCGTACAGGTCGAACAGGCGCTCCAGATCCGGATCGGCCGATCGCAGACCGGTGAGCACGCCGGAAAAGATCGGGAAAAAGGCGACGCAGGCCGCCAGGAGGATGACGGCCAGATCGGCGCGATCGAGCCCGACCCAGATCTGGATCAGGGGCGCGATGGCGACGACGGGGGTGACCTGGACGGCCACGGCGAGCGGGCGGAAAGCGCGTTCGGCCAGCCGGCTGAACGACAGGGCCGCCGCCAGACCGCCGCCGACGACCGCGGCGAGGATCAGGGCCTGAAGCGCCATCGCCAGGGTGCGAAGCGCCGAGGGAACCAGGACGGGCGCCCGCTCAACCAGGGCGACGGCGACGGCCGCCGGCGTCGGCAGCAGATAGGCCGGCAGGGCGAACGCCGTGCAAAGTCCCGTCCAGGCCGCCGCCAGGACGATGGTCAGGATGAGGGGCGGGCCGAGGGCGGGCAGCAGGCGGCTCATGACGTCACGCCCTCGGTCGTTTCGAGGGTGCGCTCCAGCGCACGGGCCGCGCGTTCGACGGCGAGGCGGTAGTCGGCGGTCGTGCGCCATCCTTCGGGTCTGGGGACCGGCCCGGGCAGGTCAAGGCTCTCGGCGATCCGCCCGTCGTGACCGAGGACGACGAGACGCCGGGCCAGATGAACGGCCTCCTCCACGTCATGGGTGACGAAGACGACGGCGCGGGGCCGCGCCAGCCAGAGGTCATGGACAAGGGCGGCGAGGCGGCGGCGATTGGCCGAGTCGAGCGCGGCGAAGGGCTCGTCCAGCAACAACAGATCGGGATCGGTCACGAGGGCGCGGGCGAGGGAGACGCGCATGGCCATGCCCCCGGACAGCTCATGCGGAAAGCGCCGGCCATGGTCGGCGAGGCCGACGGCGGCAAGGGCTTCGCCGGCCTGCGCCCGGGCGGTCGCAGCCGGCGCGCCGTTCAGCTCCAGGGGCAGGGCGACATTGGCCAGGGCGTCGCGCCAAGGGGCCAGGGTCGGCGCCTGGAAGACGAAGCCGATCCTTGCGGCGCGCCGGGCGACCTGACCGTCGGCGACGGCTTCAAGGCCGGCGATGAGGCGCAGCAGGCTGGACTTGCCGGCGCCGGAGGCGCCGACGACGGCCAGGATTTCCCCCGGCGCGATGGACAGGGAAAGCGGGCCGATGACGCGGCCGGAGGCGGCGTAGCGGATACGGGCTTCGTCGAGGACGACCAGGGGGGCGGAAACCGGAAGGTCCGGATCAGCCACGGCCGGGCAGGTAGGCGTCGGTGAAGGCGTCGCGCCAGTTCAACGAGGTCGGATAGACGCCCGTCGAGGACACCGCCTCGAAGAAGCCCTGCCAGCGTTCGGCGGTCATGGCCCCGAGTCCGTACAGGGCCGCATCGCCGCCCTCAACCACGCCGTTGGCGTTCAGGGCCTCTCGCGCCTGAAGCAGGATTTCGTCGGTCATGTCGGGGTTGTCGCGCCGGATCAGGGCGTTGGCGGCGGTCGGGTCGCCGTTCATGTAGTCGCGCCAGCCCTCGACCGAGGCGGCGATGAAGCTGCGCAGCGCCTGGGCGTTGTCGCGGGCGAAGTTGTTGGGGGCGAGCACGAGGGCGGCGTAGGAGTCATAGCCGTCGTCGGCGAGCAGGAAGACCTTGGGTTCGATCCGGCCTTCACGCCTGATCGTGAAGGGTTCGCTGGTCAGATAGCCCTGCTGGACGGCGCGGCGGTCGGCCAGGAAGGGCGCCGGGTTGAAGTTGTAGCGGCGCACCTGATCGTCGGTGAAGCCGTATTTGGCCTTGAGCCACGGCCACCAGGCGGTGCGGGCGGCGTCGGACAGCAGGAAGGGGCGGCCGGCGAGATCGGCGATGCTGTCCAGCGCGGGATCAGGGTGAGCGATCAGGACCTGGGGGTCCTTCTGGAAGAAGGCGGCCACGGCCTTCACCGGGGCGCGCTCCTGCACCAGGTTCAGCGGGATGAAGCTGTTGGAGCCCATGCCCAGTTCGACGGCGCCCGAGGCCAGAAGCTGGGGCACGTTCACGGCCGGGCCGCCCTGGATGATCTGGACGTTCAGGCCGCGCCGTTCGTAGGCGCCGGACGCCAGGGCCTGATAGAAGCCGCCGTGCTCGGCCTGGGCGCGCCAGTCGGTGGCGAAGCGCAGGCGCACACGCCCCTGGTCGTCGAGGGGCGCTTCCTGGCGATCGCAGCCACGCAGGCCCACGGCGGCTGCGCCGACCACAGCCGCGCCGCCCGCGATCAAGGCGCGGCGGCGGGTCAGGAGGGGGCGATTCTGGTCGCGCGACATGGGCCGGAAGCTAGAGCGCGGAGACGGCGAAGGAAAGGCGGGTTTGGAGGTAGCAGAACCCCTCCGTCTCGGCGCAAGCGGCGCCGATCCACCTCCCCCCGCGTGCGGCGCGAGGAGGAGACGCGCTCAGGCGGTGAGCGACCGCGTCGCTAAGGATCCGATCTCCTGACGCCCAAAGCCACGAGCCAGATCGCCAGGACCGTTTCAGCGACGAGGCAGGGTAGAAGAATGAAGGGGAACATTGCGGACTGCAGGGGCGGGGCCAAGAAGCCGGCGAAACTGTTCAGAAGGTAGCAAACTCCGGCGAAGCCGATCATCGCGCCGAGGAGCGGCGAGAAACGCGGCGACCGGGCCAGGAGGACGGCGAGAGCCAGGAGGGCGACCCCGAAGAAGACCAGGGCGATGTCGTAGGCCTGACCGTGCATCCGCAGGGCGAGGAGCGCCAGGGCTTCTCTTTGTGGCCCGGACAAAGCATCCATCCCGTTGGGTGCATCGAGCAGCACCAGAGGGGCCGCAAGCAGCAGCGCGCGGACTGCGGCGACAGCGCCGACCATGAGCCGAAGGACGGCGGCGAACAGCGAGAGAGCTGGTCCTTGCGGTTTCAGCAACCGATAAAGGAGGACGGCCAAGCCCAGGTCGCACAGGTGCATGACCATTTCGAGCGAGAATCCCGCCCGATAGAGCATCGTTTGGCCCAGAATGGCCCGCGCGGTCCCGGCGGCGTCCTGGTAGTCGATCAGGGCGCCGCGGACGAACGCTTCCGAAACCACTCCGGCGACGACGATATACAAGTAGAGAGCGCCGGCGAGCAGAGCCTGGCGTCGCCATAGACGATCCGCCGCGCGAGATTGCAAAAGCGAGGTGTCCGTCATGCTCCGGCCTCGACCGGCGCTCCGGGAGTTGGCGCCGGAACCAGCGAACAAGCCCTTCGAACGCCGGTCAAGTTACGGATAGGCAATGGCCTTGCGTCTGATCAGCAAGGTTCGAGCCGGCCGGAACGTGTTCCGGAATTGAGCGAGGGGACGAAGGGCTCCGGCGGACCGGCGCTCCTCGTCCCCTCGCCAAGTCCGGGTTGGACTTGGCCGTTGAGGTTCAGATCCCTGGCTTCAGCGTCTGCGGGGCGAGCCCCGGAAACGGTCGGCTGTAATCTGGCGGCTCCTGTTCGAAGGCGTCTCGCGGGGTCTCTAAACCTCGCGTCGTCCAACGATCCCGGCCTGGTTCCCCGCGACCCTGTCCGCCGAAGCGTTCGGGGTCCGAAGCCTGGGCCCTGCCTCCCGTTCGTTACGATCCGAAGACCGCCCGAAACGTCGGGTCAGAGAGCCGGACCGGTCCGCTTGAAGTTCCGGCTCTCACCGGATTTCCGCGCCGCCGTGTCCCTCGGCCCGTTGACGTTCCGACGAAACCCGCTATGAGGCAAGCGCCCGAAACAGCCCCGATGTGCGCAATGCGTCCGGCGGCGGTGGGCAAGTCTGTGAACATCGGTGGATGGATCGAAATTCGAAAGAATTTTCAAGCCGGTGCTTGTGTCCACAGGTTTGAGAGAGTGGCGGCCGTTAGGCTGGATCAGCCCGCCAGGGCCGCCTTCTTTTCTTCCAGCTCCAGCCATTCCAGCTCGGCGGCCTCGAGGTCGGCGCGGGCTTTTTCGGCGGCCTTCATGGCGACGTCGAAGGCCTTGGGATCGCGGGTATAGAGGTCGGGGTCGGCGAGGGTCGCGTCGTGTCTGGCGATCGTGGCGGGCAGGGTTTCGAGCAGGCCTTCCAGTTCTTCCAGACGGCGGGCGTCCTTGTAGGAGAGTTTGGTCGGTTTTTTCGGCGGGGGCGCGGGCGTGGCGCGGGCGCCCGACGTCTGGCCCCCTCCACCGGCCCTTGGCCGGTCCCCCTCCCCCGAAAGGGGAGGAATGAGGAAGCCGGGGTTTTGGCGCAGGAAGTCGGTCCAGCCGCCGGGGGTTTCGACGATGTCGCCGCGGCCGTTCAGGGCCAGGGTCGAGGTGGCGAGGCGGTCGATGAAATCGCGGTCGTGGGAGACCAGGATCAGGGTGCCGTCATAGCCCTCCAGCAGCTCCTCGAGCTTGTCGAGGGTGTCCATGTCCAGGTCGTTGGTGGGCTCGTCGAGGACCAGGAGGTTGGCGGGCTGGGCCAGGGCGCGAGCGAGCAGCAGGCGGTTGCGCTCGCCGCCGGACAGGGTGGAGATCGGCTGCTTCAGCTGGGCTTCCTGGAACAGGAAGTCCTTGGCGTAGGCGGCCACGTGCATGGAGCGGCCACGCACCAGAATGCTGTCGCCGCCGCCGGGCGTCAGGGCGTCCCACAGGGTCATGTCGGATTTCAGCCCCTCGCGCGACTGGTCCAGATAGACGGGTTCAAGGTTGGCGCCCATGCGGACCGAGCCCTCGTCCGGCGCCAGTTCGCCGAGCAGCACCTTGACGAGGGTGGTCTTGCCCGCCCCGTTTGGACCGACGATGCCCAAACGGTCGCCGCGCAGGATGCGGGTGGTGAGGTTCTTGAAGAGGATGCGGCGGGAGGAGTGAAGAGTGCTGGTGAGCGAGGGGTGAGCGGGGTCGCTCTCGGAGCCGCGGTCGAGGCTCACTTCTTGCTCACCAGCACTCTTCACCGAAGCGGCGGTGAAGCCTTTCGACACCCCCTTGATCTCCGCCACCAGCTTGCCGGACAGGGGGCCGGAATCGACGCCGAGGTTCAGCTCCTTGGGCAGGTCGCGGACCCGTTCGGCCCGGTCGGCCCGCATGGCGACGAGGGCGCGGGCGCGGCCCTCGTTGCGGGTGCGCTGGGCGGTGATCGAGCGGTAGAAGGTGTAGGTCTCGGCCTCGATCTTCTTGGTCAGGCGGCGGAGGGATTCGGCCTCTTCCTCCATGACCTTGGCGGCCCAGTCGTCGAAGGCGTCGAAACCCTTGTCGAGGGTGCGGACGCGGCGGCCTTCCAGCCAGTGGACGGTGTCGGTGATGCGGTTCAGGAAGGCGCGGTCGTGGCTGACCACCAGGACGGCGCAGCGGGCCGACAGAATCTCGGTCTCGAGCAACTCGATGGCCAGGATGTCGAGGTGGTTGGTCGGCTCGTCCAGCAGCAGCAGGTCGGGGGCTTCGGCAAACGCTTTTGCGAGGGCGGCGCGGCGGGTTTCTCCGCCGGACAGGCCTTGGGTGGACTTGGCGGGGTCGAGGCCGAAGGTCGTCAGCCAGGCCTCGGCGGTCCAGGGCTCGGCCTCTCCGGACGCGGCGTAGTCCAGAAGCGTGTCGCCGATGATCACCGGCTCCTGCGGCACATAGGCGAAGCGGGTTCCGGCCTGGACCGAACGGTCGCCTGAGTCCGGCTCGATCAGGCCCATGACCACCTTCATCAGGGTGGACTTGCCCGCGCCGTTGCGGCCGACCAGAGCGGCGCGGCTGCGCGGCTCCATAGCCATGTCGACGCCGTCGAACAGGGGGCGAGGCCCGTCCTGAAGACGGACGTCCTTGAGGGCGACGAGGGGGGGACGGGCGGCCATGGGCGGGGCGTATAGCGGGCGCGGCGAAGGGACGCCACGATGGATCGTCGCGCTGATGGATCGGGACATTCGGCGGACGGGTCTGTATGAGCCGCCTCATGCCGCCCTTCTGGGAAACCAAGACCCTGGCCGAGATGTCCGCCGTCGAGTGGGAGAGCCTGTGCGACGGGTGCGGGCTGTGCTGTCTGATCCGGTTCGAGGACGAGGAGACGGGCGAGGTGTTCGCCACGCGGGCGCATTGCCGGCTGTTTGACGGGGCGCTGTGCCGGTGTTCGGACTATGCGAACCGGAAGGCCCAGGTGCCGGACTGCATCAAGCTGACGCCGCACAATATCGAGGCGCTGGAGTGGATGCCCAGGTCGTGCGCCTATCGGCGGCTGCACGAGGGTCGCTCGCTGGCGGCGTGGCACCCGCTGGTGTCCGGGGACCCGGAGAGCGTGCATCGCGCCGGGGTGTCGGTGCGTGGCAAGACCTTTTCCGAACTGGACCTTGCGGCGCCCGAGGATGCGGTCGATCACGAGGCGCCCGAGTTCGATATCGACAGAAGCTGACCGCTTCTGGCGCAGATAGGCGCCTCCGATCGCTGAATTCACACGCGAATTCGTGAAAGTTGAGGCGCGTTTCCGGCCGAAGGGCGTGGGCGCCCTATGATCTGTTCATGCCCAGAAGACGCGAGCGGCTCGCCGCCGAAGCCCGCAAGAAGCAGAAGGCGGTCGACGCCTTTCACGCGCGGCTGGACGACCTGCTGCTGACCGGGGTTGAGCTGGACGACGACGCGATGGCGCGCCGGGTGCGCAATGTGACCCTGGCGATCACCGCGCGCGAACGGCGCCTGAAGTTGGATCGACTGGAGAAGGACGTGAAGGGCGCAGATGAAGTCGATGGAGCCGGCGGAGATGTCGCCCGGCGAGAGCGTCTGCTGGCCAGACTGGCTGGTCTCGCTGCCGAGCTCGAGCAGAAGGGCGCTGATCGATGCCCTGCCTGCGGACGTGTTGAGCCTGATCGAGACCGACTGGCGCGCCTGGGCGCATCCCTGTCAGATCCCGGATGACGGCGACTGGGGGACCTGGCTGTTCCTGGGCGGGCGAGGGGCCGGCAAGACGCGGGCGGGCGCGGAATGGCTGAGCGGTCTGGCGGAGCCCGGACGGCGACTGGCCCTGGTCGGGCCGACGCTGCACGACGTGCGCGAAGTGATGATCGAGGGGCCGTCGGGACTGAAGGCGATCGCGCCGCCCGATCAGCGGCCGGCCTATGAGGCGTCGCGGCGGCGTCTGGTCTGGCCGAACGGGGCCGTCGCCCAAGCCTTTTCGGCCGAGGAGCCGGATCGGCTGAGAGGGCCGCAGTTTCATCACGCCTGGGCCGACGAATTCTGCGCCTGGAAGGCGCCGGGCGAGACCCTGGCCAGTCTGAGGCTGGGCCTGCGCCTGGGCGAGGCGCCGAGGCTGGCGGTGACGACGACGCCCCGGCCGATCCGGGACCTGAGGACGCTGATCGACGAGGCGGGGACGGTGGTGACCCGGGCCGGGACGGCGGTGAATGCGGCGAATCTGTCGCCGGCGTTTCTGGACGGATTGAAGGCGCTTTACGCCGGCACGCGGCTGGAGGCGCAGGAGATCGACGGCCGGGTCCTGGAAGGCGACGGCGCCCTGTGGAGCCTCGAGATGCTGGGGCGGGCGAGAGGCGCCGCGCCGGATCATCTGGAGACGGTGGTGGTCGGCGTCGATCCTCCGGCGACGGCGGGCGGCGACGCCTGCGGCATCGTCGTGGTCGGGCGGCGCGGAGGCACCGCCTATGTGCTGGAGGACGCCACGGTGCGGGGGCGATCGCCGATCGGCTGGGCGACCGCCGTGGCCGAGATCGTCGCGAGACATCAGGCCGACTGGGTCATCGCCGAGATCAACCAGGGCGGGGACATGGTCATGGAGGTTCTGCGTCAGGCTCGGTGCGGGGCGCGCACGCGAGGGGTGCGGGCGCATCTGGCGAAACAGCTTCGGGCTGAGCCGGTGGCCGCCCTCTATGAACAGGGCCGCGTGGTCCATTGCGGCGCCTTTCCCGAGCTGGAGGAGGAGCTGATGCGGATGGGCGACGGGGGACGTGACAGTCCGGACCGGGCCGACGCCCTGGTCTGGGCGGTGACCGACCTGCTGCTGGGGCGGCGCGGCAAGCCGCGACTGCGGCGGCTTTGATCGCGAGGCGCGAGCCGCGGCGGGACGCAATCAACAACGGGAGGACGGCCGGGAATGGCGCAGGCCTATGTGAACTTCTTCAACTGTCTGGATCCGGGAGGCTATGCGCGCGGGGCCCAGGCTTTTCAGGGGCGAGCCGCCCAGCCGCATCGGGCCGAGGCTGTCGTGGGCGCCGGCGCCGCGACGGCGACCACGGTCGAACTGCTGGACGCGACCCAATACGTCGAGGTGCGGGCGACCGAAGGGGCGGTTTTCACCTGTGTCCTGCCGACCGGGGCGGGCGAGGCGGAGCGGACGGGCGCGCGAATCCGCATCGATGAAGGCGAGAAGATCGCCCTGTCGCGCGGCGGCGCGGGTCCCGCCGACCTGCATCTGTGGGCGGCCGGATGATCGGACGGGTCGGTCGGCTGGGGCGCAGCGGACAGACGCTCGGGCCGGGCGAGCCCGCCGTTCTGAGGTTTGCGGCCGGCCTGCCGGGTCGAGTCGCCTACGCCCGCACCGGCTCCGCCGTGGCCTTTGACGAGGGTGGACGTCCGCGGGTCTTCGCCGCCGGAGCGGCGACGGTCACGGACCGGGGCCTGCTGATCGAGGCCGCCGCCGCCAATGCGGTCGCCTGGAGCCGGCCAGCCGGGACGGGATGGTCGGTAGTGAGCGCGACCCTGGGCGAGGGCGGCGCATGGGGCGACCTGACAGGACGCACGATCGCCGCGACCGGGGCGACCTGGAACCGGGCGGAACTGAGCGCCGCACCGATCGCCGTCGTCAGCGGGCAGCCGCTTTTGATCTCTTGTTGCTATCGCGCCGGGTCTTCGGGCCGGGCGCGGGTGGTGTTGAGGGACGCCGTGGCGGTGACCGAGAGCACGGTGACGGGGGCGGCAGGAAGCCTGGCGGTGGCCAATCAGGCGTCCGGGGCGGTGTCGTCTGTGGCGAACGTCGCCCTGGGCGAGGGCGTGTTCCGGGTGTCGTTCGTGTTCACGCCCAATACGTCGAATCCGCGCACCGTAGGGGTGGGGCCCGACAGCGCCGTGGCCGGTCAGGCGGTCGAGGCGTTCCACATCCAGGCGGAGGCGGGGACGACGCCGACGTCTCCGATCCTGACCGTCGGAGCGACGGCGACCCGTGGGGCGCCGACGATCACGACGACTGTTCCCGCAGGGAAGACGGCCTGGCGGTCGATCCATTTCGACGGGGTGGAGGGCGCAGGCGGGGGCCTGACGCCGGGCGCGATGTTCGACATCGCCGCCGCCCTGACCGTCGTGGGCAGGACCGGTCCGGGACGAGAGTTGAGGCGGCTGGAGTTCCTGGCCTGACCGGCGGCGGCCGGTCGAGAGCGCGACAAGGAGATGCGATGACACCCTTCTGGCGACGGCCCCGAGCGGGTCGGCGGCGCGCGGACGCGCCGGAGTTCAAGGACAGCCGCGCGGGGCCGATGATCGCCCTGCACGGGACGGGTCGGCCGCGCTGGACCCCGCGCGACTATGCGAGTCTGGCCGACGAGGGGTTCGTGAAGAATCCGGTGGCCTATCGCTGCGTGCGGATGATCGCAGAGGCGGCGGCGTCGGTTCCGCTGGCGGTTTTCCGCGACGGCGTGAGGCGCGACGACGATCCGGCGGCGCGGCTGCTGGCCAAGCCGAACCCCGAACAGTCAGGCGTCGAGCTGCTGGAGGCGGTGCATATCGGTCTGCAGACGGCCGGCAACGCCTATGTCGAAGGCGTGGGCGCAGCCGGGCGGCCGCCCGACGAGGTGTGGGCCCTGCGTCCGGATCGGGTGAAGATCGTGCCGGGCCGTTCGGGCTGGCCCGAGGCCTATGACTATGAGGTCGCCGGGCGGTCGGTGCGGATCGGGCGGGAGGCGGACGGATGGTCGCCGGTCATGCACCTGAGGCTGCATCATCCGACGGACGACCACTACGGCCTGTCGCCGATGGAGGCGGCGGCCTTCGCCATCGACGTGCACAATGCGTCGGGGGCCTGGAACAAGGCGCTGCTGGACAATGCGGCGCGGCCGTCGGGGGCGCTGATCTACGGGGCGCGGGACGGCGAGCGGCTGACGACCGAACAGTTCGAGACGCTGAAGGCGGAGCTGGCCGACAGCCATCAGGGCGCGCGGAACGCGGGGCGGCCGCTGTTGCTGGAAGGCGGACTGGACTGGAAGCCGATGAGCCTGTCCCCGGCGGAGATGAACGTCATCGAGGGCAAGCATGCGGCGGCGCGGGAGATCGGCCTCGCCTTCGGCGTGCCGTCGCAACTGCTGGGGATTCCGGGGGAGGCGACCTACGCCAACTATCGCGAGGCGCAGCTGGCCTTCTGGCGGCAGGCGGTCCTGCCGCTGGTGAGGAAGACGGCCGGCGCGCTGTCGGGGTGGCTGGGTCAGCGGTCGCCCGGACTGAGGATCGAACCGGACCTGGAGGCGGTTGCGGCCCTGCAGCCCGAGCGCGACGCCCTGTGGGCGCGGCTGGCGGCGGCGCCGTTTCTGACGGTCGAGGAGCGGCGGCGGATGGCGGGCCTGGGACAGCTGGAGGCGGGAGAATGAGCGACGACTGGAGGCGGATCCCGCCGGCGGTGGTCGCCGCCCTGATCGTGCAGACGGCGGCGGCCCTGATCTGGGCCGGGGCGGCCTCGGCGCGGATCGCGGCGCTGGAGACCGGCGTCGGGTCGCAGGGCGAGGTCGCCGAGCGGCTGGCGCGGCTGGAGGAACAGGGCGTGGCGACGCGTCAGGCGGTGGAGCGGGTCGAGCGGCGGCTGGAGGGCGGCAGATGAGGGTGACGGCGTCAGCCCCCTCCACCGCTGCGCGGTCCCCCTCCCCCGATGGGGGAGGAATGGCGATCGAGGGTTATGCGTCCCTTTGGGGCGTGGCGGACCTGAACGGCGACGTGGTGGCCGAGGGGGCGTTCGCCGAGAGCCTGGCGCGGACGGGCGCCGAGGGCGTGCGGATGCTGAGCCGGCATGAGGCGGACGCGGTCGTCGGGGTGTGGGACGACGTCGTCGAGGACGGCAGGGGCCTGTTCGTCCGTGGACGGATCATGGACTGGTCGGCCGAGGCGCGACTGGCGCAGGCGACGGCTCGTGCGGGGGCGGTCGACGGGCTGTCGATCGGCTTTCGCACGGCGGCGGCGCGGCGCGAGGGGCGACTGAGGGTGCTGAGCCGGGTCGAGCTGTGGGAGGTGTCGTTGGTGGCGTTTCCGGCGTTGGTGGGGGCGCGGTTCAGGGTCGTGGGCGAAGGATGACATTCGGTCGATTGTCGATGCTCGAAAATTCCCTCTCCCGGTTGGGTGAGGGTTTGAGCGCACGGCGGCGCAGCCGTCGTCCTGGCGCTCAAGGGTGAGGGGACAATCGCTGCAGTCGGCGTGAGCCGTGTCACCGTCGGTGCGACGGCTGGCGCCGAATGCGAAGCCGCCCCCTCATCCGGCCCTGCGGGCCACCTTCTCCCAAACGGGAGAAGGAAGGATTGCGCGCGGGGGCCGGGAATGGGGTGCGGCGTCAGGAACCGGAAGGCGCCTTCTGTTGAGCTCGCCAGGACTTCAAGGCGTCGGCGATGATCGGCAGGGCCTTGGGCGAAGTGGCGGCCCGACCGATGAAAGCGACCAGGATGGCGGCCGCAACGGCGGGGACGTCGAAGATCAGATTGGCGAGGAAGGCCAGGGCGCCGAGCGTGACCCAGACGCCGACCTTGAGCGAGGCTCCGTCGAGGGGCGCTTCGGCCGGGGCGGGTGCGGCGACGGGAGCCGGCTCGCGTCGCTGGGGGGCGGCCTGTGGGGTGGCGGACTGTGGGGCTGGGGGCTTTCGAGCGGCGACGGTCTCTCCGGCGCGAGCCGGGCTGACGTGGACGACACGCGGCGGTGTCGGCTGCGCGCCGGCGGCGGGCGGGAGGCGGTGCGAGAGGTTGTCCACGTGCCGGCTGCCGGCTGTCTGATACGGAATCGATCGGCCCGAGGCGTCGAGGGTGAAGATTTCGGTGACGGGGACGGTCGCGAAGTCGATGGCGCGGGTGTCCTGGCCGTAGCTGTCGGCGTGCAGGCCCAGAAGTCGGCCATTGAGAAGTTCGACCTGGAAGGACACGGCCTCGCGCAAACCGGACAGCATGGCGTGGACCGTGCCGAAGCGGCCGGTCGGGCCAGAGCCCGGGGTTGGGTAAGCCGGGGGCCGGGCGAGATCGACGACGGTTTCGGCGTAGTAGCCGAAGGCGGTGTTGCGGCGCAGGCCGGGCCGGGCGTTCTGAAACTGTCCGGCGAGGTCGGGGACGGTCTGGCGCAGGTCGTGAGCCAGGGCCGCCATCAGGCGGGTCTCCAGCGCGGTGAAGCGCGGGGGGCTGTGGACCTGACGGCGGTATCTGTCGGTCATGCCGAGGCCTGTGTCTGTGATGCGGAGGTCAGGCGTCGGTTCGACTCACTGGCCCACATCAGAAAAGACAGGAGTAGGCCGAGGGCGAGAACAGAAGCGAAGATCAGGTCTGCGTAGCGATCAAGGACTCCGCCATCCATCGCGCGCCATTCGGGTGACGGCCAACTCGGGGCGACGAGGGCGAGCAGGCCGACGATCCAGCCGATCCAGGCAGGTACTGCAAGCCAACGGTTCGCCCGACTCAGAACCTTGACGAAGCGGCGAAAGAAGACCGGGGGATTCAGGCCCCCCGCCGGAGGATCGTGCCACGCTTCGAATCCGTTTCGTCTGGGCTGATGCAGCCGTGCGAGCGGGGTCGTCGCAGGGGGTTGTGAGCGGTTCGCCAAGAACCCCAACAGCCACGCCATGAAGATCAGGCCGATGAAGGCGGGGATCAGAAAAAGAAACGCGTAGTCGGGCGCCGTCTCGACGCCAGAGAGCCGCGCCGCCGCCAGGGACGCCATCAGCATATTCAAGAGTCGAAAGATCAGACCATCCAGGAGGGTGTTCTGGATCGCGTCGATCAATTTCCGGGCGAGCTGAGGCACGCCCCGAACCTAACCGCGACCTGCGGTTTCTCAAACCGGAGACATCATGAAAGAGACCAAACACGTCCCCGCTTCGGCGGAGGCGCGCGCCGTGCTGCACGACATGCTGGCGGCGTTCGAGGCGTTCAAGGGCGCGAACGACGCGCGGCTGGACGAGATCGAGCGCAAGAGCTCGGCCGACGTGCTGCTGGAGGAGAAGGTGGCGCGCATCGATCAGGCGGTGGCCGGCGCCCAGGCGCGGCTGGACCGGATGGTCAGCGAGATGCGGCGGCCGGCGATCGGGACGGCCGTGCCGATCACCCCCGTTCATGAGGCGCCGGGCCTGGAAGCCAAGCAGGCGTTCGAGGGGTATGTGCGGACGGGCGCGTCGGCGCTGCTGGAGGTGAAGGCGGGGCTGTCGTCGGCGCCGAGTTCGGGCGGCTATGTGGTTCCGCCAGAGACGGAGCGGGCGATCGAGCGGCGGCTGATGGCGGTGTCGCCGATGCGCGAGATCGCCACGGTGCGCACGGTGGCGGCCGGGGTGTTCAGGAAGCCGGTGTCGACGGCGGGCGTGGCCTGCGGCTGGGCGGCGGAGACGGCGGCCCGGCCGGAGACCGATCCGGCGACCCTGGCCCTGCTGGAGTTTCCCTCGGCCGATCTCTACGCCTGTCCGGCGGCGACGCAGAACCTGCTGGACGACGCCCTGGTCGATCTGGACGACTGGCTGGCCTCGGAGGTTGAAGACGCCTTCGCAGCACAGGAGACGGAGGCCTTCGTCAACGGCGACGGGACCAACAAGCCGCGCGGCTTTCTGGACTATGATCTCGTGGCCGAGGCCGATCAGGAATGGGGCGAGATCGGCTATGTGGCGTCGGGTGCGGCCGGCGCCTTCGCCGCGACCAGTCCGACGGACCGGCTGATCGACCTGATCTATGCGCCCAGGGCCCAGTATCGGCCGGGCGCCCGGTTCGTGATGAACCGACGGACCGTTTCGACGGTGCGCAAGTTCAAGGACGCGGACGGCAACTACATCTGGACGCCGGCGACGCGACCGGGCGAGACGGCGTCGCTGCTCGGCTATGCGGTGACCGAGATCGAGACCATGCCGGACATCGCGGCCAACAGCGCCGCCATCGCCTTCGGCGACTTCCGCCGGGGCTATCTGATCGTCGACCGGGCCGGGGTGCGGGTGCTGAGGGACCCCTATTCGGCCAAGCCCTATGTGCTGTTCTACACCACCAAGCGCGTGGGTGGCGGGGTGCAGAACTTCGACGCGATCAAGGTGATGAAGTTCGCCGCCTCGTAAGGACGAGTGACGAGTGGTTGGTGGCGAGTGACGAGCGAAGCGCCGCTCGCCACCGACGGTTCCTAACGGTGAGGGCGATGGGGTTCGGCGATCTCGCCACTCGCCATGCGTCACTCGCCCCTATCAAGCAAAGCGAGATTTCATGACCGAACCCGTCACTCTGGCGGAGGCGAAACTGTTCCTGCGCGCGGCGGAGCCGGCGGAGGACGCGTTGATCGCGACCCTGATCGCGGCGGCGCGGGCGCGAGTGGAAGGCGAGACGGGACTGGCGCTGGACGCCGAGGCGCCGGCGCCCCTGAGGCTGGCGATCCTGATGCTGACGCTGAGGGCCTATGAGCGCGGGGAGGCGGAGATCGACATCCGGCCCGTCGAGGCCTGGATCGCGCCCTATCGAAAGATGCGGCTGTGAGCGGGGCCTGGATCCTGGCCGAGATCATGGAGCCGCTGGAGGCCGAGACCCCCTACGGCGGACGGTCGGTCAGCTGGGTCGAGCAGGGTCAGGTCTGGCTGAGACCCGGCGCCGAGCGACCGACCGAAACGTCCGAGGACGGACGTCGGCGTGAGGGGCGGAGGCTGACGGCGGAGGCGCGGCGGGACGGTCGGCTGGCGATCGGACGGGTGTTGCGGTTTCGCGGCGGCGACTGGCGCGTGTGGGCGACAACGCTGGACGGCGGGATGCGGCTGGAGCTGGAGGCGCTGACATGAGTCATGAGAACGCCCTGGCCAGGGGCCTGATCGCGCGGTTGGCGGGCGATGCGGCGGTGACGGCCCTGCTGGGCGAGCCGCCGCGCATCTGGGACGAACCGCCGGCGAATGCGGTCGCGCCCTGGCTGCGGATCGGGCGCAGCGAGAGCCGACCCGTGGGCGCGGACGGCGGAGGCGTGGAGCACCGGCTGAGCCTGAGCTGCGTGTCGCGGTTCGGCGGAAGCGAGGAGGCCAAGGCGGTCTGCGCCGCCGTCAGGGCGGCCCTGGACGATGCGGAGATCGTCGCCGACGGGGTCCGGACGGTCAGCCTGAGAACCGTCTTCACCGACGTGTTCCGCAGCGGCGACGGGCGGCGGACCTATGGGGTCATGCGGCTGAGGGCCGTGACGGAAGACGCCTGAGTCCGGCGGAAAAGACTGTTTCGGAGCGGCTGGGTCCTCGGCCCGGCCTGTGCGGGCGGCGCCCGCTCCGTTGGCCGAGGATGACGAGGATCTACAGACATGGGCGCGCAACGCGGCAAGGACCTTCTGCTCAAGATCGGCGACGGCGGGTCGCCGGAGACGTTCGTCACGGTGGCGGGCCTGAGGGCGCGGACCGTGTCCCTGAACGCGCGGACGGTGGATGTGACGGACGGCGACAGCGCCGGACGGTGGCGGGAGTTGCTGGCCGGAGCCGGAGTGCGGTCGGCGGCGGTGTCCGGCCAGGGGGTGTTCCGGGACGCGGCGTCGGACGCCCTGATCCGCGAGGTCTTCTTCAGCCAGGCGGCGCGAAGCTGGCGGTTGATCGTGCCGGATTTCGGGACGCTGGAGGGGCCGTTCCTGGTGTCGGCGCTGGAATATGCCGGAGAGCATGAGGGTGAGGCGAGCTTCGCCATGAGCCTGGCCAGCGCGGGCGAGATCGGGTTCTCGGCGCTTTGACCGCGACGCCTGAGATCGGGAATGCGGCGCGGGGCGAGGCGACGGCGATCCTGGCGGGGCAGTCCCGACGGCTGTGCCTGACGCTGGGCGCCCTGGCCGAGATCGAGACGGGCCTGGGACTGGAGGGCGTCGGCGCGCTGGCGGAACGGATGCGGAAATTGTCCGCCGGGGATCTGATGCTGGTGCTGGCGGCCCTGCTGAGGGGCGGGGGCGAGGCCGAGTTCGCACGGACGCTGGCGACGGCGCCGGTCAGCGCGCCGGAGGCGGCCGAGGCCGTGGCGGCGGCGTTCGCGGCGGCGGCGTGACCGGCGTGGATTCGGGGTGGGGTCCGATGCTGAGGACGGCGCTGGCGATGGGACTGGCGCCTGACGCGTTCTGGCGGCTGTCGCTGCGGGAATGGCGGATGCTGACGGGCGCGCCGGCGGGCTCGACGCCGTTGAGCCGGACCGAGTTCGAGCGGATGAGGGAGGTCTGGCCCGATGACGGATGAGATGATGCGGGAAGCCGAAAGCCTGTCGGACGTGCCGGTGCGCGCGGCGGAGGCGGCGGCGGCGCTGGAGGCGTTGCAGGCGCCGGCCGAACGGGCGGCCTCGGCGATCGAGGCGGCGTTCGGGCGCGCGGGCGAAAGCCTGACGCGGTCGCTGGCGCGGGCGGCGGCCGACGGGGAGATCAGCCTGGCCGAGTTGGCCCGGGCCGCGCTGGCGACGGTGAACGCCCTGGCGGGAATCGGCGGAGGCGGCGGCGCGGGCGGCCCGACCGGCGCGGGGCTGGGGGCCGCCGTGGCGAGGGCGGTCGGAGGACTGTTCGGCGGCGGCTTCGGCGGGGCGCGGGCCGACGGCGGCGCGGTGATGCGCGACGGCGCCTATCTGGTCGGGGAGCGCGGACGCGAGGTGTTCCGCCCGTCTTCGACAGGGACGATCGAACCCGCGACGAGCGTCGCGCCAGTCACGGTGAACCTGAGCCTGGCCGGAGGACCGGAGAGCCTGCTGAGGTCGGAGGCCCAGATCGCCCAGATGCTGGCGCGCGCCATCAGCCTGGGCGCGCGCCGGATGTAGAGACGGGGCTCTGGCTCACTCGCCCTTGGGATTCGGACCGAACCGGTTGGATCCGGGACGACCGGGGGTCAGGAGCACCCACAGGAAGAAGCCCAGGCAGATGAGCGTGACCAGGGCGATGATCCCGAACATCGGACCGATGACGGCGAGGATGGCCGCGGGATCTTCGTCCTCCAGGCCCTGAAGGTTGAACAGGACCGAGAAGCCCACGAGGGATCCGCCGATGATGAAACCGCCGATACTGGCGACCCAGGGGATGACGGCCAGCCAGCCGGTCTGCCCCATGTCGTGCAGGCGCTTCACCGTGATGGCGGTGTTGGGCCAGATCAGCAGCAGGGAGATCAGCGACCCGATCAGGGGCAGCCAGCCGGTGAGGATCCCGACGGCGAACAGGATCAGCCAGCCGATGCCGAAGTGGGTGCGTCGAATGCGGCCGTCAAAGCTGATGAACAGCGACCGCCAGTCGATGGCGTCGGCGGCCGAGGTCGACGGTGTGAAGCCGGCGGCGGACAGGGGTTCGGCCTGGGGCGGGGTGACCAGGATCATGATCTGGACCGCCTGGTTGTCCACGGCGACGAAGTCGACGCGCTTGGCCGGAGCCGGCGCGCCGCTCTGAACGTCGGTGGCGTTGAAGTCGTAACGCTGGCCGTCGTCGCCGCTGATCAGGCCCGCGCCCGTGGTGTCGTCGAAGGTGAGAATTTCACCGCGCATCCGTCGCCCTCCCCGGCGTGGCGGGGCGAGATCGCCCCGAAAACGAGACTGGCCCATGCGGCGGCCGGCGACAAGTTACGGAAAGGAAGGACGGGATGGGGTTCGACGAGGTTCGCCTGCCGCTGCGGCTGGCGTTCGGATCGACGGGAGGGGTGGAGCGACGCACCGAGGTCGTCACCCTGGCCTCGGGGTTCGAGCGACGGTCGACGCCCTGGGCCCACGGTCGGCGACGATACCTGATCGGGGCCGGTCTGCGGTCGCTGGACGACATGGCCGACCTGACCGCCTTCTTCGAGGCGAGGCGCGGCAGGTTGAGAGCGTTCCGGTTTCGCGACTTCGCCGACTTCAAGTCCTGTGCGCCGGGCGCGAGCATCGCGCCCACGGACCAGGTTCTCGGCGAAGGCGACGGGATTCGGGTTCGCTTTCAGCTGAGCAAGACCGCCGGCGGCGTGAGCAGGGACATCCGCAAGCCGGTCGAGGGAACGGTGCGCGCGGCCCTGGACGGCGTCGAACTGCCGGCCGACGAATTCTCGGTCGATCTGACGATGGGCCATATCGACCTGAACGAACCGCCGGCGTCGGGGGCGACTGTAGCGGCGGGGTTCGAGTTCGACACGCCGGTGCGGTTCGACACCGACCGGATCGAGGTGACGCTGGAAGGTTTCGGCGCGGGCCGTGTCGTCGCCGTCCCGCTAATCGAGGTTCGGGTCTGATGCGGGACGTGCCGGAGGCGCTGACCGCGCGGATCGAAAGCGGCGCCGCGACCCTGTGCCATGCCTGGTTGCTGAGACCGGGCGAGGGCGCGGCGATGGGTTTCACCGATCATGACCGCGATCTGGAGCTGGACGGCGTGGTTTGTCGCGCGGCGAGCGGCCTGACCCAGGGCGCCGTCGGCGCCGCAACGGGACTGGCGCCCGGCGACATGGCGATCGGCGGGGCGACCGACGATCGGCTCGCGGAGATCGACATTCTGGCGGGCCGATATGACGGCGCGCGGCTGGAGACCTGGCGGGTCGACTGGGAGCAGCCGGACCTGAAGGTGCGGATCTGGTCCGGAACGATCAGCCGCATCCGACGCGAGGGCGATGCCTTCGTCGCCGAACTGGACGGGCCGATGGCCGCGCTGGAACGGGTAGTCGGCCGGACCTATGGCCGCAGCTGCGACGCGCGGTTGGGAGACGTTCGGTGCGGCGTCGATCGCGACGCCTTTCCGGGTCTGGACTGCGACAAGACCTGGGCGACCTGTCGCGGGGTTTTCGGCAACAGCGTCAACTTTCAGGGGTTCCCGGACATTCCGGGTGACGACTTCCTGACGGTCTATCCGGCGACCGGCGGGCGTCATGACGGAGGGAGCCGCCGATGAGCGCGGTCCTGAGGGCGGCGCGAGGCTGGCTGGGCACCCCCTATCGGCATCAGGCCAGCGTCAGGGGCGAGGGCGCGGACTGTCTGGGTCTGGTGCGCGGGGTGTGGCGGGAGGTGGTCGGGCCTGAGCCGGAGGCGCCGCCTCCCTATTCGCCGGACTGGGCCGAGGCGGGCGGCGAGGAGCGACTGGCGCGGGCGCTGGAGCGATGGCTCCGGCCGATTCCGACGGAGGCGGCCCGGCCGGGACAGGTGTTGCTGTTCCGCATGTCCGAAGGATCAGCGGCCAAACATTGTGCGGTCCTGTCGGAAGGATCGGCCGTGGAGGGGTCGGGGAGGATGATCCACGCCTACTGGGGGCGGGCGGTGGTCGAAAGCTGGCTGGGCGACTGGTGGCGGCGGCGGCTGACGGCGGCCTTCGCCTGGCCGACGGAGGGGGAAAACTGATGGCGCAGGTCGTTCTGGGGGCGGTCGGGGGCGCGGTCGCGGGCGGGCTGGGACGGGCCGTCGGCTCCGCGCTGGGCGGGTTGGTGGACCGGGCCGTCATCAGCAGCCTGTCGCCGGCGCGGCAGCGGGGGCCAAGGCTTGAGGGGCTGAGGGTGCAGTCCTCGGCGGAGGGCGCGCCGATGGCCTGCGTCTTGGGCCGGGCGCGGGTGACGGGTCAACTGATATGGGCGGCTCGGTTTCGCGAAACCCGCAAGGAGGAGGGCGGCGGCAAGGCCGGACAGAAGACGGTCGAGACCGCCTATTCCCTGAGCTTTGCCGTCGCCCTTTGCGAGGGGCCGATCACCGGGGTCGGCCGCATCTGGGCGGACGGCCAGCCCATGGACATGACCGGGGTGGCGATGCGGGTTCATCTCGGCGAGGCGGATCAGCCGCCGGACCCGCTGATCGAGGCCGTCGAAGCGGGCGAGACGCCCGCCTATCGGGGTACAGCCTATGTGGTGTTCGAGGATCTGTCTCTTGCGCGTTACGGCAATCGGCCGCCGCAGCTGAGTTTCGAGGTCATACGGCGCGTCGGCGGCGAGGGGCTGGACGACAGCCTGGAGGGCGTCTGCCTGATTCCCGGCGCGGGCGAGTTCGTCCTGGCCTCGGAGCCCGTATTCCGTCGCGACGGTCTGGCCAGGGCGACCGCCGAGAATGTGCATCAGGTGGAGAGCCGTTCCGACTTTCTGACCTCCGTCGAACAGCTGGCGCTTCGGTTTCCCAAGCTGAAACGGGTGAACCTGGTCGTCGGCTGGTTCGGTGATGACCTGAGGGCCGGACACTGTCGCGTGCGGCCGGGCGTGGAGCGTCGGGACAAGATCACCACGCCTCAGACCTGGTCGGTCGCAGGCCTTGGACGAGCCGAGGCGCATCTCATTTCCGACCATGAAGGGGCTCCGGCTTATGGGGGCACGCCCTCGGATGAAAGCGTGCGTCAGGCCGTCGCGACGCTGAAGTCGCGGGGCTGGCAGGTGGTGCTTTACCCGTTCATCTTCATGGACATCCCGCCCGGCAACGGGCTGGAAGACCCCTACGGCGACCCGGAGCAGGCGGCCTATCCCTGGCGCGGACGCATCCGGGGCGAGGACGGGGCCGAGGCCGCGACGCAGATCGCGGCCCTGTTCGGCGGTCCGGAAGACTGGGGGCTTCGTCGGCTGGCGTTGCATTATGCGGCGCTGGTCGCGGAGACGGGGGCGGACGGCCTGCTGATCGGGTCGGAGATGCGCGGCGTCACCTGGACCCGGGACGCGGACGGGGGGCATCCGGCCGTGACCGAATACCGGAGCCTGGCCGCCGAATGTCGGGCCATCGTGGGCCCGGACGCCAGCCTGTCCTATGCGGCCGACTGGTCTGAGTACGCCAGTCACAGGCCGGAGGACGGAACGGGCGACGTGGTCTTTCATCTGGACCCGCTGTGGAGCGATCCGGCGATCGATCATGTGGCGATCGACTGGTATCCGCCCATGGGCGACTGGCGCGAGGGCGAGGGCGGGATTGATGCGCCCGGCGTCTGGGGGCCGGATGACCCGGCCTATCTGGCCGCCCAGGTCGCGGGCGGGGAAGGGTTCGACTGGCACTATCCCAATGCGACCGCGCGGGAGGCTCAGGCCCGTGCGCCGATCACCGACGGTGCGCATGGAGAGGACTGGGTCTATCGGGTCAAGGATCTGGTCGGATGGTGGTCGAACGCTCATCACGATCGTGTGGGCGGCGTTCGCAGCCCGGCCGCCACGGCCTGGGAACCGGCCATGAAGCCGATCCGGCTGACGGAGTTCGGATGCGCCGCCGTCGATCGCGGGGCCAATGCGCCGAACCTGTTTCTCGACCCGAAGAGCGCCGAGAGCGGCCTGCCGCCGCATTCGACCGGCGCGCGCGATGACCGGATGCAGAAGCGCATGCTGGAGGCCATTCTGGCCCACTTCGACAGACCGGAGAACAACCCTCTTTCATCGGCCTATGAAGGGCGGATGTTGCAGGGCGCCGACGCCTGGTGCTGGGACGCCCGGCCGTTCCCCGCCTTTCCGGCGCGGGAAGACGTATGGGCGGACGCCGCAGCCTGGCGGCGCGGACACTGGCTGAATGGCCGCGCCGGCGGCGAGGGCGCCGAGATCCTGACGGCGGTGCTGCGACGCGGGGGCCTGGAGGACGACGCGTTCGAGGTCGGGGATACGCAGGAGATGCTGACCGGATACGTTATCGATCGACCGATGCGGACGCGCGACGCGGTGGAGCCCCTGATGACGGCCCTGGGTCTGGCGGCCGCCGAACGGGGCGGGCGGCTGGTCTTCGTCGGGGATGAGCCGACGGTCACGACCTTGGGTCTGGACGCGCTGGCGCTGGATGACGCCGCCGACGCCTCGGTGCGGATGCGGGCCCTGGAGGCGTCGCCCGACGCCGTGCGGGTGAGGTTTCTCGACGAGACGGCGGACTATCAGGTCGGGTCGGCGGTCGTGCGGTCCGAAACGGGAAGCGGCGGCGGTGCAGACATAGACCTGCCGGTCGTTTGCGAGGCGCGACTGGCCACCCATGTCGCGCGACAGGCGCTGGCCGAAGCGGAGGCGAGCGAGGCGCTGGCGGTGAGGCTGGGGCCCCTGGAGGCGCTGCGGCTGGAAGCCGGAGATCAGGTTTGGGTCGAGGGACGCTCAGGCGCCTGGAGGATCGACCGGATCGCGCTGGACGAGGCGGCGACCGCGACCCTCGCGCCGGTCGTTCGCGCAGACCGCCTGGATATGACCCCGGAATGGCGGACGCCGGATTCGCCCTCGCCGCCCGGCGCGCCGTTTCTGCGTCTGCTGGACCTGCCGCCGTTGTTTGATGACCCCGGAGATTCTCGGCTTCTGGCGGCGGTGGCCGGGGATCCGTGGACGCCGATGCAGGTGTGGGCCGGAGTCGCGCCCGAACATCTGACTCCACGTGGTCAGGCGTTGAGGTCGGCGACGGTCGGTCGACTGGTGGAGCCGGTCGGCGCCGGCTCGGCTGGGCGGTGGGATCGGGTCCGGTCACTGCTGGTCAGGGTGGAAGGCGATGCGCCGAGCAGCCGCCCGGACATCGCGGTGCTGGGCGGTGAGAACCTGCTGGCGCTGGAGACGGCGTCAGGCTGGGAACTGGTGCAATTTCGTGTCGCTGAACCCGCGCCGGGCGGACTGTGGCGGCTGAGCGGTCTGCTGCGCGGCCAGAGGGGAACCGAGGCTGAGGCAGGCGCCGGGGCGTCGGAGGGCGCCGCCCTGGTGTTCCTGAACGGCGAATTGGTCCGGCTGGCGGAGCGCGCAGATGAGCGTGGACTGCCTATGATCTGGCGGGCGGCGCCGGTCGGAAACCCGCCCGGCGGCCCGACGATGACGGAGGTGGTCGGGACGTTCGACGGTCGGCGCTCGCGCACCTGGGCGCCGGTCGGACTGAGGGTGGCGTCACAGGTCGATGGCCTGGCGGTGAGCTGGATCGGGCGATCGCCGACTGACCTGGACGGGTGGGGCGCCGCGGAAGCAGGCTCGAATGCCGACGAAACCTATCGGGTCCGGTTGTCGCAAGGCGACGAGGAGCGGAGCGTCCGGGTGGTGGAAAGCGCGGATATGTTCCTGTCGAACGCCGACGTCGCGGCGGCGTTTCCGGACGGTCTGGATGCGGAGTCCCGGGCCGGCGTGGCGCAGAAGGGGGCGGATGGGCGGTGGGGACCGGAGGTCATGATCAGTCTGGGCGACGGATTCCCATTGCTTTGAGGGGCGCATCGCTTAACTGACGATCCTTGGCATGATGCGGAGGACGATCTGACGTGGCGGGCGATCCCTATAAGGAGCTGGGCGTTTCCAGGGGCGCGAGCGCGGACGAGATCAAGAAGGCCTTTCGCAGGCTGGCCAAGGATCTGCACCCCGACAAGAATCCCGGTGATGCAGCCGCAGAGGATCGGTTCAAGCGTGTGACCGCGGCGTTCGACCTGCTGGGCGACGCCGAGAAGAAGGCCAAATACGACTCCGGCCAGATCGACGCCGACGGCCGAGAGCAATATGCGGGTTTCGGCGGCGCGGGCGGCGGAGGTTTCAGCGGCTTCGACTTCGGCAAGGGCGCGCGTCACACCGGCGGTCCAGGAGGACGCGCCAGTTTCGACGACCTGGATCTGGACGCGATCTTCGGCCAGTTCGGCTCGGGCATGCGCGGCGGTCCGCGCGGCGGGTTCGGGGGCGGCAAGGGCGCAGACGTACGGGCCACCCTGGAGATCAGCCTGGAGGACGCGATCGCCGGCGCGGTGCGGCGTATCCAGTTTTCCGATGGCCGAACCCTGGACGTCACCATTCCCAAGGGAGCGACGGACGGTCAGACGATCCGGCTGAAAGGCCAGGGCTCGGCGGGGCGAACGGAGGCGGGAGACGCCCTGATCGAGCTGAAGATCGCGGCGCATCCCCTGTACCGGATCGACGGCGCGGACCTGACGATGGATCTGCCGGTGTCGGTTCCCGATGCGGTGCTGGGCGCAAAGGTGCGCGTGCCGACGCCGGAGGGGGAGGTGGTCATGACCCTGCCGGCGGGGTCGAATTCGGGCAAGGTGCTGCGCCTGAAGGGGCGTGGGGCGATGGCGAACGGCCGTCGCGGAGATCTGCTGGCGAAGCTGGTCGTCACCCTGCCGGAAGATCCGGACGAGGCGTTGACGAAGTTCGCCGAGGACTGGCGGACAAAGCGCCCCTACACGCCGGGGCGGTGATGACGATGATCGTGAAACCCGATGTACGGCCCAAGCGGCCCTGGTTCTCATCCGGACCGACGGCCAAGCGTCCAGGTTATTCGCCGGCGGCCCTGCCGACCGAGCTGTTGGGGCGCGGCATTCGTGCGCCGGAGGTCGTGGAGCGGTTCGCACACGCCCTGAAGCTGACGCGCGAGCTGCTGCAGGTCCCGGCGGAGTTTCAGATGCTCTATACGCCTGGGTCGCAGACCGGGGCGATCGAGGCGGCCCTGTGGGGGATGCTGGGCGAGCGGCCGGTCCAGGTTGTGGCGTTCGAGAACTTCGGCAAACAGTGGGAGACGGCGGTTCGCGACCGGCTGAAGCTGGAGCCGGAGGTGCTGTCGGCCGACTGGGGCCGGCTGCCGGATCTGACCAGGGTCGATCCGCAAAAGGATCTGGTCTTTCCCTGGAACGGCACGACGGCGGGCGTGCGCGTGTCGAACGCGGACTTCATCTCGGCGGATCGCGAGGGCATCGTGATCTGTGATGCGACCTCGGCGGCGTTTTCGATGCCGCTGGACTGGTCCAAGCTGGATGTGGTGGCCTTTTCCTTCCAGAAGGCGCTGGGCGGCGAGGCGGGTATCGGCGTTATGTGCCTGTCGCCGCGCGCGGTGGCGCGGCTGGATAGCTTCGTCCCGGACCGGCCACTGCCCAAGGTGCTCAAGCTGACCGCCGAGAAGGGCGGATTCGACCGGGCTCTGGCCGAGGGCGTGGCGATCAACACCTTCTCCGTCCTGACCATCGAGGACTGGATCGATGCTGTGGAATGGGGGCTGGGCGTCGGCGGATTGCCGGAGCTGATCCGGCGTACGGACGCGAACTTCGCCGTCCTGGCCGACTGGGTCGAGAGGACTCCGTGGATCGACTTCCTGGCCGAGACGCCGGAGACGCGCTCGACCACATCGGTCTGTCTGAAGTTCGTCGATCCGCGCGTGGCCGGTCTGGACGAGGCGGGGCGCTACGAGTTCGTGATGCGCTTCAAGGCGCTGTTGGAAGCCGAGGGCGCTGCGTTCGACGTCGAATCCTACCGCCGGGCGCCGGCGGGTCTGAGGATCTGGTGCGGGGCGACAGTCGAGGCCGAAGACGTGGCTGCGGCCCTGCCCTGGCTGGAGTGGGCGTTCGAGGTCGTGGTGTCTGAGCACGGATAAATGTCGCGTCCGGGAGGACATCCGCTGATTCCCCGGCTATAGGCTGCGCCCGCATTCAGCGGAGACAGTGCTTTGGCGAACGTGGCGGTGGTCGGCGCCCAGTGGGGCGACGAGGGCAAGGGCAAGATCGTCGACTGGCTGTCGAACCGCGCCGACATGGTGGTGCGGTTCCAGGGCGGCCACAACGCCGGCCATACGCTGGTAGTGGACGGCAAGGTCTACAAGCTGGCCCTGCTGCCCTCGGGCGTGGTGCAGGGCAAGCCGTCGATCATCGGCAATGGCGTGGTGGTCGATCCCTGGCATCTGGTCGGAGAGATCGAGAAGATCACGGCACAGGGCGTGGCGATCACGCCCGACATCCTGACCATCGCAGACAACGCCTGCCTGATCCTGCCGATCCATCCGGCGCTGGATGTGGCGCGCGAGGCGGCGGCCAAGGCGCCGGGGGCCAAGATCGGCACGACCGGTCGCGGCATCGGGCCGGCCTATGAGGACAAGGTGGGACGCCGCGCGATCCGCGTCTGCGACCTGGCCAATGAAGACGATCTGAAGGTCAAGATCGACCGGCTGCGTTCGCACCACGATCCGCTGCGGGCGGGTCTGGGGCTGGAGCCGATCGATCCGGCGGCCCTGCTGGCGCAACTGCTCGAGATCGCGCCCAAGATCCTGCCGTTCGTGAAGCCGGCCTGGCGGGTGCTGGATCAGGCGCAGAAGGGCGGCAAGCGGGTGCTGTTCGAGGGGGCGCAGGGCGCGTTTCTGGACGTGGATCACGGCACCTATCCCTATGTGACCAGTTCGAACACGGTCGCGGGCCAGGCGGCGGCGGGGTCGGGGCTCGGGCCGCGCGGGGTCGGCTATGTGCTGGGCATCGTGAAGGCCTATACGACGCGCGTCGGCGAGGGTCCCTTCGCCTGTGAACTGCATGACGAGGTCGGAGAGCACCTGGCGACGGTGGGGCGCGAGGTCGGTGTCAATACCGGCCGGGCGCGACGTTGCGGCTGGTTCGATGCGGTGCTGGTGCGTCAGTCGGTGGCCATCAACGGGATCGACGGCATCGCCCTGACCAAGCTGGACGTGCTGGATGGGCTGAAGACGCTGAAGATCTGCGTCGGTTATCGGGTGAACGGCGAGGTCCTGGATTATCTGCCCAGCAGCCTGAAGGACCAGGCGGCGGCGGAGCCGGTGTTCGAGGAACTGGAAGGCTGGAGCGAAAGCACCGGCGGGGTGCGCAGCTTCAAGGACATCAACGCCAACGCCATCAAATATGTGCGGCGGATCGAGGAGTTGATCGGGGCTCCGGTGGCCCTGTTGTCGACCAGCCCGGAGCGGGACGACACCATCCTGATGAGAGATCCCTTCCAGGGCTAGGCTGGAAGGGCGGCCTGATGGGCGATCCGGCCCAATGACCGGTCGCTTTATGCCCTGGAGGGCGCCGGAAATGGGCGGCGCGCGCTTAGGTTCAACGCGAACTTAACCCAGACGTGAGAATGGGTTGGGCCTGTAACGGAGCCCGCCTTGTTCGCCCTGGACGCCAAGACCCTTCAACGCATCGCCCCGACCGTCGGCCGTGTCGTCATCGTCGATCCCAATCCTGCTCCGGCGCGGCTGCTGGCCGACCTGCTGAAGGGCATCGGCGCGCGCGATGTGGCCGTCGAGACGGCCGAAGACCGGGCCCTGTACGCCGTGCAGGACATGGAGCCGGGCCTGGTGCTGACCGAGCGGACCGGCCCTCAGCTGAACGGCGAAACCTTCGTCCGGCGCCTGCGCAAGTCGAGCCTGGTCAGTCGCGCCGTGCCGGTCATCATGGTGACCGCCGAGGCCACCGCCAGCACCATCAAGGGCGCGCGCGACGCAGGCGTGCATGAGTTCCTGCGCAAGCCCTTCACCTCCAACGACCTGTTCAGACGCGTCGAGACCATCGCTCTGAAGCCGCGCGACTGGATCGAAGGCATGACCTACATCGGTCCGGATCGCCGCCGGTTCAACTCTGGCGATTACACCGGGCCGCGCAAGCGCAAGCAGGACCAGGAGGCGACCAGCCCGGCGGCGATCAAGGATCAGTCGCTGAAGATCCTCAACGCCGCCTTCACCCAGTTCGACAGCGATCCGGCGCAGGCCCTGCGGTCGGCTGCGCGCCAGGCCGAGACCCTGAAGGCGCTGGGCGTTCGGACCGGAGACGCCGACCTGGCCGTTGCAGCCAACCGCCTCCAGACCCTGCTGGCCGGCGGACCTGTGTCACGCGCGGTGTTGAAGGCGCCGGTCGAGACCCTTCTGGCGATGGCCGCACCGGCGACGCCGGCCGCGCGCGCCGGTTGACGCCGAGGTCGCCGGGTTCCGGGTCGCCGAGGCCAAGGCCTCAGGCGTCGACCAGATTGCGCTCCTCAGCGGCGGCGCGCATGGCCTTCTGAAGCTTCTCGAAGGCGCGAACCTCGATCTGACGTACGCGTTCGCGAGACACGCCGTACTGTCCGGCGAGTTCTTCGAGGGTGACGGGGTCGTCCTTCAGACGACGCTCGGTCAGAATGTGCTTCTCGCGCTCTGTCAGCTCCTCCATCGCCTCCTGGAGCAGACCCATGCGCAGAGATTTTTCCTCATCGTCGGCCAGTTTGGTTTCCTGAGACACGGCGGTGTCGTCAGCAAGCCAGTCCTGCCATTCGCTTTCGCCGTCCACGCGCATCGGAGCGTTGAGCGAGGCGTCGCCGCCGAGGCGACGGTTCATGTTGGTGACCTCTTCCTCCGACACGCCCAGTTTGGTGGCGATGGCCGAGAGGTGTTCGGGATGCAGATCGCCCTCCTCGAAGGCGGAGATCTGGCTCTTGGCCTTGCGCAGGTTGAAGAAGAGCTTCTTCTGCGCCGCCGTGGTGCCCATCTTCACGAGCGACCAGCTGCGCAGGATGTATTCCTGGATCGAGGCGCGGATCCACCACATAGCGTAGGTCGCCAGACGGAAGCCCTTGTCAGGGTCGAATTTCTTCACGGCCTGCATGAGGCCGACATTGCCTTCGGAGATCACTTCGCCAATCGGCAGGCCGTAGCCGCGATAGCCCATCGCGATCTTGGCCACGAGGCGCAGATGGGAGGTGACGAGCCGGTGCGCGGCCTCGGGGTCCTGATGCTCGCTCCAACGCTTGGCGAGCATGAACTCCTCATCCTTCGTAAGCATCGGAAACTTGCGGATTTCCGTGAGATAGCGCGACAGTCCCTGTTCAGGCGACATCACCGCGAGCGTGTTGTTGGCAGCCATTTGGTCCCTCCGACCGATCAGACGAGCGGGCTCTTCGGTCCCGGCCACCTTGCGTGCGCCTTCGCCTGTCCCCTCAACCGAGAACATAGAGATCGGTTGCGGCCATTTTTAGGGACGGGTCGTCGCACGAAAGCGTGACCGTGGCCGGGGCGCCACTTTGCGCCGTCCCGCCGCGATCACGCAACGATATGGGGCAGGTAAGTCTTTTTTCAAGATGCACCTCGGCGACCTTTTGGTTGATAGGTCGGCGTCTCTATGACACCGGTAGACAAGGCCGGGCAGGAGAGGGTGATGGGACGGGGTTTGACGCGCCGAGGGGCGTTGGTCGCGAGCGGAGCGATGGCGGCGGGAGCGGCGTCTGGCGTCGGCGGCGCAAGCCAAGGTCGGTCAAACGAGATCGAGCGTTGGGGTGTCGCGGAACTGATGTTCGAAGCCCCCAGTCCCGACAATCCGTTCGACGTCCAGGTGACGGCCCGCTTCTCGAATGGTGCGACGACCATGGCTGTCGCCGGCTTCCACGACGGCGGTTCGGTGTTTCGCGTGCGGTTCAGTCCACCGGAAACGGGGACGTGGACCTGGCGGACCGAGAGCGATCTGGCGGCGCTGAACGGTCGCCAGGGGCGGTTTGAGGTGGTCGAGCCTTCATCCGGAAACCACGGGCCGGTCGAAGTCGTCGCCGGCTATCACTTCGCCCATGCCGATGGGACGCCGTTCCGGCAGGTCGGCACGACCAGCTATGGCTGGCCGCATCAGCCCGAGGCGCGGCGACGTCAGACCCTGGAGACGTTGAAGAAGACCGCCTTCAACAAGATCCGCATGCTGGTGTTTCCCAACACCTCTGTAGCGAGCAACGAGGCCTTGCATCCCTATGAGCGGACCGGACCGGGGGATCGGGATCACGACCTGGCGCGGTTCAACCCGGCCTTCTTCCAGCGGCTGGACGACTGTGTGCGGGCTCTGGGCGCCCAGGGCGTGCAGGCCGATGTCATCCTGTTCCATCCCTATGACGGCCGGCACGGCTTCGATGAAATGACGCCGGAAGAGGACGCCCGTTATCTGCGCTATGTCGTGGCGCGCCTGTCCGCCTATCGGAACGTCTGGTGGTCGATGGCCAATGAGTTCGACATCCTGAAGTCAAAGACGGACGAGGACTGGGACCGGCTGTTCCAGGTCGTGCGCGACGCCGATCCGCATGGTCGGCTGAGGTCGATCCACAACTGGCGACGCTACTACGACAACGGCAAGCCGTGGGTGACCCATTCCAGCATCCAGAACGGCTCGGCCGTGCTGGATGACGTGCGGGCCGAGACCTATCGCAGCGTCTGGAAGAAGCCGGTGGTGTTCGACGAGGTCTGCTACGAGGGCAACCTGGAGGAGCGGTGGGGCGACCTGACAGGGCCGGAGATGGTGCGGGCGTTCTGGCACGGGCTGGTCGGCGGGACCTATGTCGGCCATTCGGAGTGTTTCCCCAAGCCAGGCGGAACGGCGGGCGGCTTCTGGCTGGGCGAAGGCGGTGAGCTGCGCGGCGAAAGCTGGCCGCGTCTGGCCTTCCTGAAGGCGGTCATGGACGCCGGGCCGACACCGGGCATAGACCCCATCGACAAGTGGTGGGAGCAGAGGCTGGGCGGCGTCGCGGGTCGCCACTATCTGCGCTACTTCGGGGACGAGGCGCCGACCGAATGGGCCGTCGATCTGCCGCGCGACGAACTGTCCGGCGGCGAGCGGTTCCGCATCGAGGTGCTGGACACCTGGAACATGACCATCACGCCGATCGAAGGCGCGTTCGTCATGCAGAAGCGGGAAGACACCAAATACTTCTTCCGCGACCCGGCGCGTCCGACGATCGCCTTGCCGGGGCGGAAATGGATGGCGGTGCGGGTGACCCGGATCGACTGAGGATCAGATCCCCAGGATGCCCCGATAGGTCGGATGCACCTGTTCGGCGTGTTCCGGGTGCTTCTTCAGATAAGCCGAGAAGAAGGGGCAGACGGGCAGGAGAACCAGGCCGCGCGCCTTCGCGTCGGCCAGGACGTGTCTCGCCAGTCGGCTGGCCAGTCCCTTGCCTTCGAGCGGCACGGGCACGAGCGTCTCGGTGATCATGAGATTGGGCGGCGAAAGATTGTAGGTGACCACAGCCATCTCGCCGTCGACGGTCAGCTCGTAGCGCTTCAGTTCGGCGTTGTCGCGAATGTCCGGATCAAGGTCGTCGGTCATGGGGAAATTTCCGTCACAGGTCGGAGAGCAGCCTCTCCAGCGTCTGCATATCCTCAGGCGGTTCTGTCTCGAAGCGCAAGGCCTGGCCGGTCACGGGGTGGATGAAGCCCAGCACGGCGGCATGCAGCGCCTGGCGTGTCAGGCCGGCTTGCTCGATCGCCGCGCGCACGACCTGGGCCGGGGCGCCCGAGCCATAGACGGGATCCCCCAGCAGGGGCGCGCCCTTCGAAGCCATGTGCACGCGGATCTGGTGGGTTCGGCCGGTGTGCAGGGTGCAGGCGACGCGGGCGGCGAGAGGCGCCGCGCCCGCCTTGGCCGGGACAGCGAATTTTCGCTCCACGCGATAGTCGGTGACAGCCTCGCGGCCGCCGGCTTTCAGCACAGCCATCTTCTTCCGGTCGTGTGGCGAGCGACCGATGCGGGTGACGATCCGGTCGCGGTCGGGAGAAGGCGCGCCGCGCGTCAGGGCCACATAGGTGCGCTCGATGTCGTGGGTGGCGAACAGGGCCGACAGGCCCGCGTGGGCGCGATCGGACTTGGCCGCGACCATGACGCCCGAGGTGTCCTTGTCCAGTCGATGAACGATGCCCGGCCGCGCCACGCCCCCGATGCCCGACAGGCTGTCGCCGCAATGGGCCAGCAGGGCGTTGACCAGGGTGCCGTCCGGCGTGCCGGGCGCCGGATGAGCAGCCATGCCGGCGGGCTTGTCGATGACGATCAGATCGTCATCCTCGAACAGGACCGCCAAGGGAATGGACTGAGGCGTCGGGGCGGCAGGGACGACGGGCGGCAGGGCGACGACATACAGGCCCGGCGTCGCCTTCTCCGAGCCGCTCCTGACAGTCAGACCGTCGCGGGTGACGGCGCCTTCGGCCAGAAGGGTCTGGAGGCGCGCGCGTGACAGACGGGGAAAGGCGGCAGCCAGGGCCTTGTCCAGCCGGACGCCCGGCGCATCCACGGACGCCTGCAGCACCTCGGCGACGCCTTCGTCGTCATCGATCAGATCGGGGTCGGACACGGCGGTTCCTTAGCATGCTCCATCGTCAGGAAGCGAAGGGCGACATGTGCTCGGCCATGCGCGAAGCCGAACTGCGGACGGGGGGAGGACGATGATGCGAGGCGTGACCGCTGTAATGATGATGATGGGGGCAGGCGTGTTGCTTGTCGCCTGCGCGACGCCGAAGCCCAGTCTGGACCAGGCTCAGTGCGTGGCGGCCGACTGGAACGCCCAGGGTTATCGTGACGCTGCGGCCGGGCGAGGCAGCGGCCGTCTGGACGACCATGTGAAGGCCTGCGTCGAGCACGGGATCACGCCGGACGCCGACGCCTATCACGCGGGCCATATCCAGGGGCGTCGTGTCTGGTGCCGACCGGCCAGCGGCTTCGCCATGGGACGGCGCGGAGGACGATACAACCAGGGTTACTGTGCGCCCGACCTGGAGCCGGACTTCATGCTGGCGGTGGCGGACGGCCGGCTGGTGTATGATGCGCGAAGCCATGCGACGGAACTGCAGAACCGCGTGATCGCGGCGCAGAACGAAGCCGACCGACTGGCCATCGATGTTCGCGCTCAGGAGGACCTGCTGGCGACCGAAGGCCTGACGGATGAACAGATCGCCGCCATCCGAATGCGGGTCCGCAATCTGCGTATCGACCGCGACCGCCAGCTGAGCGAGGTCGCGCGGCTTCAGGGCGAGGCCGACGTCGCCAAACGCGACGCCGACGCCGTGGCCAACCGTTTCATCCCAACCTACGGCGGATAGCCGAAGGCGGGCGCGGTGGAGATCCTCAGGCCGCCTTGACGGCCGCCGCGCCGAAATGCGGGTTCAGCTCGCCCGACGCATAGCGTTTGGCCATCTGGGCGGTGGACAGGGGTTTGATCTTAGACGCCTGGCCTTCACAGCCGAACTGGAGATAGCGTTCCCTGCACAGGGCGCGCATGGCTTCCTTGGCGGGCTTCAGATAGGCGCGCGGATCGAACTCGCCCGGCTTTTCGGCCAGCACCTTGCGGATGGCGCCGGTGATGGCCATGCGGTTGTCGGTGTCGATGTTGACCTTGCGCACGCCGTGCTTGATGCCGCGCTGGATTTCCTCGACCGGCACGCCCCAGGTCTGGGGCATCTGGCCGCCGTACTGGTTGATGATGTCCTGCAGGTCCTGCGGCACCGAGGACGAGCCGTGCATGACCAGGTGGGTGTCGGGCAGGCGGCGATGAATCTCCTCAATCACATTCATGGCCAGGACGTCGCCGTCGGGCTGGCGCGTGAACTTGTAGGCGCCGTGGCTGGTGCCCATGGCGATGGCAAGGGCGTCCACCTTGGTGGCCTTCACGAAATCGACGGCCTGATCGGGGTCGGTCAGCAGTTGCGAATGATCCAGCTTGCCCTCGAAGCCGTGACCGTCCTCGGCCTCGCCCATGCCGGTCTCCAACGAGCCCAGAACGCCCAGTTCGCCCTCGACCGAGACGCCGCAGCTGTGGGCCATCTCCGTCACGCGGCGGGTGACCTCGACATTGTACTCATAGCTGGCGGGGGTCTTGGCGTCCTCTTCCAGCGAGCCGTCCATCATCACCGAGGTGAAACCGTACTGGATGGCGGTGGCGCAGGTCGCCGGGCCGTTGCCGTGGTCCTGGTGCATACAGACCGGGATGTGCGGATACAGTTCAGCCAGGGCGTCGATCAGCTTGGCCAGGACGATGTCGTTGGCGTAGTTGCGGGCGCCGCGCGAGGCCTGGATGATGACCGGGGCGTTGACCTCATGGGCCGCCTCCATGATCGCCAGACCCTGTTCCATATTGTTGATGTTGTAGGCCGGCAGGCCGTAGTCGTTCTCCGCCGCATGATCCAGCAGCTGTCGCAGCGTGATGCGCGCCATCGTGTAGTCCCCTGAGCCGTATATGTTTTGCGACCGCTTTAGCCGAGGGCGCGGTCGAAGTCACGCGATGTAACAGGCCGGATGTAACGCGCAGGAGCAGGGACGGGGTCAGGAACAGACAGTCGCGGCGTGCGCTGCTGTGCGGCTAGACCGCCGGGCCACCGTCTATCGAAAGGACGCACCATGCGTCGTCTTGTCCTGATCGTCTGCCTGTCCGGTCTCGCCGCCTGCACCGGAATCGACCTGGGCGACACGGACGACCTTTGCCGCCGGTCGGACGACTGCGCGCCGCGCTGCGGCACGGTCGCGACCGGCGCGTCGCCCGACTGCACCAACGCCGAGAACGGGGGCCGGACGCGGGGCTAGGTCAGGCCTTCAGGGCCTCGACGCCGGGCAGGGGCTTGCCCTCCATCCATTCCAGGAAGGCGCCGCCGGCCGTGGAGACGAAGGTGAGATCGCCGGTCACCCCGGCGTGGTGCATCGCCGCCACCGTGTCGCCTCCGCCTGCGACCGCAGTGAGAATGCCGGCCTTGGCGAAATCACCGGCGGCGCGGGCGGCCTTGACGGTCGCCACATCGAACGGCGGCACCTCGAACACGCCCAGCGGCCCATTCCAGATCAGGGTCTTCGACAGCGTCATGGCCTTGATGAGTTTCTCGACGGTCAGGGGACCGGCGTCGAGGATCTTCTCGTCATCGCCGATCTCTTCACGCGCCAGGACAGTGCGGGTCTCGGCGCCGGGCTTGACCTCGGTGGCCACCACCACGTCGATCGGCAAAAGGATCTCGCAGCCCTTCGCCTCGGCCTCGGCGAGGATGTCCCGGGCGGTTTCGGCCATGTCGCGCTCAGCCAGGGAGCCGCCGATATCGACGCCTTGCGCGAACAGGAAGGTGTTGGCCATGCCGCCGCCGATGGCCAGGCGGTCCAGCTTGCCGACCAGGTTCTTCAGCAGGTCCAGCTTGGTCGAGACCTTGGCCCCGCCGACGATGCCGATGACCGGCTTGACCGGATTTCCGAGCGCCGCATCCAGGGCCTCCAGCTCGCGTCGCATGGATTCGCCCGCATAGGCGGGCAGGTGGCGCGCCACCCCCTCGGTCGAGGCGTGGGCGCGGTGGGCCGCCGAGAAGGCGTCGTTGACGTAGAGGTCGCCCAGATCCGCCAGCTTCTGGGCGAAGACCGGATCATTGGCCTCTTCCGCCGCATGGAAGCGGACGTTTTCCAAGAGGACCACGCCCCCGGCGTCCAGATCGCGGATCGCCTCGACCGAGTCCGGTCCGACGCAGTCCTCGGCGAAACGGACGGGGGCGCCCAGCACGTTTTCCAGCGCCTCGACGACGGGCTTCAGGCTCATGGACGGCACGCGCTGGCCCTTGGGCCGGTCGAAGTGGGCCAGCAGCGCCACCTTGGCGCCGGCGTCCCGCAGCCGGTTGATGGTCGGCACCGCGACCCGCAGACGGGTGTCGTCCGTGACCTTCCCGTCCTCCATCGGCACGTTGAAATCCACACGGACCAGGGCGGTCTTGCCTGCGAGATCCTTGGCGTCGTCGAGGGTGCGGAAGGTCATGGTCGTTCTCCTGTCTCCTCCCTGTCGCGTAGCGATGGGGAGGTGGCGCGGCGCGCTTGCGCCGTGACGGAGGGGTTCTTCACCCCGAATGAGTGCGGCGGACAGAACCCCTCCACCGCTTCGCGGTCCCCCTCCCCATCGCCAAGCGGCGATAGGGAGGAGACGTTATCTCTAGAGGAACTTCGCCATCGCCAGCGCCGTGTCCGACATGCGGGTCGCGAAACCCCATTCGTTGTCGTACCAGCTGAGAACGCGGGCCAGCTTGCCGTCGACGACCTGGGTCTGGGGCAGGGCGGCGGTGGACGAGGCGGCGATATGGTTCAGGTCGGACGACACGACCGGATCGGTCGTGACGGCCAGAACGCCCTTCATCGGGCCTTCGGCGGCGGCCTTGAGGGCGGCGTTGATCTCGTCCACCGTCACTTCACGACCGGCGACGACCTTCAGATCGACGACCGAGACGTTCGGGGTCGGGACGCGGATCGAGGAGCCGTCCAGCTTGCCCTTCAGTTCCGGCAGGACCAGGCCCAGGGCCTTGGCGGCGCCGGTCGAGGTCGGGATCATCGACAGGCCGGCGGCGCGGGCGCGGTACAGGTCCTTGTGCATCGTATCCAGCGTCGGCTGGTCGCCGGTGTAGGCGTGGATGGTGGTCATATAGCCGCGCTCGATGCCGAACAGGTCGTTCAGCACCTTGGCGACGGGGGCCAGGGCGTTGGTGGTGCACGAGCCGTTGGACACGACGATGTCGTCGGCGGTCAGGGTGTCGTGGTTGACCTTGAAGACGATGGTCTTGTCCGCGCCGTCGGCGGGGGCCGAGACCAGGACGCGCTTGGCGCCGGCGGTCAGGTGGGCCGAGGCCTTGTCCTTGGATGTGAAGATGCCGGTGCACTCGAACGCGATGTCGACGCCCAGGTCCGCATGCGGCAGCTTGGCCGGATCGCGCTCGGCCGTGACCTTGATCTTGCCCGTGCCGACGTCGATCCAGTCCTCGCCCGACGTCACCGTGCCGGGAAAGCGGCCGTGGACGCTGTCATAACGGAACAGATGGGCGTTGGTCTCCACCGGACCCAGGTCGTTGATCGCCACGACCTCGATGTCGGTGCGGCCGTGCTCGACGATCGAGCGGAGCACGAGGCGGCCGATGCGGCCGAAACCGTTGATGGCGACGCGGACAGTCATGACGGGAGGTCTCCTGAGCAGGCGTGTTATCGTTGCCGGCTTCAATGGAACGCCGGAACGCCGGGATCAACCCCGCCAGGGTCACATAGAATGATCGACTGTGACGCTGGACGTCGCCGCCTAGGTCTCGGCGACCAGGGGCAGGCTCAGCCGGGCGCGCAGGCCGCCCTCGGGCCGGTTCGCCAGCGTCAGTTCGCCGCCTGAGGCCCGCGCCGCCTGGCGCGCCACCGCCAGCCCGAGGCCGGCGCCCCCGGTCGCGCGATTTCGCGACTGCTCGCCGCGTACGAACGGTTCCAGGACGGCCGTCAGTTCGCCCGCGTCAAGCCCCGGCCCGTCGTCGTCGACCGTCACGATCGCCTGGCCCTGCTCGGCGGCGGCCGACACGCGCGCGGCGCCGCCGAATTTGACGGCGTTCTCGATCAGGTTGTCGATCGCCCGCTTCAGCCCCGCCGCATCGCCGGTGACCGGCAGCGTCGAGCGTCCGGAGAAGGTCACCGGCTGACCGATTTCGGCGAATCCCGAGGCGCAGGCGCCCGCGAGCACGTTCAGATCCAGCCGTTCCAGACGCTCGGGCGGGGTCTCACCGCACACATAGGCCATGGCCTGACCGATCAGGGCGTCCATCTCCTCGATGTCGGCCGCCATGCGGTCGCGGAGGTGTCCAGGGGCCTGCTCGGCTCGAAAACGCAGCCGGGTCAGCGGGGTGCGGAGATCGTGAGCGATGGCGGCGACGGTCTGGGTGCGCCTGTGGATATGGCCGCGGATTGACCCCTGCATCTCGTTGAAGGCGCTGATGGCTGTACGGACTTCGCGGGGGCCCCGGGCCTGAAGCGGTTCGGCGTCCGGATCGTCCCCAAGGCGTTCGGCCGCCTGGGCGAAGGCGCGGATCGGGCGCGTGATCCGCCGGGCCAGAAGCCAGACGACCGGCGCCAGAATGAGCATCGACAGCAGCATCGACAGCAGAATGCGCCTCTGCCACGGCGCGATCAGGTCGCGCGGCGGCTCGATCGTGGCCCAGCGACCGTCCGGCAACTTCAGCGAGGCCGAAAAAGGGTCGAAAGTCACGCGGTCGGCCAGAACCGTGAACTGACGCGTGGTCGTGTCGACGGTGATCCGGCCCGGACCCAGTCCGCCGGCGCCGGGGGGAAGCATCAGGACGCGGGGCTGCGCCGACGGATCCGCGTCGTCGCCCTGGCGCAATGGGGCAGGCGACGCCGCGCCGTCCGCCGGCGTCGCCCCCTCGACCGGCGCGCCGTCATTTCGGCGAACGAAGACGAAGCTGGTCGATCGGGTTTCGCCCATGGGCGGCGGCGGTCGGCGTTCGCGGAAAAGGGCGCCGGGAGGACGGCGACGCTCCACCCGGACCCGGATCGCCTCGGGCGGCGCGTCCAGCCGCTGGGCCAGGGCCATTCGCAGGGTGGCGGCCAGGGGATCGGCGGCCTGGGCGTCGGTCGGTGCAATGGGGGTGGAGCCGATCTTGCGGCGGATGTCCCGGCCGTCGCCGCTCTGCGCCGGCCGCCCCTGCAAGGCTTCGGCGGCGGCGCGCAGGCTGTACCCTGACGGACGCGGCTCGGGCGCCAGGAGCAGAACCAGAAAGGCGACGGCCTGGGTCATGATGACCGCCAACGCCGCAAGGGCCGCGACCGAGGCCAGCACGGGCATGCCCCCGAAACCGCCCGGGCGGACGTCGCGCGTCATCGACGCGTGACCTTGGCGTCGAACAGATAGCCCTCGCCGCGCACGGTCTGGATCAGATCGACGCCCGAGCCGTCATCGAGCTTTTTTCTCAGGCGGCTGATCTGGACGTCCATGGCGCGGTCGAAGACGTCGGCCTCGACGCCGCGCGCGGCCTCCAGCAACTGATCGCGGGTCAGGACACGGCCGGGACGTTCGACCAGGGCGCGCAGCAGGCTGAATTCGCCGCCGGACAGTCCCACCATCATGCCGTCCGGTCGGGTGAGTTCGCGACGGACGAGGTCCAGTCGCCAGCCCGCGAAACGCAGGGTGGGCGGACTGTCGATCTCGGCGTCCTCGCGCGGACGGCGCAGAACGGCCCGGACGCGCGCCAGCAACTCGCGCGGATTGCAGGGCTTGGCCAGGTAGTCGTCCGCCCCGAGCTCCAGACCGACGATCCGGTCCGTTTCCTCGCCCATCGCGCTGAGCATGATCACGGGCGGACCCTTTCCGCCCAGGCGCCGCACGACCGACAGTCCATCCTCGCCCGGCATCATCAGGTCCAGCACGATCAGGTCGATCTGACCGGCCTGCAGGGCGCGATCCATCTCGGCCGCTGACGCCGCGCCGGACGCCTGAAAGCCGTGCTGAGCCAGATAGTCGCACAACACCTCGCGAATGCCGGGATCGTCATCGACCACCAGAATGCGGGCGGAAAGTTCAGCGTTCATCTTTGCCTTATGGCGATCTCTCGCGGCGCCGTCATTTCATCCCTGAAACAAATGACGCCCGTCCTGAAACACCCATGCAAGGCGGGGCTGCGATTGCTGGCTTCGGTTCAACGGAGGAGACCGCCCATGATCATCGCCCTTTCGCTCGCCGCCGCATTGTCCGCCGAGGCTCCGGCGGCGTCCGACCCCGAGGTCCGCCGGGAGGTCCGTATCGTGACCGCCGACGGCGGCGGCCCCGGCATGACCTGGACCGGCGCGTTTCCCCGCCTCGACAAGGACGGCGACGGCTTTGTCTCGCGCGATGAATATGTCGGCCCGACCACAGAGGCCTTCCGCGTCCTCGACAAGGACAATGACGGCCGGATCTCGCGGGACGAAATGACCGAGGGCCGGTCCCTGGCGCGCACCATCCTCGGCGGAGGGGGCGGAAATGGAGCTCCGCTGGTCCTCGGCGGACGGGCTGGCGGCCCCCGCGCCATGTTCCTTGGCGGGCCCGACGGGCCGGGCGAGCGCGAGGTCACCATCATCGGCCGTGGCGAAGGCGGGCCGGACGGCGGCCCGATGCGGTTCACCCTGCGCCGTCCGGGCGGGCCGGGCGGCGCGATGATCCTGGGCGGAGAGGGCGTTCCTGGCGGGCCGGCCGATCTCGACAAGGACAAGGACGGCAAGGTCTCCGAAGAGGAGTTTCTGGCGCCGCTGCGTGACGCCTTCCGCCGCATGGACAAGGACGCGTCCGGAGCCCTCGAGGCCGGCGAACATGGGCCGGGCTCCAATGTCCACGTCTTCACCCGTCGTATCGAACGGCCGAGCGAGGATTGACCACGCGGTCGATCACGAAGTTCTGCGCTGTCCGTTTCAGGATCGGTGTGACGGGGACTGGAGCGTGGGGCCGGGGGCGCTAATATCGTCCGCATGTCCCTGGTCCTGGCGTTCCTCAGAAGCCTTCGCACGCTGGTCGCGGCCCCGGCTATCGCCGGGGCCGTCGCCGTCTGCCTCGCGCCGGGGGTCGGCGCCGCCGAGGCGACGACGCTTGTGGTCGTCTCGACGCCGGAACCGACGCCCGTCCCCTCCGTCGAACGGACGCGGCTCAATCAACAGGTGTTCGACAAGGTCTGGAACGAGGTTCGGCGCGGCTACTACGACCCCGGCCTGCACGGCGTGGACTGGGTCGCGGCGCGGTCGACTTTCCGCCCCCAGGCCCTCGTGGCGACCGATGATGCGGCCCTGTATCGCGTGCTCGGGCGGATGCTGGCCTTGCTGGATGACAGCCATGCGGTCGCGGCGTCGCCGGCCTCTGTGCGGAATCAGGCGGACGCCCGGACCCGTCGCGCGGTTCTGGGCCTGACCTTCTACGCCCGGGACGGCGAACAATTCGGCGTCGAACGTGTGCGGCCGGGCTCTCCGGCGGAGGCGGCGGGCGTCGAGCCCGGCTGGCGGCTGCTGCCGCCGACGACGGAACGCCCCTGGACGGTCGCCGATCCGGTGGTGGAAGACCAGCCGATCGAACTCGCCTTCACCGATGCCTCGGGCGCGGTGCGGACAGCGGTGATCCGGCCGCGCGTCATGGAGCCGGTTCCCCTGTTTTCTGCGGACCGGTCGCGCCCCGATGTCCTGGTGCTGCGTATCGAACAGTTCGAAAGCGGTCTGGGAGAGTGGATGGGCGCACAGCTTGCGAACCTCCCCGCCGCCACCGAGGTGGTTCTGGACCTGCGCGCCAATCCGGGCGGCCTGCTCAGCGAGGCGGACGCCGTCCTGTCCTGCTTCCTTCCGCATCGGACGGCCTGGGCCGTGCGCACGACCCGATCCGGTCAGGCGGCGACCCTGCGCGTGCGCCCGGGCTGCGGCTCCCTGGGCCGGCCGGCGCCCAACGGTCTCGCCGTGCTCATCGACGGATCCAGCCGCAGCGCCGCTGAGCTGACGCCGGCCGCGCTTCAGGAGGCGGGGCGGGCGATCGTGGTGGGCGCGCGGTCGCCGGGGGCCGTGCTGATCTCGCGCGACACCGACCTTCCCGATGGAGGTCGGCTGACGCTCAGTCGGGCCGATTTCGTCACCACCGCCGGCGTCCGGCTCGAAAAGCGGGGGGTGACGCCTGACATCCTCGCGGAGACGACGCCCGCTGATCGCCGTGCCGGTCGCGACCCTGCGCTGGAAGCCGCCCTGAGCCTGCTGGCCACATCCGAACAGGCGCCCGTCGGCGCCTCGGCCGGCGTCGCCGACCAAGGGTCATAGCCTTGGCCTTTCCGATATGCCCGAGGTTGCGCCAGGCGGTGGGGCGGACGCTGCTCGCCGGCCTGGCGATCGCCCTTTCGGCATGTCAGACACTGCCCTACGCCGACGACAGGACGACGCCTCCCGTGGTGGAGGTCGCCGACGCTTCTCCCGCGCGTGAGGCGCTGAACGCCCGCACCTACGACGCCGCCGTGCGCTGGGTGACCCGGCGGTTCTACAAGCGGGATTTCGGCGGTGTCGATTGGGCGGGCGAGACGGCGGAGCGGCGCGCCGCGGCCGTGGCTCAACCGGACGACGCAAGCTTCTATGGCGCGCTGAACGCCACGCTGGATCTGCTGAAGGATCCCCACACCACAGCCGTGACCCCGACCCGCTATCGCGAGCGGCTGCGGGATCGTCGCGAGGCTCGGCCCGTCATCGGCTTCGGCATGCGGGTGGTGGACGGCCAATACATCGTCACCGAGGTGCGCGCCGACGCCCCGGCGGCCGGCAAGATCCAGCGCGGCTGGCGGCTGGAAAGCATCGATGGCCAGCCCATAAGCGAAGGCCTGTCCTCAAAGAGCCAACCCGAACACGAACTGATCTTCACGGACGCCGACGACCAATCCCGGACCGTGATCCTACCGGAAGTCGACCTCCCGCCGCATCTGGGCGACATGGAGCGCCGCGCCGACGGCGTAGTGATCCTGTCGTTCGACTATTTCGCCCCGGCCACGCGCGACTGGTTCCTGGCCCGGATGCGGGAGCTCGTCGAAGATCCGCCGCCGGGCATCATCGTGGATTTGCGGGATAACGGCGGCGGGCTGTTGCGGGCGGTGGGCGCGACCCTGTCCCCCTTCTTCGCCGAGCGTCAGCCCTATGCCTATGTCGAGTACGGCTATCTGCCGCGTCTGCCGGACCGGACCCGCCCCTGGCGGCGCGGGTATGACGGACCGGTCGCTGTTCTCATTTCCGGGGCCTCGGCCAGCGGGGCGGAGGTCTTCGCCGCCACCATGCAGGAGACCGGGCGCGGGCGGCTGTTCGGCGACAGGACGCGAGGCGCCGTCGTCGCATCCCGCGATGTCGTCCTGCCGGACGGCGGCGAACTGGGCATCGGGGTGCGGGCGTTCCGCTCCGGTCGCGGCGCCGTGCTGGAGGGGGTCGGCGTCACGCCGGATCATGAGGTCGCCCTGAACGCCGCCGACCTGCGACGCGGCGTCGATCCGGTGGTCGAGGCCGCAGCCGCCGCCCTGCTCAAACAGCCACGGTTAGTCGCGGACGACGCGAACCCGGGCTGACGCCTCGCGCGCTCTTTCTCGGGCCTGATCGACATCGGCGCCGCGCGCCGTCGCCACGCCCATGCGGCGGCGCTCAAAGGCTTCCGGCTTGCCGAACAGGCGCAGGTCGGCCGTCGGCACCGACAGGGCCTGGGCCAGGCCTTCGAAGGCCACGCCGTGGGCTTCCATCCCGCCATAGATGACGGCGCTGGCGCCCGGCTCGCGCTGGCTCACGTCCACGGGCAGACCCAGGATGGCGCGGGCGTGCAGGGCGAACTCGCTCATCGTCTGGGTGGCCAGGGTGACCAGTCCGGTGTCATGCGGGCGGGGTGAGACTTCGGAAAACCAGACCTGATCGCCCTTCACGAACAGCTCCACCCCGAACACGCCGAGGCCGCCGAGCGCCTCCGTCACCTTTCCGGCGATATCCCGGGCCGAGGCCAGGGCGGCCTCGGTCATGGCCTGGGGCTGCCAGCTCTCGACATAGTCGCCCTTGACCTGGCGATGGCCGATCGGGGCGCAAAAATCCGTGCGGACCTGCCCATCGGCGTCCAGGGAACGGACGGTCAGCAGGGTGATCTCGAAATCGAAGTCGATCCGGCCCTCGACGATGACCCGGCCGCCCGCGACCCGGCCCGAGGCCTCGGCATGGGCCCAGGCGTCGGCGATCTCTTCAGGCGCTTCCACGAACGACTGGCCCTTGCCTGACGACGACATCACCGGCTTGACGAAGCAGGGATAGCCGACGGCTTCGGCGCCCGCCGCCAGCTCCTCGGCAGATCCGGCGAAGGCGAAGGGACTTGTGGGCAGGCCCAACGCCTCGGCCGCGAGACGCCGGATGCCCTCGCGGTTCATGGTCAGCTGGGTCGCCCGCGCCGTGGGAATGACCCGCGCCAGTCCGGCCGCCTCAATCTCGGCGAGCACTTCGGTGGCGATGGCCTCGATCTCCGGCACGATGATGTGCGGCGCCTCGGCCAGGATGACCCCGTTCAACACCTGGGCGTCGGTCATGGGGATGACGTGGCTGCGGTGCGCCACCTGCATGGCCGGGGCGTTGGGATAGCGATCGACGGCAATGACCTCGACGCCCAGCCGCTGCAGCTCGATGGCCACCTCCTTGCCCAGTTCGCCCGCGCCGAGCAGCATGACGCGGATGGCGGTGTCCGAGAGGGGGGTGCCGAGGCGCATCGGTTACAGCCGCGCCTTCACCGCCGCGACCACGGCTTCGGTGGTGATGCCGAACTTCTCGTACAGGACCTCGGCCGGGGCGGAGGCGCCGAAGCCGGTCATGCCGACAAAGCCGCCGTCCTCGCCGATGAACCGCTCCCACCCCTGTTGCACGGCGGCCTCGACGGCGACACGCACCGTGCCGCGGCCGATGACGCTGTCCTGATAGGCCTTGGGCTGCTGGAAGAACAGTTCGAAGCAGGGGGCCGAGACGACCCGGGTCGGGATGTCGTTGGCCTCCAGTCGTTCCGCCGCCGCCAGGGCGATGGGAACCTCGGTGCCGGTGGCGAACAGGGTCGCCCTGGCCTCGCCGCTGGCCGCCTTCAGCTCATAGGCGCCTTTCGCCGTCAGGTTCTCGCTCGAGGCCTCGACGCGCACCGCCGCCGTCTTCTGGCGTGACAGGCACATGGCCGACGGCGTGGTCCTGGACGATAGCGCGATCTTCCACGCCTCCATCGCCTCGACCGTGTCGGCGGGGCGGAAGACATTGAGGTTCGGAATGGCGCGCAGGGCGGCCAGGTGCTCGACCGGCTGGTGGGTCGGGCCGTCCTCGCCGAGACCGATCGAGTCGTGCGTCAGGACGTGAACCACCCGAACACCCATAAGGGCGCCGAGGCGGATGGCCGGACGGCTGTAGTCCGAGAACACCATGAAGGTGCCGCCATAGGGGATGACCCCGCCGTGCAGGGCCAGGCCGTTCATCGCCGCCGCCATGCCGAACTCGCGGATGCCGTAGTTGACGTAGCGCCCTTCATAGTTCGGGGCGTCCAGGATCGGCGTGCCGGCCACATAGGTGTTGTTCGATCCGGTCAGGTCGGCCGAGCCGCCGACCAGTTCGGGCACGGCGCCGAACACCTGTTCCAGGGCGGCGCCCGACGACTGCCGCGTCGCCTGGGCCGGCTTCGTCTCGATCAGTTCGGCGATCTTGGCGTCCAAGCCGTCGAAGGCGTTGTCCGGCAGGTCGCCCTTCATGGCGCGGGTGAAGTCCGCGGCCTGCGGCGACGCCGCCAGCCGGGCCTCCCAGGCCTTGCGATGCTTGGCGCCCTGGCGACCGACCTTGCGCCAGGCCGACAGGACGTTGTCGGGCATTTCGAAAGGATCATGGTCCCACGCCAGTCCCAGACGCGTTGCGGCGACCTCGGCCGCGCCGAGGGCCGCGCCATGGGTCTTGTGGCTGCCGGCCATGGTGGCCGCGCCCCGGCCGATCTGCGTCTTGCAGGCGATGAGGGTCGGCTTGTCCTGACGCGTCGCCCATTTCAGCGCGGTCTTGATCGCCGCCATGTCATGGCCGTCCACGGCCTTGACCGCCCAGCCGGCGGCCTTGAAGCGGCCCTTCTGGTCGGTGGCGTCGGACAGGGCGACCTTGCCGTCGATGGTGATGTCGTTGTCGTCCCACAGGACCGTCAACCGGGACAGCTTCAGCCGGCCGGCCAGGGCGATCGCCTCCTGCGACACGCCCTCCATCAGACAGCCGTCCCCTGCGATCACCCAGGTGCGGTGGTCGACCAGGTCGGCGCCGTATTTGGCGGCCAGATGCCGCTCGGCCATGGCGAAGCCGACCGAGGTGGCCAGCCCCTGGCCCAGGGGGCCCGTGGTCACCTCGACGCCCGGCATATGGCCGTACTCGGGGTGGCCGGCCGTCTTCGATCCCCATTGACGGAAGTTCGACAGCTCCTCCCTGGTCGCGGCCTTGTAGCCGGTCAGGTGCAGCAGGGCGTAGATCAGCATCGAGCCGTGGCCCGCCGACAGGATGAAGCGGTCGCGGTCGGCCCAGTCCGGCCGGGAGGCGTCGAACTTCAGAAACTTCGAGAACAGCACCGTCGCCACGTCGGCCATGCCCATCGGCATGCCGGGGTGGCCGCTCTTGGCCTTTTCGACGCCGTCCATGGCCAGGACGCGGATAGCATCCGCCATCTGCTTTTGCGTGGCCTTGGCGGCGGACTTGACAGCGGACATGGGCGAAGGCCTTGGGGGCGAATTGATGAATCGGGGCGGCGCCGCTTTACCCCGACGCGTCCAGGCGTTCTATATGAAATCTGGAGGAGCGGACCATGTCGGACGCCGTCGCCGCCGCTCGCGCCCGGATCGACCGGGCCTTGTCGGCGCTCGAACACAGGATCGAAGCTTTGAAGTCGCGGACCGTCACCCGGCCCGTGACGGACGACGACGACCTGTTCGCCATACCCGCGACGACGTCGGGGACCTCCGCCGGCGCTGTCGAGGCCGGGGTCGCGGAGACGGCCCTGCGTGCGCGAGTGGCGGAGCTGGAGGCGGCCGGGCGAGAGGCGTCGGAGGCCTTGTCCGGCGCCATCGAACACCTGCGCGGGCTCATCGACACGTCGTCGTCGTCGGGTCCGGCGGAACACGAGGAGCAGGACTGATGGCCACCGTCAGCGTCGAGGTGAACGGCCGTCCCTATTCCGTCGGATGCGCCGACGGCCAGGAGGAGCGTGTCCGTATCCTCGGCAAACAGTTCGACGCCCAGGTTCGCGCCGTGGCCGATGACGTGGGACAGGTCGGCGACCTGCGCCTGTTCCTCATGGCCGCCCTGCTGCTCGCGGATCAGTTGCATGAGGCCCGCCTCGGCGCCGCCCCGGCGCCGGCGGATGCGACGCCCTCCCCGTCGGCCGGTGAAGGCGTCGCCGAAGCCCTGAACGCCGTCGCCGCCCGCATCGAAAAGATCGTGCAGGGGATCTAGGCGACGGCTTCCTTCTCCGCTGCGCGGAGGAGGGGATCGGCCTCAGGCCAGCTCGACCGCCAGCGCCACGGCCTCGCCGCCCCCGATGCACAGGCTGGCCACGCCCCTGGTCCCGCCGCGCGCCTGGAGAGCGCCGAGCAGGGTGGCCAGGACGCGCGCGCCCGAGGCGCCGATGGGATGGCCCAGGGCTGTGGCGCCGCCGTTCACGTTCAGCTTCGCATGATCGATGCCCAGGTCGTGCATGGCGATCATCGGCACGACGGCGAAGGCCTCGTTGACCTCCCACAGGTCGACGTCGGCGACGGTCCAGCCGGCCTTGTCCAGCGCCTTCTGCATGGCCGGGACCGGGGCGGTGGTGAACAGGCCGGGCTCATGGGCGTGGGCGGCATGGCTGACGATGCGCGCGATGACCGGCAGGTGCAGGGCCCGGGCCACGCTCTCACGCGTCAGGACCAGGGCGGCGGCGCCGTCGCTGATCGAGGCCGAGGAGGCGGCGGTGATGGTGCCGTCCTTGTCGAAGGCGGGCTTCAGGCCAGGGATCTTCTCCGGCATGGCCTTGCCGGGCTGTTCGTCGACGGCGACGGTCTCGACGCCCTTGCGGGTCTTCACCTCGACCGGCGTGATTTCGGCGGCGAACGCGCCCGAGGCGATAGCGGCGTTGGCGCGGGTCAGGCTCTCGATCGCATAGGCGTCCTGGGCCTCGCGCGTGAACTGATAGGACCGGGCGGCGTCCTCGGCGAAGGCGCCCATGGGTTTGCCGGGGGTATAGGCGTCCTCCAGCCCGTCCATCATCATGCTGTCTACGATGACGTCATGGCCGATGCGGGCGCCGCCGCGGTGCTTGTTCATCAGATACGGCGCGCCGGTCATCGACTCCATGCCGCCGGCGACGATGACCTCGGCCGATCCGGCCGACAGGGCGTCGGCGGCCATCATCACCGCCTTCAGGCCCGAGCCGCACATCTTGTTGACGGTGGTCGCCTCGACATTCAGGCCCAGGCCCGCGCCGAGGGCCGCCTGACGCGCCGGCGCCTGGCCGAGGCCAGCCGGCAGGACGCAGCCCATATAGATGCGGTCCACCTTCTCCGGCGCGACGCCCGCCCGCTCGACGGCGGCCCTGACTGCGGCGGCGCCCAGATCGGTCGCCTTGACCCCGGACAGGGCCCCCTGGAACCCGCCCATCGGCGTGCGGGCGAAGGCGCAGATGACGATGGGGTCGTGAACGGCGGTCATGGCGTGGTCCTCACAGGTGTCGCGTCGGCGCGCGCTTTGCGCCCACATCGGCCGTCGCGACGGGCGATGCAAGGGGCGGGGGTCAGCCCTCGCCGGCGGCCCGGCTCGGCGAGGCCTTGCGCCGTTGACGACCCAGGGCGATCAGCGATCCGTCCGCGCCGCGCACCGTCAGATCATCCACGGTCCAGCCCCGCCCCAGGTCCTGCAGGCGAAACTCGAAGAAGGCCCAGCCGTCCGGTGCGATCTCGGGCGTCGGATCGCGGACGATGTCGTACCGCAGGTCGACGGTCGCCATGCGCAGCGGCCGGGCCGCGGCCGTCCAGGCCGGCGGATACAGGGCGTCCATCAGGTAGCAGAGCCGCTCCATGTCCAGCGGCAGACCGTCACGCGTCCGCATCCACAGCCGCTCCACGGCCGCTTCGCCCGCCCGTCCCTGCAGCAGGTTCGGACCGGTCTCGAAGCGATATTCGACGTGTTGCGAGAAATGCGGAGCCAGGGGACCCGACAGCGTCCGTTCGGGATCCAGCGACGCCAGCGGCGGCGGCGCAGCGATGATTTCGGCCGTTTCCCCTGACACGTCGTCCGCGCCCCAGGTGGCCTGCGCCTGATGGGTCAGGCGTTCGCCCTGCCGCACCTCCAGCGCCGTGAACGCCACGGTGCGTCCGCCCCTGAGCAGGCGCGGCTTCAATGTGATCGGCGCGCCATAGACGGGCGCCGCCAGATACTGGATCGACAGGCTGCGCAGCGGCGCGCTCAGGCCGAGCCCATCCCGCATCGCCCTGGCGATCAGGGCCGCCAGCAGACCGCCGAACGGAAAGCCCTTCTCGGGTGGCGCGGAGATCCGCCCGTTGGAGAAATCGCCGCCGATCTCGATCGAAAACGACGCCGGCTCGGTCGGGATCAGCGCCAGGGCGGAGGTCAGGGTCTGCACGGTCATGTCGTCATCCTGGCGTCGTTGTCCGAGGCCTGAAAGCCGGGGTCGGAAAAGGGCGGGCGGAGACCGGCCCCGCCCGCTGAAGTCGAGGAAATGCAGGCGCGCTTCAAGCCGGGAGCCTGATGTGCGTTGCCAAACAAGACTGACCTAGAGCGTTCGGTTTGGCAACCCACTTGAAAAAAGCCTGACGCGAGGTCACTTTCCACCCATGGGCCGCACCGCAGACTATTCCAAACAAAGCTGTACCATCGCCGCGACGCTGGAGGTCATCGGCGATCCGTGGACCCTGCTGGTCATCCGCGACGCCTTCAACGGGACGACCCGGTTCGAACAGTGGCAGGACCAGCTGGGCGTCGCCCGCAATGTCCTGGCCTCACGCCTGAAAAGCCTGGTCCAGCACGGGGTGCTGGAGCCGCGCCTCTATTCCGAACGCCCGCCGCGCAATGAATATGTCCTGACCCAGAAGGGCCGTGACCTCTCCGACGTGCTGCTGACCCTGCACGGCTGGGGCTCCAAACACATGTACTCGGACGTCGATTCCGGCGTCAGCTTCCGCCACAAGACCTGCGGCGCCGAACTGACGCCGCGACTGGCCTGCTCCTGCTGCGGCGAGATCGTCAAACGCCGCGACATCGAGACCCGCCGCATCGCCGACTGTCCGACGGTCGCCGACGTCATGCCCAAGGACGAGGCGGCCTGAGGTGACGGCTGCCGTCACCGTCATCGGCAATCCGGTCTCCCCCTATGTCCGTAAGGTGCTGGCGGTCTCCATGATGAAGGGGATCGAGGTCCGGATCGATCCGATCACCCCGTTCCGGGGCGACGACGCCTTTTCAACCCTCAGCCCGCTGCGACGCATCCCGGTCTGGATCGAGGGCGACCTGACCCTCTGCGACTCCAGCATCATCGTCCAGTATCTGGAGGAGACGCGGCCCGCGCCGGCGCTGTGGCCGTCCGATCCCGTCCAGCGCGCCCGCGCCCGCTGGATCGAGGAGTTCGCCGACACCCGACTGTTCGACGTCCTGGGCTGGAAGCTGTTCTTCCAGATGGCGGTCAAGCCGCGCACTCTGAAAGAGCCGCCCGAACGCGCCCTGATCGAAAAGGCGCGCGACGAGGAGGCACCCGAACTTTTCGACTATCTGGAAAGTCAGCTCCCGGCCGAGGGCTTCCTGTTCGGCGCGGTGTCGATCGCCGACTTCAGCCTGGCCCCGGCCTTCTTGAACGCCCAGGTCGTTGGAGTCGAACCGTCCGCCGACCGCTGGCCCCGTCTTTTCGCCTGGCTGGGGCGCATGGAGGCCGAGACCGTCCTGGGGCCGTTGAACGACCTGTCGCGCGCCTTCATGACGACACCCTTCGCCCGGCATCGCGAGCTTCTTGGCGAGTACGGCTGGTCAGCGACCGAGGTCAGCCACGACGCCGGCTTCGCCCGGCGAGGGCCGATGTCGCCAGTGTGACACTCCGAAGCCGATAGGCGGACGCGCAGCGCGCGCCCGGCTGCCGACGGCTTTTGGCTGAGGCCCGACCTCCTACCTCCTCACATGTTCGTCGAGGAACTTCAGATAGGCTTCCTGGGCGGTGATGCGGTTGTCGCGGCGCGTGAAGCCGTGGCCCTCGTTGGGGAAGAGCACGTATTCGACCGGCACATTGTTGGCCCGGACGGCGGCGACGATCTCGTCGCTTTCGACCTGCAGCACGCGCGGGTCGTTGGCGCCCTGGACCACCAGCATCGGCCGGCGGATGTTGGAGGCGTGGAACAGCGGCGAGATGCGGCGGTGCCGCTCGGCGTCCGTGGCCGGGTCGCCCATCTCGTCGAACAGAGCCTGTCGTTGCGCGCCCCACCAGGCCGGAATGGACTCCAGGGTCCGCACCCAGTTGGTCACGCCGAAGATATTGACCCCGGCCTCAAAGGCTTCCGGGTGAAAGGCCAGGGCGGCGGCGGTCATATAGCCGCCGTAGGAGCCGCCCATCACCGCCACCTGATCATCGGCGACCCAGTCCTGATCGCGCAGCCACTGACCGCCGGCGACGATGTCACGCAGATCGGCCTCGCCATGCTTCCGGTCGTCCATGTGGAAGAAGGTCTTTCCGTATCCGGACGATCCGCGATTATTGGCGCCCAGCACCGCATAGCCGTGATTGACCAGATGCTGGACCATGGCCGAATAGCCGCGCCGGGTCTGTCCGCCGGGGCCGCCGTGGACCAGGACGATCGCCGGCGCCGGATTGGCGGCGGAGGCGCCCTTGGGCTTGTAGAGCACCGCCGGGATCATCACGCCGCCTTCGGCGGGGTAGCGGACGATGGTCGCCTCGACCAGATCGGCCTCGTCGATGGCGGGATTGAGGGCATGGGTCAGGCGGGTGGCCCGGCCCGTCGTCAGGTCGGCGACGAAGATGTCGGACGGTGAGGTGTCCGAGGCGACGGTGAAGGCGATCGTGCCTTCGTCTTCGGAAAAGCGGACCGAGCCGATGTCGCCGTCCGGCAGGCCGCTCAGGGCGACCGGACGGTTCGTGGTGGTGTCCAGCAGGGTCAGTTCGGTCTTGGCGTCGGCGTTCAGACCCGACACCCGATACCGTCCCGACGGCGAATAGAAGACGAAGCTGACGTCCCAGTCGGCCGCGATCAGCGGGGTCGTCCGGCCGGTCTCCACCTCATGGCGGATCGCCTGCTGGAACTCGCCCTTCTCGTCCGTGCCGATCAGCACGGCCTTGGAGTCCGGGGTGAAATCATAGGCCGTATAGGCCACGTTTCCCTCGTGCGGGGTCAGCAGCTTCGGCTCGCCGCCCCCGCCTTCGCCCGTCTGGGCCAGATCGACCAGATAGAGGTCGTTGTTGGCGCTGGTCAGGGCCTTGTCCAGCACCAGCCAGCGACCATTGGGGGACAGGGCGGCCGGCATGAAGCCGCCGGGGTTCTGGAACACGACGCGCTTCTCATAGGTCGTGGCGTCATAGGCGAGGATGTCGAAGGCGGCCGGATCACGCCCGTTCGACAGGACATAGAACGTCGCACCGTCGTCGCTCCAGCCGACGAAGTCCGCTTTTTCCTTTTCGCCGGGGGTCAGGTCTGTGACCTTGCCGTCCTCGGCGCGGACGAACAGGTGATCCAGTTCGTCGCCCCCGCCGTCCTGCGTGAACAGAATGCGCGCATCAGCCGGGAAATAGCTGACCGCCCGCGCGGCGCTGGTGGTCGAGGTGGTCAGCTGGACCGGCGCGCCGCCGGCCACCGGCTGGGCATAGGCGTTGAACACGCCCGTCCTGTCCGAACTGATCAGCACGTATCGGCCGTCCGGCGAGAAGGTCTTCGGCCCGCCGTAGGCCAGGCTGTAGCTCGTGGTGTCGAAGAACTGTGCGGCGGAATAGGTCCGCGCCTGGGTCGCCGCCGCGCCGGCCGGCGCGGGTTGGGCGGCGTGGGCGAGGGCGGGGCGCGGCAGCGCGACCACGCTCAGGGCGGCCATCAGGGCGAGAACGGAGACCTTCCGGTCGATCGGCGTCATGGGGGACCTCATCTGTCGGGAACTCTGGTGATCAGAGGCCGCGACGAACCCTGGCGGATGCAGCCCTGTCGAATTTATGAAGCCCGCACAGTCCGCCGAACAGCGTTAAATTGCGCGTCGCGGCGCGAACTCGGGCCCGGCGCGCGCCCTTCACGAGAGAACCGGCTTGTCCTCGCGCACAGCGTGCAGTCACCTATGGCCGACACAGTTCGGCTGCGGGGAAGGCCCATGTTCAGGTTCCGATCGGCGATTGTCATGGCGACCGCCTTGTCGGCGGCGTGCCTCGCGCCGGGCCTGGTGGCGAACGCCAGGGTACAGGAAGCCCTGACCGCGCCGTCGGTGGTCTGGCCGACCGACGCCGGAATCCTTCGGCGCGGCGGCAACGGCCTGTCGATCGACCAGGGCGTCGCCTCGACGGTCGAAAGTCCCGAATATGTTTTGACCGCCCTGTCGGTGTCCGACGACGACATCATCCGTTTCACCTATGCCGAGAGCGCCGCGCCCGAGGCCGAGGCGGCGGGCGAGTGCGATTTCACCTTCCGCCGCGTGGAGCGTGCGCTTGATCAGGCCCAGGCCAACGACCTCGCCGCCCGCCTGGCCGAGATCGAGATGCGGGCGTTGAAGGACGGCCGACGCGGCGTCGAACTGGTCGGGGCGATGCAGACCCGGGGCAGCTCGATCGTCCGTCACTATGTCCAGACCTACGTCCAGGGCCAGGGTGACGATCGGGTACGCGGCGTCGGCAAGACCTGGATCTTCGTGCGCGAGGGCCGGGCCTACTACGTCCACAAGCGCTGCCAGACCCATGGCGGCGAGGCGATGCTGGCGGAGCTGGACCAGCGTATCGGTCTGGACTACCGCCGCGACCCCGCGCCTGTCGAAGCGAACGCCGCCACGCCCGTGATGGCCGCCGCCCTGGCGACTCGCCCCTAGGGGCTCGTTCTTCTATTTTGCGAGCCGACCCTTGGCTTTCGAGGCGGGCAGCAGCACGTCCTTGTCCGGCCCTTCGAACGCGCCGCCGGGTCGATTCAGCACCGCCAGGATGTGGCGTATGATGTTCAGCCGCGCGGTCTTCTTGTCATCGGTGGCCACGACGGTCCACGGCGCACGGTCGGTGTGGGTGTCCGCCAGCATCCGGTCGCGGGCCGCCGAATAGGCGTCCCAGCGCGCCTGGGCCTCGGCGTCCAGGCTCGAGACCTTGAACCGCTTCAGGGGATCAGACCGACGTTCCTCCAGACGTTTGGCCTGTTCCTCCTTCGAGATGTCGAGCCAGAACTTGATGAGGATGAGGCCGGACTCCGTCAGCGATTTCTCGAACCGGGGCGCGTCCTTCAGAAACTGTTCGTGCTGCTCGGGCGTGCAGAATCCCATGACCGGCTCGACCCCGGCCCGATTGTACCAGGAGCGGTTGAAGATGACCGTCTCCCCGGCGGCGGGCAGGTGCGGGACATAGCGTTGGAAATACCACTGGGTCGTCTCGCGCTCGGTCGGTTTGGGCAGGGCCACCACGCGGGTCTGGCGCGGCGACATGAACTCGGTGATCCGCTTGATCGCCCCGTCCTTGCCGGCCGTGTCGCGACCTTCCAAAACGATCAGGACCTTCAGCCCCTGTTCGATCGCCCAGGCCTGGGTCTCGACCAGTTCGATCTGGAGCTTTTCCAGGTCGCGATCGTAGTCGTCGTCTTTCTTGCCCATACGGCCATCGCAGCACGGGAGGGTGTCGGCGGCAAGTGCGGACGGCGCCGGGATGTGGCAGTGTCGCCGGCGCGCAGTCAGGATGGACCATAGAGACGCCGATGTCAGACCTCTCCCGCCGCCGGCTGATCGCGGCGACCCTTGCGACGCTCACGGCGCCCGCGGCGGCCCATGCCCGCACGCCGGGGCCTGCTCCGGATCCGCGCAGCGAGGCTCTCGATCAGGCGATGACGCATGACCAGGCGCCGCCTGCCGTCGCGGCCGCCGTCGTCACGTCCGGGGGGCAGGCCTGGGCGGATGTGCGCGGCGTGCGTCGGCGTGGGCAGACGGACGCCGTCACCCTGGACGATCGGTGGCACCTCGGCTCCAACACCAAGGCCATGACGGCGGCGGTCTGGGCGCGGCTCGTGGAGCAGGGACAGGCCCGTTGGGGCATGCCCCTGGCCGAGGCCTTCCCGCAGACGCCCGTGCATGAGGCCTTCGCCGCCCTGACGGTCGAGGACCTGCTGCGGCACAAGGCCGGACTGAGCGACCGGACCGACTTCCCTCTGCCGCTGGTGGCGCGGGCGGATACGCGTCCGGTCGTCGAGCAGCGCGCGGCCCTGGCCCAGGCCCTGACGCGTCCGCCCGCCGGACCGGTCGGGACCTTCGCCTACGGCAACGTCAACTATGTCCTGGCCGGCGCCGTGATCGAGCGGATCGCCGGGCGTCCCTGCGAGGAGGTGGTGGCTGCGGAACTCTTCTCCCCGCTCGGGATCGGCAGCGCGGGTTTCGGCGCGCCACGCACCAATGTGTCGGGCGGCCCGAACGCCTGGGGCCACCATGTCCAGGGCCAGGCGGCCACGCCCATCGATCCCGAACTGCCCTATGCGGACAATGCGCCTCTGATGGCCCCGGCGGGGACGGCGCACATGGCGCTGGCGGACTATGGGCGGTTCGTCCAGGCGATGCTGGGCGGCGGCCCGGCCGGATGGCTGTCGGCCGACAGCTTGTCGCGACTGATCACGCCGCTGGATGGCGACGCCTATGCGCTGGGCTGGAGCCTGGGGCCAAACGGCGCGATCGCCCATGAAGGCTCGAACACCCTTTGGCACGCGGTCGTGATCGCCCAGCCGGACCGGGGCCGCGCGTCGATCGTGCTGTCGAACGGCGGCATGGCCGGTCGGTCGGCGACGGTCCCTCTGGCGCAACGGCTGTTGCTGGACGCGGCGGACGCATGATTGCGGGTTGTCCGCCCTTCATGCGTTAGTCCGGCATGAGGAAGGACGTCGCGGATTTCTGGAACCTGCTCTGGGAGCTTTGCCTGGGGCTGTGCGCCCTGTTCGCCCTGCTGAACGCCTTCGCCCCGCCGCAGGACCTGTTCTGGAAGCCGCTGGATCTGAACCGGCCGGTCGGCAAGGCGACGGCCAGCCAGATCTCCGACTTCGAGGTGCGGCCCGATGACGCGCCCGAGGCGGCGGAGGCCGTGGTTCAGGGCTGCATCGACGCCCTGGCGGCGGCGGGCGTCTCGGTCGAACGACGGCCTGACAAGGACGACGGCGGCTTCTGCGCCGCCCGGGGCGTGGTTCGGCTGGTCGGCGGCGATGTGACGCCGCTGTCGCCGTCCGGTCTCGAGATGCAGTGTCCGCTGATGGTCCGCTATGTGATCTGGGATCGCCAGGTCTTGCGCCCGGAAGCCGAACGTCTCTTCGGCGCGACGCCGGCCCGGGTCGACAGTATGGGAACCTACGCCTGCCGACGGATCTATGGCTCGCAGAACTCGGCGGACCGGCCCAGCGAGCATGCCCGCGCCAATGCTCTGGACGTGGCCGGGGTCACCTTGTCGGACGGCCGCCGCGTCTCTGTGGCCGCCGACTGGGAGGGGACCGGACCTGCGGGAGCCCAGGGCGCGGCCCTGTTGCGAAGGTTGCGCGACGGAGGCTGCCGGCTGTTCTCGACCGTCCTCACGCCGGACTACAACGCGGCGCATGCGGACCATCTGCATCTGGATGCGGCGACGTTCAGCCTCTGTGTCCGCAATCCTTCGCCCGCGAGGCGAATCGAATCCGGTTGACCGCTTTGAAAACACGGGTGACAAAGCTTTCGCAGTCCGGATTTCGCGTGGGGTCCAAACCCATGTCTCGCTCCTTCGTCCGAACGAGCTGTGTCCAGATGGGCTGACGGGCGATCCCGAGGGACGCCTGCCTGGAAAAGCGCGTTTACGGAGACGCAGATATGGCGACCGGTACGGTCAAGTGGTTCAACCCCACCAAGGGCTATGGCTTCGTCCAGCCCGACGACGGCGGCTCGGATGTGTTCGTTCACATCACCGCCGTTCAGAAGGCGGGCCTCGCCGGCCTCGATGAGAACGCCAAGGTCGAATACGACCTGGAAAACCAGCGCGGCAAGACCGCGGCGGTCAACCTCAAGCTTCTCTGATCACGGGTCCGAAAGACCCAGGATCGGAAACGGGCGCGGTCTTCGGACCGCGCCCGTTTCTTTTTACCCCGGCTCCTTTTGTCCCGGGCCTTAAAGACGCGCCAGAGCGCCGGCGGCCGCAGCGCGCTCGACGGCGGCGCGGATGTCCTGTTCCGCCACGAAATCGAACTGGGCGACCAACTCTTCAATCGCAAAATCCGGCTGGGCGTAGGCCCAGGCCATCGCATGGGCGACCGGCCCGGCCTCCTGCGGGCCCGCCAGCCCGGTGCGCCGCCATGCGGTCAGACCGGTGCGGTTCGGCAGGGCATGCCTCGGACGGCCCGGGTTGAGCCGGTTCTGGGTCATCGCCACTTCGTCGCGGAACGCCGGCGACGCCGCCAGCTGCGCCAGCTTGCCGCCGAGAGCCGCCAACTGTCGTTGCAGCGTGCGGCCGTCGTCGTCATGCGCCGGCGCCAGATAGTCGCGGAACTGCGGGTCCTGCATCGCCGCCTGTTCCAGCAGATTGAAGATCACCCGTCCGTAGAGCGGCGTCACCGAAAACGTCACATGCAGGGACGCGCCGTCCTGGGCCAGGGCGTCGTGGTACCACCCGCGCGGCAGATACAGGACGTCGCCCGGCTTCATCAGCACTTCGGCCGACACAGGCCCGCGCGATTGCTCCAGCCAGCGGCGGGTCTCCGGCGTGTCGGGCGGAAAGTCGACCGGGCGGTCTGCGCGGTTGGAATACAGGCGCCACAGCTTTTCGCCCTCCGTTTGCACGGCGAAGACGTGGTGCAGGTCGTAGTGGGTGCCGAATGCGCGCACGCCCTGAAAGCTGCAGTAGATGTTGGCGCCGACGGCCGCTGCAAAGGTACGGCCCAGAGCCTGCGCCGTATCCGCCAGCGCAGGCGTCAGGGACTGAACGTCGCCGGCGACGGCGCTGGCGCCCGCCGCCAGGTGCAAGGCGACCTTGGCGGGATCGGGACGCAGGACCGTGCCCGACTGGGTGGCCTCGATCCGGCAATAGGATTCCGGCGGCACGGCCTGGGTGTTCAGAACCAGCTTCAGGCTCTGGGCCGTCCAGACGGAAGTCTGGTTCAGCAGGTCGTTGAAGGCGTCCCAACGCAGGATCTCGCGCTTGCCGTCGTCTTGACCAGCGGGCACGTGCAGCGGCTTTCGGTCGTGATAGTCCGCAAAGAAGCGTTCGGGCTCGATCGGTGCGAGCAACTGGTTCAGGGTCGCCATCCCCAAGGCGTAAATCATTTCCGCGTCCGACTGAATGCCGCATCCCGATTCTGATCAGATCGCCGAGGCCCGGTGCGTCCTCGTCGCGCGCGACCCGGCACTGGCCGCTGTCCATGCCGCCACCCCGGTGTTTGAATGGAGGGCCCGGAAAGGGGGCTACGAAGGCCTGTGCCGCATGATCATCGAACAGCAGGTATCGGTCGCCTCCGCCGCTGCCATCTGGGCCCGCACGGTCGACGGGCTCGGCGGCGAGGTCTCGCCGGCTCGCGTTCTGGCCCTGTCGCCGGAGGCCCTGCGCGCCTTCGGTCTGTCCGGCCCGAAGGTTCGCTATGTGCGCGAGATCGCCCAGGCCCAGGCCGACGGCCGGATCGATCTCGACGATCTGCGCGGTCTCTCGGACACCGAGGCCCTGGCGGCCCTGACCGCCATCACCGGCGTCGGACGCTGGACGGCCCAGACCTTTCTCATGTTCTGCGAAGGACGCGCCGACCTGTTTCCCGCCGGCGACATCGCCTTGCAGGAGGCGATCCGCTGGGCGGATCGGCGGATGGAGCGACCCGATGAAAAGCGCGCCGCCGCCCGTGCGGAGGCCTGGCGACCCCATCGCGGAGTCGCGGCGCATCTGCTGTGGGGATGGTATGGAGGCGTGAAGCGCGGCGAGATTCGCCTCGACGCATGACCTGAGCGGCGGGAGGCCGAGATGACCCAGTTGGTCGATCCGGAAACGGCGCGGGCGCTGGCGGACCCGGTCACGGTCCTGGGCGCGCTGGATTTCGCCGGGGTGGCGGTGTTCGCCGCGACCGGGGCGTTGGCCGCCGCGCGCCAGAAGCAGGATCTGGTCACCTTCGCCTTCTTCGGCGCCATGACGGGCGTGGGCGGCGGCACCCTTCGCGACGTGCTGCTGGGGCTGCCGGTCTTCTGGGTGTCGGACTGGCGATATATCGCGGTCTGCCTCGCGGCGGTGCTGGCGATCTGGATGCTGGGCCAGCGGGACTGGCGCTTCCGCGCCCTGCTGTGGCTCGACGCCCTGGGTCTGGGCGCCTATGGCGTCATGGGCGCGGCCAAGGCGGAGGCGATCGGGGCGTCGCCGCTGATCTGCATCGTGATGGGGGCGCTGACAGCGTGTTTCGGCGGGATCATCCGCGACATCGTCGCCGGCCAGCCGTCGATCCTGCTCCGTCGAGAGATCACCATTTCCGCCGCCCTTCTGGCCGCGACGACCTATGTGCTGCTGCGCGCCTTAGACCTGCCGATCTGGCCGGCCGCCATCGTCGCGGCGTTGCTGGGCTTCGGCCTGAGAGCCGGAGCCCTGGCCTGGGGCTGGAGCCTGCCCGGCTTTCCGGAACGCCGGCCCGCCTAGAGCCTGATCGGTTGAGGTGGAATCGCTCCGCGATTCCGCCGATGCCGTGAATCAGGCTCCAGGGATGGCTGGACCGAAATCTGAGCTGTGTTGGACGGCGTCCAACTCAGCCGATTTCGGTCTAGGCCCTTGCGTCACCAAACCTTGTGTTTTCCGCCGTGGCGACGCCGTCGAATCAGGCGTAGGCTTCGCGCAAGAGCCAAGGAAGGAGATGCGTCTTCAGTCCTGTCGCCTCCCGCCTCCCGTCGCCGATGGAGAGGGCCTGATGCAGGTCCTGACCCGTCCGCCGTCCGGCTTTCCCGCCCTGGTGCTCAACGCCGATTTCCGGCCGCTGTCCTATTATCCGCTCTCTCTCTGGCCGTGGGAGGAGGCGGTCAAGGCGGTCTATCAGGAGCGGGTCGACGTCGTTTCGACCTACGACAAGGTCGTCCGCAGCCCGTCCATCGAGATGGTGCTGCCCAGCGTCATCGCGTTGAAGTCCTATGTCGATCAGGACCGCAGCCCCGCCTTCACCCGGTTCAACGTCTTCCTGCGCGACGGCTTCGCCTGCCAGTATTGCGGCGAAACCGCCGAACTGACCTTTGACCATGTGTTGCCCCGGTCCCAGGGCGGACGCACCACCTGGGAGAACATCGTCGCCGCCTGCTCGCCCTGCAACCTCCGCAAGGGCGGACGCACGCCCGCCCAGGCGCAGATGCCGGTGCGACAGCGCCCGGAACGCCCCAGCGCCTGGCGCCTCCAGGAAGCCGGCCGACGCTTCCCGCCCCACTACCTCCACCAAAGCTGGCTCGACTACCTGTACTGGGACATAGAGCTCGAACCTTAGGTTCGCCTCGTCCCTCGACCGGCCTTCTCGGCGATTGGGGGGGGGCGTCGATGTCGCGGCGCCTGGCCCCGATCGCGTCCCCCCGACAGAGGGCGAGGCTTGGCGCATCGACTGCGACACGCTACCAACACATCGCTGGCTCGACTGAAACGCCGTGACGGCGCACGCGCCGACGCTCTCCGAGACCTACACCTGTGGACAGGGCCATTCGCCAAACTCGCGTCGTTTCCGGTCCCGGATCAAGGCGGGCCACAAGCGGTGAAGGTTCGCCTGTTCGCGGCAGGATCAGGCAGGGGGCGGCATGCGATATCTGATCACGGGTTCGGCCGGATTCATCGGCTTTCACCTGGCGCGCCGTCTGCTCGAGGCGGGGCATGCGGTGGTCGGCTATGACAGCTTCACCCCCTATTACGATCCCGCCCTGAAGGCGGCGCGCAATACGGTGCTGGAAACCTGGCCCGGCTTCACCCTGCATCGCGCTCAGCTGGAGGACGCCGCCGCCCTGTCGGCGGCCTGGGATGAGGCCAGGCCCGACGTCGTGGTGCATCTCGCCGCCCAGGCGGGCGTTCGCTACAGTATCGATCATCCGGAGACCTATGTGGCCTCCAACCTGGTCGGGACCGCCAATGTGCTGGAGGCCGCGCGACGCGCGCCGCCTCGTCACCTGATGCTGGCCTCGACCAGTTCCGCCTACGGCGCCAACACCGAGATGCCGTTTCGGGAGACCGATCGCGCGGTCCATCCCCTGACCCTCTATGCCGCGACCAAGGGCGCCAACGAACTGATGGCGCACAGCTATGCGCATCTGTTCGGCGTGCCGACGACGGCGTTCCGGTTCTTCACCGTCTATGGGCCCTGGGGGCGGCCGGACATGGCGCCGCTGAAATTCCTCGAGGCGATGCTCGCGGACAGGCCGATCGAGGTCTACGGCCAGGGGCGGATGTCGCGTGACTTCACCTATGTCGATGATCTGGTCGAGGCGGTGGTGAGGCTGGCCGACTGCCCGCCGCCCGCCCCGGCCGAGCGGACGGCGATGACGCCGATCCCGGGCGACAGCCTGTCGCCCGCGGCGCCCTACCGGATGGTCAATATCGGCGGCGGGTCGCCCACCGGCCTGATGGACTTCATCGAGGCGCTGGAGACGGCCCTGGGGCGAACGGCGAAGAAGGTCTTCCTGCCGATGCAGGAGGGAGACGTCCCGGCGACCTGGGCCTCTGCAAACCTGCTGGAGGCCCTGATCGGCTATCGGCCGGCTACCCCGGTCATTGAGGGGGTCGCCCGTCTGGTCGCGTGGCGTCGGGAGTATGGCGCCCGCATCTGAACGTCGATCCGGCGCATGAAAAAGGGGCCCGGCGCACCGGACCCCTTGATCTGCGTATACTGACGGACCGGCTCAGCCGAGCGCCGACATGAGATCCGGCACGACGGTCTTGTAGTCGCCGACGATGCCGTAGTCCGCGACCTGGAAGATCGGGGCGTCTGGGTCCTTGTTGATGGCCACGATGACCTTGGAGTCCTTCATCCCGGCCAGGTGCTGGATCGCGCCCGAGATCCCGACGGCCACATAGAGGGACGGCGCCACGACCTTGCCGGTCTGGCCGACCTGATAGTCGTTCGGAGCATAGCCGGCGTCCACAGCGGCGCGGCTGGCGCCGACGGCGGCGCCCAGCTTGTCGGCCAGCGGTTCGATCACGGCCGAGAACTCTTCGGCCGAGCCCAGGGCGCGACCGCCCGAGACCACGATCTTGGCGGCGCCCAGTTCGGGACGGTCCGACTTGACCATCTCGGCGCTGACGAAGCTGGTTTTCGGGGCCTCGCCGCCCGCCACGGTTTCGACCGAGGCGGAGCCGCCCTCTTCGGCGGCCTTGAAGGCCGTCGGGCGCACGGTGATGACCTTCTTGGCGTCCGAGGTCTGGACGGTCTCCAGCGCATTGCCGGCGTAGATCGGGCGGATGAAGGTGTCCGCCGACACGACCTCGACGATGTCCGAGATCGGGGTCACGTCCAGCTTGGCGGCGATGCGCGGCGCGAAATTCTTGCCGTCGGTGTTGGCCGGCGCCAGGACGGCGTCGTAGCTGGCGGCCAGCGGGACCACGGTGGCCTCCACGGCCTCGGCCAGGCCGGCGGCCAGGCCGGCGCTCTCGGCCAGCAGAATCTTGCGGACGCCGGAGATTTTGGCCGCGGCGTCAGCTGCGGGCTTGGCGTTCTGGCCCACGACCAGAACATCGACGTCCGACGACAGGCCGAGCGCGGCCGTCACGGTCTTGTGGGTGGTGTCGCGCAGGGCGGCGCCGTCGTGATCGGCGATGACGAGAACGGCCATTACAGAACCCCTTCGGACTTGAGCTTGGCGACCAGTTCGGCGGCGTCGGCCACCTTGATACCGGCCGACCGCTTGGGCGGCTCGGTGACCTTGAGCACCTTGAGGCGGGCCGCCGTGTCGACGCCGTAGTCGGCCACCGCCTTGACGGCGATTTCCTTCTTCTTGGCCTTCATGATGTTGGGCAGGGAGGCGTAGCGCGGCGTGTTCAGCCGCAGATCGACCGTCACCACCGCAGGCAGCTGGGCCGCCAGGGTCTGCAGACCGCCGTCCACCTCGCGGGTCACCGTGGCCTTGCCGTCGGCGATCTCCAGCTTGCCGGCGAAGGTCGCCTGGGGCCAGTCCAGCAGGGCGGCCAGCATCTGGCCCACCGCATTGTTGTCGCCGTCGATCGACTGTTTGCCCATCAGGACCAGATCAGGTTTTTCCTCGTCCACCACGGCCTTGAGGAGCTTGGCGACCGCCAGGGGCTCCAGATCCGTGTCCGACTGGATCAGGACGCCGCGATCGGCGCCCATGGCCAGGGCGGTGCGGATCGTTTCCTGCGCCTGGGTCACGCCGATGGAGACCACCACGATCTCGGACGCCGTGCCGGCGGCATGATGTTCCTTGCCTTCCTTCAGGCGGACGGCCTCTTCGACGGCGATTTCGTCGAAGGGGTTCATGCTCATTTTCACATTGGCCAGATCGACGCCGGTCTGATCCGCCTTCACGCGGGCCTTGACGTTGTAGTCGATCACCCGTTTGACGGGGACGAGTACCTTCATTGCGCTGTTTCCATACCTTGGTCGAATTCGTGGGGCAGGCAATGGAACGGGCGGCGCCGCCTGTCAACGTAACGTAACGTGAACCTGCCCGGCCGCGCCGGGCGCCCGGAGAGCCCGATGCACCGTCTTCTGACCATGCGCCGTCTCAGCATCATGTTTCTGAGCCTGTTCGCGGTGGCGACGGCCGGGATGCTGACGTACCAGCATTTCCGGATCGACCCGGAACGCAAATGCGCCAGGAACGGCCAATGGTACTTCGCCGAAGAAGGCCGCTGCGTGACCCCGATCTACATCCCCGAAATCACCAAACGGGCGCCCGGCGTCACCCGCGAGGAGGCGTCGCGTCAGCGCAACGCCGAAGTCTATCGGCTGGAGGAAGAGGTCCGTCGCGAGAAGGCGCGCCTGGCCTATGAGGCGGCCGAGCAGCGTCGGGCCCTGGCCGAAGCCCAGAAGGGCCAGTAGATTCGGTCAAAGGCGTCAGGCCAGGACGTCGGCCTGGTCCGGGTGGCGGCGGAACCAGGCGACGGCGTAGCCGCACACCGGCGTCAGCTTCAGGCCCTCTGACCGGGCGTGATCGGCCAGATGCGCCATGAAGGTCCCCGCCGCCCCGGAGCCCCGCAGCGCCGTCGCGGCCTCGACATGCAGCAGGGCGCGCAGCTTTCCCTGGGCGGCGTAGTCGGCCCAGACCTCATGCCCGGTCCCGTCATCGGCGACGAATTCCTCGACAAACCGCCGTCCCTCGGACTCGTCGCGAAAGCCGCTCACGGGTTGCGGTCCGACATCAGGTTCAGCAGGCCGAGGATCGACTTGATGGTGAACCACAGGTGCAGGATGAACAGGCCCAGCAGGCAGATCAGGCCGACCGGGATCAGGATCACGGTCACGAAGCTGACGATGGCCAGGATCCACAGGCCCACGGTCCACCAGACCACCGACCAGAACAGCCGGATCTGCTCGTCGATATGCACCCGCGCCAGTCCGTTGGCGGACCCCCGCCCGGCATAGGCGACGATCAATCCGACCAGCACCAGGATGTTGGCGCTCGGGATCGACAGGATATAGAGGCCCCAGGCGATCAGAGCCGCAGGCTTGCCTTCGGACGGATGGGCGGCCCCGAAACGGGCCGGATCGGCGGGCGGCGGGGCGTCGGTCATACGTCAGGTCCTCTTCGTCACGTCGCCCAGTCGGCGATCAGCCATTGGCGCGGCTTCTTGATCGATGCGCCGCGCGCCAGGGTCGTCAGGCCCCAGGCGCTGCGCGCCAGCATCCACACCGCCAGTATGAACAACACAGGCACGCCGATGTTCACCGCGATCAGCACGACGCCCAGAACGGCGGCGATGGCGGCGATCCAGACGGTGCGCTTCTGGAAGTCGAAATGGCTGCGCGCCAGGGGCTGCGACGGGCGTGGCCGGACGGTCACGGCGATCAGGGCCACCAGGGCGGAAGCGCCCAACGTGGGCACGGCGCCCAGAAGCAGGGCGTAGACGGCGAACAGGCCCATCGCCCCCTCCGCCGGCTCGGCGGTCGGGCGGTCCGCCAGACCCTCGCCGATCGATGGCGCGGCCGGAAGGTGATCGGTCGGGTCGATGGCGGTCGTGGCGGCGGCCGTCTTGAAGGTCTCGGCTCGCAGGGCCGCCAGACGGTTGACCGGCCGCGCGGCGGGCTCGAACAGATCGGGTTCGGCCTTGCGGCCCCAGTCGGGCGGGCAGGCCACGCCGCCCAGCGAGGCCGCAGAGGTGAAGCCGATCAGGTCATCGTGGTCCGGCTCGCCTGAGGTCCGGGGCGGCTCATCGCGCGTCGGCGAGGCCTGCACGGACAGCGCAACGTCGTCGGCCTCATCCTTGCCTTCAGGCGCAGCGGCGGGCTCGGGCAGGGCGTCGCCGAACAGGTCGTCCTCGATCTCTTCGGGCGCGGGCTTCAGCGGATCGCCGGGTTCGGCCATCAGTACTCTCCGGCGGCGAACCCGCCCATGGTGAACGGCCGGACAATGGCGGCGTGGGCCGGTCAGCGCAACCGGACTCGGCGTCGAAGACGCGGCTCAGCGGCCCAGAACGATCTCGCAACCGGCGGCGCGCGCCCCGTCCAGCGCCGTCGGCTTGTCGATTCGCACCGTCACCCGTCGCACGCGGGCGTCGTCGAGACAGGCCGTGGCGAGACGCTGGGCGAAGCTTTCGACCAGACCGACATGGCCGCTCGCGGCGATGTCCCGCGCGGCGCGAGCGACCGATTCGTAATCCACCGTGTCCGACAGGCGTTCGACCGGCCCAGGGCGAAGCTCCAGGGTCACGTCGAGGACCAGAGGCTGAAGCCGTCCATGCTCGTGATCATGGATGCCGATGCCGGCCTGGATTTCCAGCCCGCGCACGAAGACGGTCACCGCCTCCAGGGTCGGAGGATTGATCGCCACGGTCGCGGCGGCGGCGTCGATCATGGACGGCTCTTCTCGGATGCAGGCGGCGCCAGATCGTTGATCGACAGATCGGCCCGGTCCATCCAGCTTCCGGCCATCCAGGCGCGCTCGGCCGGGGACAGGATCTCGCCCACGATCACGGCGTTGGTCGGCGTCTCCTCGAGGGTCAGGCCGACGCAACGGAACGGCGAGGCTTCGGCGATCAGAACGGCGTCCAGCTTGCGACGCAGGGCGATGGCCAGAGCCTCGCTGGTCGGATCGCCCTCGAACACCATCAGGCGCGACGCCCGCTCAGGTTCGTTTTCCAGGAACCAGGCCAGCAGCGGGTCGGCGCCGTTGAGCTGAAAGGCGTGATCGACGGCCTGGTCGATGAACCTGTGCCAGCGGGTCTTCATCGCCTCGAACGAGGCGACATAGTTGGATTGTCCGAAATCCGGCGCCTGATCGCTGCGCAGGGTGACGTGCACGAACTCGTTGTGGCCGTGGGGCACCACGCATTTGGACGCCGCATCGACCAGAAGCCGATGCGCCATCGAAAAGCGGCGGGTGAAGCGAACGTCGGGCAATCTCGAAATGTCCTGGGCCGGCCGACGACAGGGGCGGCGCGGGCGCGCAGCATGAACACCAGCACGTGGGCGAAGTAAAGGCGATCCGGGACGGCCCGGAACCGGGCTCAGACCCCGTCGAAGGCGACGTCGCGGGCGCGCCGGACCAGGCTTTCACCACCATCCACGGCGATGATCCGGCCGGTCACCGAGGGGGTGTCAATCACGAAACGTACGGTCCGGGCCACGTCGGCGATGTCCGGACCGCGCCCCAGGGGCGTATCGACCCATGCCCGTTCGAAGTCGGCCTGGGTCTGTTCGCCGCTGGGCAGCAACAGCCCGGGGGCCACCCCGACGACCCGGATGCGCGGCGCCAGGGCCAGGGCCAGGGTCTCGGTCAGGCCGGCCAGGGCGACCTTGCCGGCGGTGTAGGTGAAGAAGTCCGGGTTCGGCGCCAGCACCTTCTGGTCCAGGATGTTGACGATCACGCCGCTCGCCTCGGGCTCCACGGCGTCGGCGAAGGCGCGGGCCAGCATCACCGGCGCGGTCAGATTGTCGGCGATGTGGGCGTCCCAGCTCGCCGTCGTCATGGTCTGGAACGTGTCGTAGGCGAAGGTCGAGGCGTTGTTGACCAGCACGTCGATGCGTCCGAACGCGCCGACGACCTCGTCGATCAGGCGACGCCGATCGGCGTCCTGCGTCAGGTCCGCCCGAAAGCTCTCGGCCGCTCCGCCGTCCGCCCGGATATCGGCGACCACCCGGGCCGCGTCCTCCGCGCCGCTGCGAAAGTGCACCGCGACCCGGCATCCCGACGCGGCCAGATCGCGCGCCAATCCGGCCCCGACGCGTCGTGCGGCGCCGGTGATCAGCACTACGGACGATGTCATGACGACGGCCTGCGACGGAACAGTTCGACCCCGACGCCGCGCGTCTCGGCGAAGATGTCGGGCTTCAGAATGCGGACCCGACAGGCCTCCACGGCCTCGTCCTGAAACACGAAGTCGGTCAGTTCGGTCAGCAGGGTTTCCAGCAGATCGACGTGGTCGGACCGATCTCGCCAGGCCAGAATGAACTCGCGCACCCGATCATAGTCGACATAGCCGGGCAGGGGGGCGCCGTCCGCCGTCCGGGTCGGAACGGGCCAGGCCGAGTACATCTCGACGTCGACGCTCAGCCGGTTGGGGCGCTGCGGATGTCGCTCCCACGGGTGAAGCCCGCAACGGACCTCGACCTCGACCCCGCACAGCAGGGCGCGCGCCCAGTCAGCCTGGCGGGTGAAGGCGTCCGTCGCGAACGGGTCAGTCAACCCGGCCGAACTCGAAATAGTTGATCGCGCCCAGAAGGACGACAAAGCCGAGGATGATGCCGAGAGCCAGCATGGGAACGCTCCTATCAAGGTTTCGGCTGATACCGGCCCCGGCGGCCGGGTTCAAGCGGCCGGGTTCAAGCGGCCGGGTTCAGGCGCGCCGTCAGGGCAGAAGCGCCGCACGGACCCTGTCCGGCACCGGCGACGATTTCCCGGTCGCCAGATCGACGTGGACATAGATCAGTTCGATCACCGCCCGGCGATCCTCCTGGTCCGCGCCATGCAGTTCGATGCGCTTGGCGATGCTGGAGGTTCCGATGCGGTCGATCCGCATCCAGCCGTCGATCTGCTCATCGGCCCGGATCGGCTTTTCATAGGTCACGGCCGCGTGGGCCACATGGGCGTCGAACGCCAGTTCGCCTTCCGTCAGCAGGCCGCGATCTCTCAGGAACTCGGTCGTGACCAGGTCGGCGTATTCCAGATAGCGGGAGTTGAACACCACCTGCTGCGGATCGACCTCGGCGTAGCGCACGCGGAACCGATAGACGAACGGGAAGTCGGAACGGGCCATGCCGGCATGCTAGATGACGCTTGCATTAGCGGTCAAACGGCTCCGCTTCCCCGCGCGCTCGTCGCCTGTCATCGTGGGGCATGGACTGGCGTCAACGCATCGAGCCCTTCACCCGGCCGCTGTTCTTCCTCGTCTCGCGCCTGACGCGGGGCATGACCCTGGGGGTGCGCGCCGTGGTCACCGACGACGAGGGGCGGGTGCTTCTGGTTCGCCACACTTATCTGGCCGGGTGGTGGCTGCCGGGCGGCGGCGTCGATCGCGGTGAAACCACCCAGGCCGCCGCGGTGCGCGAGGCGCGCGAAGAGGCCGGCGTCATCGCCCGCGCCGCGCCCCGCCTGATCTCGATCCATTCGAACGAGCGGTTCTTCCGGGGCGACCATGTGCTGGTCTTCGCGATCGACGACTTCGAACTGACCGATCGCACCAGCCATGGCGAGATCGCGGAAATCGGCTGGTTCGCGCCGGACGCCCTGCCGCACGACGCCCATCGCTCCACCGTGGCCAGGGTGGCCGAAATCTTCGGCGGCCGGGTTGCCGACGACGCCTGGTGACGGGCTCTCGCTGACCGCCGGAGACCATGCTAACCGGGCGGCATGAACCCGTCCTGGCTGACCCTGATCCTGATCGTCCTCGCCGGCGGCGCGACCGCGCTCCAGGCGCCGACGAACGCCAAGCTGATGGGGGCGGTCGGTTCGCCGGTGAATGCGGCCTTCATCTCCTTTGCGGTCGGCACCCTGGCTCTGGGTCTGGCCGCCGCGGCGATGCAGGTGCGTCCGGACACGGCGGCCATGCGCGGACTGCCGGCCTGGGCCTGGATCGGCGGCCTGTACGGCTGCGTCTTCGTCATCGCCGCCGCCTGGTCGGTGCCGCGCTACGGCGCCGCCCTGACCATCACTTTGATGGTGGCCGGACAGTTGATCGTCAGCCTGATGCTGGATGCGACCGGGGCGTTCGGCGTGCCGCGTCAGCCGCTGAGTCTGTCCAAGATCGCCGGGGTTGCCCTGGTCTTCGCCGGCGTCGTCCTGGCGCGACGCGGCTGACGCCTCACAGCGGCCCGGTCAGGCTGCGCACCCACAGATAGCGGCGGGCGATCCAGTCGGTCTGCACGCCCTCCCTCGCCACCGGCCAGAAGGTCCCGTCGCGTCCGTCATAGACGGCCAGCGACCGTTCCATGCCGCGTCGCCAGTCGGCCTGGGACCGCGCCAGGGCGCGTTTGGCCGCCGGCTCCAGATCCGGATCGGCCTGGGCGCGGCGCAGGGCCTCGTTCAGCAGGGACGTCCAGTCCATGCGCTCATAGCTCAGACAGGCGATCATGCCGGAGGTGGAAGACCCTCCCGGCTGGTCCTGGCAGGGCCCGCTCAGCAGGCCGATGCACGTCGAACCGTCGCGATCCTGCTCGATCTCGCGCGTCACACAGGCTTCGAGCTGGGGCGTGCGGGGCTCGCCGGGCGTCTGGCCCAGCAGAAGCATGAAAAGCGGCAGGGCGATCATCGCCGTCGTCTCCCGTCTCGGACGCCCTATATTGCAGGACGATGTCATCGACGGACGAATCGATTCCTGACGACGCGCCCCCGGCGCAGGCCGAAACCTTGCAGGCTTCGGCCCTGATCGCTGACGAGGCCCGGCGCGCGCCGGACAAGCCAGGCGTCTACCGCATGTACGGCGAGGACGGCGCCTGCCTGTATGTCGGCAAGGCGCGCAGCCTGAAAAAGCGGATCGTGCAATACGCCCAGGGTCGGTTTCACACCCAGCGCATCGGCCTGATGGTGTCCCTGACCCGCTCGATGGAGCTGGTGGTCACGGCGTCGGAAACCGAGGCCCTGCTGCTGGAATCCAACTTCATCAAGAAGCTGAAGCCGCGCTTCAACGTCGTCCTGCGGGACGACAAGTCGTTCGCCGAACTGATGATCCGCCGCGATCACCGCGCGCCTCAGGTCCGCAAGCATCGCGGCGCCCATACGATCAAGGGCGACTATTTCGGCCCCTTCGCCTCCACCTGGGCGGTGAACCGGACCCTGAACACCCTGCAGAAGGCGTTCCTGCTGCGCTCCTGCTCCGACAGCGTCTACGAAAGCCGAACCCGCCCCTGCATGCTGCATCAGATCAAGCGGTGCTCGGCGCCCTGCACCGGTCTGATCTCGCTGGAGGACTACGGCGAACTGGTCGGAGAGGCGGAGCAGTTCCTGCGCGGCAAGTCGCGGGCGGTGATCGGGCGCCTCTCGGCCGAGATGCAGGCGGCGTCCGACGACATGGATTTCGAACAGGCCGCCCGGGTCCGTGATCGCATCCGCGCCCTGTCGGCCATCGCCATGGAAAACAGCGTCAGCGCCGAGGGCGTGGCCGAAGCCGACGTCTTCGCCCTGGCGGTCGACGGCGGCCAGGCCTGCGTTCAGGTCTTCTTCTATCGCGCCGGCCAGAACTGGGGCGGGCGAGCCTATTTTCCCCGCGTCGACCGAAGCGACACGGACGCCGAAATTCTGGGGGCCTTCCTCGGTCAGTTCTATGAGGACAAGCCGGTGCCCCGGCAGGTGCTGTCCAATGTCGTTCCGCACGAGAAGGAACTACTCAAGGAGGCCTTCTCGATGATGGCCAAACAGGCCGACGGCCGCCGTGTGGTCTCGATCGAGCGGCCCCTGCGCGGCGACCGAAAGGGCCTGGTCGATCACGCCCTGACCAACGCCCGCGAGGCCCTGGGGCGGCGCCTGGCCGAAAGCTCGGCCCAGGGCAAGATCCTCGACGAGGTGGTCGAGGCCTTCGGTCTGGACGCCCGCCCGGAACGGATCGAGGTCTACGACAACGCCCATATCCAGGGCTCGAACGCCGTCGGCGGCATGATCGTGGCCGGGCCCGAGGGCTTCCGGAAGTCGCAGTATCGCAAGTTCAACATCAAGGGCGACGAACTGACGCCCGGCGACGACTACGGCATGATGAACGAGGTGCTGCGCCGCCGCTTCACCCGCCTGATCAAGGACGAGGAGGAGGGCGCTGAGGTCGAACGCCCCGACCTGCTTCTGATCGACGGCGGCGCCGGTCAGTTGGCGGCGGTGCTGGCGGTCATGGCCGATCTCGGCGTGGATGACGTCGCGGTGGTCGGCGTCGCCAAGGGGCCGGACCGCGACGCGGGGCTGGAGAAGTTCTTCATGCCCGGCAAGGCGCCGTTCATGCTGCCGCTGAAATCACCGGCGCTCTACTATCTGCAACGACTCCGCGACGAGGCTCACCGGTTCGCCAACGGCGCCCACGCGAAGCGTCGTTCCATGGACATCAAGAAGAACCCGCTGGACGAGATCGAGGGCGTCGGTCCCGGCCGCAAGAAGGCCCTGCTGCACGCCTTCGGTTCGGCCAAGGCGGTCGGTCGCGCCTCGGTCGCCGACCTGATCCAGGTCGAGGGCGTCAGCCAGGCCCTGGCCGAGCGGATCTACGGCTTCTTCCATCCGGCGGCGCGCGGTTAGGATGGGGCATCGAGAGGATCGCGCATGACCGACTTCGCACAGGGGACCGTCCATCAGGCCGGGGCCGATCTCCAGGCCGCCGTGCAGTCGGACCCGGAGGTGCTCGCCCTCTGGCAGGGCCTGACGCCGCTCGGCCGCAACGAGTTCATCTGCTGGGTGGAGGACGCCAAACAGGCCGCCACGCGCCAGCGCCGCATCGCGCGCACGGCCGAGGAACTGCGTGAGGGCAAGAAGCGGCCCTGCTGCTGGGTCGGCTGCATCCACCGGACCGACAAGGCTCCCAGCGCCTGGCAGCAGGCGGTCCTCATCGACGGCAAGGCGCGCAAGGGCCGCTAGGCCTCTCCCACAATCGGCGCCGATCGCCTATACCGCCCCCCATGACCGACACCGCATCCGACGCCCTGCTGGACGGCTACCGCCGGTTCCGCACCGACCACTGGCCCGAGGCGCGAGCCGAGTATGAATCCCTGGCCGGTGGTCAGAAGCCGCACACCCTGGTCGTGGCCTGTTCCGACAGCCGCGCTGATCCGGCCCTCATCTTCGATGCGGCCCCGGGCCAGCTGTTCGTCGTGCGCAACGTCGCCAATCTGGTGCCGCCCTACCAGCCCGACGGCCAGCTTCACGGCGTGTCCGCCGCCCTGGAGTTCGGGGTCAAGGTCCTGAACGTCTCGCGCATCGTGGTGATGGGCCATGCCTACTGCGGCGGGGTCAACGCCATGCTGAACGGCGCCCCCGACAGCTGCCGTGACTTCGTCGCCCCTTGGGTGGCCCAGGCCGCCCCCGTGGTCCGGCTGGTCTGCGAGACCTTCCCGCAGGAGCCGGCCGAACGCCTGGCCGAGGAGACGGTGGTGCGACTGTCGATCGAGAACCTGCGCACCTTCCCCTGGATCGCCGAGCGCGAGGCGTCGGGCGCGCTGGAGCTGACCGGCCTGCATTTCGGCATCGCCGACGGCATCCTGCGTCTGCTGAACGGGCCGGGCCGGTTCGAGCCGATGGGCTGAGGCCGGATCGGAGGCGGTCGCATCCGGCCGCGAACCGTGGCAAACCGAAGCCCAGACCGAGGACCGATCCATGCACCCCCTGCCCAAGGCCAATCCCATCCCCAACATCCTGACCGGCATCCGCCTGGTCGCGGGCGTGGTGATGTTCCTGATCCTGGCCGGATCGGCGCCGCAGGTGCCGATTCTGTCGGAATATCTGAGCCCCGATGACCAGCTTCGGCTGGGGCGGATCGCCTTCTGGATCTTCGTGATCGCCGCCTCGACCGACTGGGTCGACGGCTATCTGGCGCGGCGGTGGAACGCCACCACGCGCTGGGGCGCCATCCTGGACCCGATCGCAGACAAGATCCTGATCACCGGCGCGATTCTCAGCGTCCTGGCCTGGGGCGGGCTGCCCGGCGTGGCGGTGCCCTGCGGCCTGATCCTGTTCCGCGAGTTCGCGGTCTCGGCCCTGCGCGAAACGACCGCCGGCTCGGTGAAGCTGGATGTCACCCTGTTGGCCAAGTGGAAGACCACGGTCCAGATGGTGGCCCTGGCCGCCCTGCAACTGGTGCTGCTGTGGGACGGGTTCGGCCTGCCGCTGCAAGGCCAGGGGGCGTTCGAATGGCTGGCCACGACCCTGATCTGGCTGGCCGCCGTCATCACCCTGTGGACCGGCTGGCAATATTTCGCCAAGGCCAAGCGCCAGATGGAGCAGGCCCCGGCCCGCGCCGCGGACCCGCTTTAAAGCGGCTTCTCCAGCACGACGAACTCCAGATCACGCGGCGGCAGATCGCCGAAGTCCTGCGCCTCGGCGGGGAAGGGGCGACGCTCGCCGGTCAGGACATAGCCGCGGCGTTCGTACCAGGCGATAAGTTCTGATCGTGTCGAGATGACCGTCATCTCCATGCGCGAGGCGCCGAACCGCCTCACGGCCTCCGCCTCCGCGGCGGCGAGGACCGCTCGGCCCAGGCCGCCGGCCTGCCGATCCGGCGCAACGGTCAGCATGCCGAGATAGGCCGGACCCTCGGCCTGCCGCGCCACCCGAACGCAGGCGGCCAGGGCGTCGGCGTCCTCGCCCAGCAGCAGCACCTGATCGGCGTCGCCGATGATCGCCTGCAGTTCCTCGGCGCTGGTCCGCGTCCCGCCCAGCAGGTCCGCCTCGTGGGTCCAGCCGGCCTTGGCCGTCTCGCCGCGATAGGCGCTTTCGATCAGGGCATGCAGGGTCGGGACGTCCGCGACCGTCGCCGGGCGGAAGGCGAGGGCGGTCACCGCACCCCCAGTTCCGCCAGAAGGCCGGTCATGCCGTAGACGTCGCGCAGGGCGGCCGTCACGGCGCCCGTGGTGACGATCACGCTGCGGTTGACGTTGCGGTCATAACCATAGGCGTTGCGCTGGGTCAGGACGGTGGAATCGAAGTTGGCGCCGACGATCTCGCCCTGGGGCGTCACGACGGGCGAGCCCGACGAACCGCCGATGGTGTCGGACGACACCGCCATGTTCAGCACCGTATCGCCCGGAATGCGATCACGGGCCGCCAGCAGCTTCGGCGCGACGTCGAAGGGCGGGGCGCCGGTCGCCCGGTCCCACAGGCCGGCGAAGGTGGTGAAGGCGCCGAACCTCTGGCCCGGGACATCGGTGCCCTCGATCTGGCCATAGGTCAGACGCAGGGTGCCGGTCGCATCCGGATAGACCGCATCGCCATAGGCGGCGAAGCGGGCGGCGGCCAGGGCCTCGGACGCGCGGTCCGTCGGCCCCTGGACCTTTTCCTCCCATTCGGCGCGAACGGCGCGGGTCGGCTCCTGAATCTTCAGCAGATACTGGATCAGGGGGTCGTCAGACGCCTCGACCGCCGCCAGTCCGCCCTCCCACAGGGCGCGCCGCACGGCCGGGTCGGCCAGTTTGCTGCCCTCAACCAGCCGCGCCGACAGCCCCTCGGGACTCTCGTTTCCGAGCAGGGTCCGCACGCGCGGATCATCGACCGTCAGCCACTCGCGGGTCTTGGACAGCCACCACTCCATCCGCACCTGCTCCAGACCCGGATAGACAGGCCGTTCGGCGAACAGAGACGACTGGACGGCGGCCAGGCGGCTGTCGGAATATTCGGCCAGCCGCTCGGCCGAGGGCTTCTGACGCTCCTGCGCCCCGCGCACCAGAGTCCGCGCCCAGGAGAACAGTTGCGACCCGCCGGCGACCGCCGTCGTGCCGACGCCGGTTCCGCCCTCCAGGAGGGCCGTCGCCGGATAGAGTTCGCGCAGCCCCGGCTGTATCGCCGCAAGTCGGTCGAAGATCTCGACGCCGGCCTTGTCGCGGAAATCCGCCTCGGCGGCGGTGCGACGGGACATGAAGTCCGCGTCGGTCAGGGCGCGCATCCGGCCGAGGCCGCGCTTGTAGGTGTTCTCGATCGAGACGATCGGGTCCATGGCCTCGAAGGCCTGACGTTCGCCCTCCTCGGAATAGCGGATCAGCCGGCCGCGCAACTCCGAAGCGATCAACTGATCCATCGGCAGGACCACGTCCCGCACCGAGGCCAACTGGTCCATGGTCAGCAGGCGCTGGGTCGCGCCGGGGCTGCCCGAGACGAAGACCGGCGCGCCCTCGACGGGCTTGTCGGCGTTCCAGCGGAAGTGGGTCGGCGTCGCGGCCGGGGCCCCGTTTTCATACAGGCGGATGAAGGCCGCATCGATGGCGAAGCGAGGGAAGGAGAAGTTGTCCAGATCGCCGCCGAAGGTCGCGGCCCGATCCTCGGGGGCCCAGGCCAACCGCACGTCCGTGTATTTCTTGTAGGTGTACAGCTTGAACTGACCGCCACGGTACAGGCTGACAACCTGACAGCGTTTGTCCGTCGCATCGCCGCAGGCTTCCTGCTCGATCCGTCCCGCCTCGGCGTCACGGGCGCGGGTGAAGGCCAGTCCCTCAAGCCCTTCGCCCGCCTTGTGCATGCGCGCGGTGACGTCCTCGATCCCGGTCAGGATCTCGGCCGAGCCGCCGGGGCATTTGCGTTCTTCCTCGCGGGTCCTGGGCGTGAACCCCGTCTCTGCATAGTTGACCGCCTGGGTCGACAGGTTGGCGACGCAGGTGGCCACGCAGTGGTTGTTGGTCATCACCAGCCCCTCGGCCGAGACGATCCCCGCCGAACATCCGCCGAACTTGACGGATGACAGACGCACGCGATCCAGAAACGCCTGGTCGATCGACGTGCCCAGCGTCTGGTTGGCGCGCGCGATGGGGAAGTTGTCGAACGTCCACATGCCTTCCTCGGCCCAAGCCTTTCCGGGAATGGCGGACGAGGCGGCGGCGAACGCCAGAACGGCGGCGGAGGCGGCCAGATTGAGGTGACGCATGTGTGAAGTCCTTTTAACGGGGCGCAAGGAAAGCCACCCCAAAGCCGCCGTCAAGGCGAGCGTCGATCTTGTCATCCCGGCCGAAGCGCAGCGCAGAGCCGGGACGGGAATGGGCGTCGTCAACTCGCCCCGGACCGCCTTCAGGGCCGATCCGGGGCACGGCGCGCCAGAACCTCGCCATGGAGATCGAGCCACCGAGGATTGTCATCCCGGCTCTCCGCTACGCTTCGGCCGGGATGACAATCCGTGCGCTGGACCGCTCTACCGAACGCCCAGCTCTTCCAGCAGGCGGGGCTGCTGATAGACGTTGCGGAGGGCCTCGGTGATGGCGGCGGTCGAGACCGTCACCGTGCGGTTCAGGGTTCCGTCATAGCCGAAGGAGCCGCCCAGCGAGTGGATGTTGCCGTCGAAGGCCGCGCCGATCACCTCGCCGTTCGCATTGATCACCGGCGAGCCGGAGTTGCCGCCGATGATGTCGTTGGTCGAGACGAAATCGTAGACGACGTCCTTGTTGATCCGGCCCTCGGCCTCGATGAACTTCTGGGCCGCGTTGAACGGTTCGGCGCCCGTCGCCCGCTCATAGAGGCCGCCCATATAGGTGAAGGGCGGGACGGTCACGCCGCGATAGGTCCAGCCCTCGACCGCCCCGTAAGACAGGCGCAGGCTGAAGGTCGCGTCCGGATACTGCGAGGTCCCATAGGCGGCGAAACGGGCCTGGGCGATCTTTTCCGCCGCACGGCTGGTCGGGGCGTTCACCGCCGCGTCCCACTGGGTGCGGATGGCCTGGGCGGCGTCGTCATTGGCCAGGACGAAGGCGATCATCGGATCGCCCGACGCGGCCAGCTGCTCCGGGGTCATGGCGAACAGACGGGCGCGTTCGGCGGCGTCGGCCAGCTTGGTGCCGGTGACCAGACGATCGGCGATGTACGCCGGGGCGTCCTTGCCGAGCAGGGCCTTCACATCGGCGTTGTCGACGGTCAGGTATTCGCGCGTCTTCAGCAGCCAGTGCGTGAGATAGAGTTCCTCCAGCCCGCCGTCGATCGGGGTCGATTCGGCCAGCCGGCGGCCCATCTGGGCGATGGCGGCGTCCGTATATCCGGCCCGGCGCTCGGCCTGGGGCTTGGCCCGCTCCTTGGCCGTCCGCACGATGGCCCGGGCGTAGTTGTACAGGGTCGATCCGCCGCCCGCCGACGATTCAAGCTGGCGATACGGCAGGAAGAGGTCGCGCGCGGCGGTCTGGACCTTTTCCAGTTCGCCCCAGGGATCGCCGATCTGGGCGGCGACGGCCGGATCTGCGGCGACGCGGGCCCGCAGCTCGGCCTCTTCCTCACGCTTCTTGGCCATGAAGGCGGCGTCGGTCAGGGCGCCCTGCTGGCCGTACCAGACCTTGAAGCTGTTCTCGAGACCGAACAGCGGGTCGACGGAGACGCGCTTGGCCTCATCCGACGTGGTCGCATATTCCTGGATCCGGCCGCGCAGTTCCGAGCCCTGGATCAGCGAGATGGGCAGCTGCTGGTCGCGCAGCCGCTCCAGCTGGCTGACGGTCAGCAGGCGCGAGGTCGAGCCGGGGTTTCCGGCCACGAAGGTGACGTCGCCTTCCTTGGGCGCGTTGGCGTTCCAGGTCAGGTGGTTGGGGGTCGCGACCGGCTTGCCGTCCTCATAGATGCGCAGGAAACCGGCATCGAGGGCGTAGCGGGGGAAGTTGAAGTTGTCGGGATCGCCGCCGAAGAAGGCCGCCTGGAACTCCGGCGCGAAGACCAGCCGCACGTCCTCATACTTGCGGAACTTGTACAGCTTGTACTGGCCGCCGCGATAGAAGCTGATCACCTGGCAGGTCAGCTTGCGGTCATCGCCGCAGACCTCGTCCTGGATTTTCGTGATTTCGTTGCCGCGCGCCTGGACGAAGGCGGCGCCTTCCAGGCCGGCGCCGGCGCCCTTCACGCGATCGGTCACATCGGTGATCTCGGTCAGGATTTCGGCCGTCTGGCCGGGGCACTGTTTCTCTTCCTCGCGCGTGGCCGGCATCCAGCCGTTCTTCACATAGTCGTTTTGCGCGTCCGACAGGTCCTGGACGCAGGAGACGATGCAGTGGTGGTTGGTCAGGACCAGTCCTTCGTCCGACACCAGCGAGGCGGAGCAGCCCTGGATACGCACGGCGGCGTTGCGCACCCGGTCCAGCCAGGCCTGATCCAGGCTCGTTCCATACTTCGCATTGACGGTGGCGATCGGGAACTGGTCGAACGTCCACATCCCTTCGTCGGCGCGCGCGGGCGAAGCGGCGGCGGACAGGACGGCGATCGATCCGCCGAGCGACAGCAGGGCGGCGGTGAGGCGAAGCGACATGGGCGGGCGTCTCCTGTGGGCCGGCGGCACGACGCCGACCGAGCCTGTTATATTGTAGCTACGCCCGTCGAGGGGGCGCTGACAAGGCGGCGTCGTCGCGCCGCGGGGCGGCCGCGTCAAGCGGTCCCGGTCATCGCCTTACCCCGATTTAACTTGGCCCAAACCGACGCCGCCGTCAGATAGCGGCGTATTCGGGGTTGAAACGCATTCATGTCTCTCGCTCTATCCACACTGCTGTTCGAGTGGCGGCGCTACATGGCCGCCGTGATGGCGCTCGCCCTGTCCGGCCTGCTGGTGCTGGCCATGACCGGCGTCTTCATCGGCATCGGCAAGGGCTTCACGGCCATCATCGAGCGCTCCAGCGCCGACGTCATCATCATGCAGCCGGGCGCCACCAGCCTGATGGGAGGTCCGTCGGGCGTGCCGCGCCGGTTCATTCCGCTGGCCTACAACCATCCCCAGGTCGTCGAGGTTCAGCCCCTGGACGGGGCGGGCGGCAGCTTCCAGTCGGTCAAGAACGTGGACCCGACGATGTCCCAGGCGGACCGCGCCAAACAGGGCGCGCCGCGCCAGAGGTTCGTCCAGACCTCGATCATCGACACCACGCCGGGATCGGTGACCATTCCGACGGACTATTCCCAGGAGTTGGTGGACGCCCTGCGCCAGCCCTACACCGTCGCCATCGACGAGACGGCCCTGCCGCAACTGGGCGTGAAACTGGGCGACAAGGCGCTGTACAACGGCCAGACCGTGACCGTGGTCGGCATCCTGCGCGGCTATCCGAACATGATGCAGCCGACCGTGGTGATGAGCCGCGACACCCTGCGGATGGTGGGCCAGGCGGACACCGGCCCTCGTGTCGGACCGCTGATGATCAAGCTGCGGGACCCCGCAGCCGCCCAGACCGTCGCGGCCGAGCTGAACGAGATCGGCAAGGGCCAGTGGAAGGCCTGGACGCGTCAGGAACTCGCTGACGCCAACGCCGGCGCCATGTTCGATGAGGGCATTCTGGTCATCATCATCGGCGGCTGCGTGGTGCTGGGCACCATCATCGGCATCGCCATCACCTGGCAGACGCTGCGCGGCGCCATCATGGCCAACATCAAGGAGTTCGCCTCGCTGCGGGCGCTGGGCGTCGGCATGGGATCGCTGAACCGGATCGTCATGGAGCTAAGCTTCTGGGTCGGGTGCGTGGGCGTCGCCGCCGCCATCCTCCTGACCTGGCTGGTCAGCCTCCTGGCCAAGGCCGGCGCGGTGATCATCGCCCTGCCTTTCATGCTCCTCGTCGTGGTCGGCGGGGGCCTGATCCTGATCGCTGTCATCTCGGGCGCCCTGTCGTTGGGCATCCTCAAGAACAGCCAACCGGCGGACCTGCTGCGATGAACGCCCAACACACCAAGGTTCACGGCAAGCACGGCGACTTCGCGATCGAGGCGACGGGCCTGGTCAAGCGGTTCAAGTCCGGCAAGGGCTTCGTCGAAGTGCTCAAAAGCGTGGATTTCGACGCCCGCCACGGCGACCTGACCATGGTCATGGGGCCATCCGGTTCGGGCAAGTCGACGCTCATCGCGGCCCTTTCCGGCCTGCTGCGCCCCGAGGAGGGGCGGGTCGATGCGCTCGACGTCGATGACCTGTGGAAGCTGTCGCTGAGCCGGATCGACCGGTTCCGCCTGGCCCACTGCGGCTTCATCTTCCAGGGCTTCAACCTGTTCCCGGCCCTCACGGCGCTGCAGCAGGTGACCACCGTCCTGAAGTTCCAGGGTCTGACGTCGGCCCAGGCCAACAAACGGGCCACCGAAGCCCTGACCGAAGTCGGGCTGGCTCACCGCCTGCATCAACGACCCGCCATCCTGTCCGGCGGCGAGAAGCAGCGCGTCGCCATCGCTCGCGCCTTGGCCAAGGACCCCAAGATCCTGTTCGCCGACGAGCCGACCTCGGCCCTGGACGGCGAGAACGGCCAGATCGTCATCCGCCTGCTGCGCCGGGCCGCCACCGAACACGGGGCGGCGGTCATCTGCGTCACCCACGACCCCCGGCTCGAGGAATGGGCCGATCGGGTCATCAAGATCGAAGACGGCGTCATCATTTCTGACGAGCGTCGCACCCCCAATCCCGACGCCAAGCTGGCGTCGCACTGAGATCCGCGAAGGACACGAGAGAATGCCCGGTTTCCTGAAATTGAAGCGTACCTGGATCGCTGTGGCTCTGGTCGTCCTGCTGGGCGTCGGCTTCGTTGTGGTCGGCAAGCAGAACGAGGCCAAGAAGGCCGAAGCTGCCAAGGCGGAGGCGACCAAGGCGGTCACTCCCTACGCCGCCATCGCCAACGGCAAGGTCGATATCGAGGGCGGCATCATCCAGGTCGCGGCCCGCCGCGGCGGGGTCGTGCGCGAGGTTCTGGTGCAGGAGGGCGACCGCGTGGTCGCCGGTCAGATCCTGGCCCGCCAGGAGGACGACGAGGCGCGCCTCGCGGTCCAGACCGCTCGTGCGTCGGTCAATCAGGCCGAGGCGCAACTGGCCCAGATCAACGTCGATATCCGCACCGCCGAGCGCGAACATGAGCGGCTTCAGAAGCTGGTCGCGACCAACTTCGTCGCCGCCCAGCGTGTCGATCAGGCGCGCGACGCCATCGCCGCCGCCCGCGCCCGCCTGGGCTCGCAGCAGGCCGCCGTCCAGACCGCTCGCGCCCAGCTGGCCAGCGCCGAATACAATCAGGAACTGACCGTCATCCGCGCCCCCGCCAACGGTCGTATCGTGCGTCGCTACGCCAACCCCGGCGCCGGCGCCTCGACCCTGAACGTGTCCAACATGTTCGATCTGGAGCCGGACGCGCCCCGTATCGCCCGCGCCGAGATCGTCGAGAGCGACATTCCCAACATCACGCCCGGCCAGAAGGTCGAGATCACTCCCGAGGGCGATCCGTCCAAGGTCTATGTCGGCGAGGTGATGCGCCGCGCGGCGGTGTTCGGCGCCCGCAAGCTGGCCTCCGACGATCCGTCCCAGCGCACCGACGAGCGCGTGGTCGAGGTTGTGGTGTCGGCCGGCGACGCCCCCCTGCTGATCGGTCAGCGGGTGCTGGTCAAGTTCATGAAGCCGGGTGAGGTCGCCGGCGCGCCGCGCACCGTCTCCGCCGGCGTCCCCGCCGATCGCGCGATGCGGGCCCCGGCTAAGGCCGACTGACGCCGTCCGGCCGGCCTCAGCGGTCGGCCGGCGCCACCCTCCAGACCACGTCGCCGACGTCGTCGGCGACCAGCAGGGCGCCACGTCCGTCCGTGATCACGCCGACCGGCCGGCCGCGCGCCCGGCCCTGTTCGTCCAGAAATCCGGTCAGGACGTCCTGCGGCATGCCGACGGGGCGGCCGTCCTGGAAGGCGACGCGGATGACCTTGTAGCCGCTGGGTCGGCTGCGGTTCCATGATCCGTGCTGACCGATGATGGCGGAGCCCCGCCATCCCGGTATCGCTTCCGCCTCGTAAAAGGTCAGACCCAGCGAGGCGGTGTGGGCGCCCAGGGCGTAGTCCGGCTTGATGGCCCTGGCGACCATCTGCGGATTGGCGGGCTTCACGCGTTCATCGACCGTGTCGCCATAGTAGCTCCAGGGCCATCCGTAGAAGCCGCCCGGCTGGACGGAGGTCATATAGTCGGGGACCAGATCGTCACCGATCTCGTCGCGCTCGTTCACCGCGACCCACAGCCGCCCGCTCTGCGCGTTCCAGGCCATGCCGACCGGGTTTCGCAGGCCGGACGCATAGAGGCGGCGCGCGCCGGTGGCCGGATCGATCTCCAGCACGGCGGCGCGATCGACCTCCTCCTCCAGCCCGTTCTCCGCGACATTGGAGTTGGACCCGACGCCGACATACAGCCGCGATCCGTCCGGCGCGGCCACCAGGCTCTTGGTCCAGTGATGGTTGCGGCCGGCCGGCATGTCCGCGACCTTCTGCGGCGTCGCCGAGATGCGGGTCTGGCCGGTCTGGTAGGGGACGGCCACCACGGCGTCGGCGTTGGCGACATAGAGACGATCGCCGACCAGGGCCATGCCGAACGGTGAGTAGAGGCCCGTCAGGAAGGGCGTCTTCATTTCCGCCACCCCGTCGCCGTCGGCGTCGCGCAGCAGGGTCAGTCGGTCGGCGCTCGGCGTCGCGGCTCCGGCCTTCTTCATGAACAGGTCCTGGAAGAAGCCGCGCACGCCGCCGGACTGCCCTTCCGGCTTCGGCGGCGCCGCGCTTTCGGCCACCAGGACGTCGCCGTTCGGCAGGGTGTAGAGCCACCGAGGATGATCCAGATCTCGGGCGAAGGCCTGGACCCGAAGACCGGGCGCCGGGGTGGGTGCAGCATCCGCCTCCCACCCGACCACTTCTGCGACCTTCACCGTCGGCAGCCATCCCTGGCGTGGCGCGACCAGGGTCGGATTCGGCCCGAACGTGGCTTCGGGCGGCAAGGGCGCGGGGCCTCCGCATCCCGCGAGCAGGGCGGAGCAGGCGGCGGTCAGCATCAGGCGGCGCATGGGCGGATCCTTCTAGTCGAGCTTGGCCGCCGTCCCGGCGACGTCCGACGCCGCCAGAGGCTCGGGGAACTCCAGCCTGGAGACGTCATACCCCAGGGCCGTGACCCGGGCCTTCAGACGGTCCAGTTCGGCCTGATCGGGGGCGGTGCGGGTATAGATCCACAGCTTCTCGAACTTCGGGTCCGACGAGATGAACCAGCTGTAGTCGTCGGCGTGATCCAGGATCCAGTATTCCCAGGTGACCAGCCCCCACAGATACCGGGCGCGAAACCGGGTGTTGACGCCGGGGTCGAGAATTTCCGCCGAGGCCGTCAGGGCCTTTTCCTTGCCCCGCGCGCTGTCGGCGCGACAGGTGTCCCGCAGCCTCATCGCCGTCTCGCCGGCCAGTCGGTAGGTGGTCGTGCCCGCCACGCAGCCGTCGGTCAGCCGCATCGGTGTGCGCCCGATCTCCAGCCACAGCCCGTCGTAGAGCCGTGCCGCGTCAACCGAACGTGTCGGAGCCGGCGCCCGATACTCGCGCGGCGAGGGCGCCGTCACACAGGCGCACAGCGCCAGTGCGGACATGATGGCGACGGGCAGGAAGGCGTGGCGCGACATCGTGATCTCCTCAAGCGGTGAACGGAACGCCAGCCGGTTACGCCTGTTCCTCCCAACCGGATGGCGATGACTTCTCTTGCGAAGCGTTCGCAAACGGGCCATCTGCCAGCCATGACCCAAGCCGCTTCCTCCACCTCGCCCTTTCTCGCGCGCGTCGCGACCGATCGCGCCAGCCGCTATCTGCAGCAACTGGCCAAGCACTGGTCCCACAAGTTCGATGTGACGTTCACCCCAACTGAGGCGTCCATTCCCCTGCCGTTCGGCCTGTGCGAGCTCACAGCGGACGAAGCGGGCCTGGACGTACGGCTGACGCCAGAACCCGGCGCCGACGTCGAGCGGTTCAAGACGGTCGTGGCCGACCACCTCCAGCGGTTCGGCCACAGGGAGACCCTGGTCTTCGACTGGCGCGCGGCCTGATCGCGCAGTCCGGATTTCTTTCGGCGCCCGCCTTGAGCATGGTCAAGGTCTCGCCATATTGCGCGGACGCGGGCGAGCGGCTCGACGAGAGAAGAGGCCTGCCGGCATGACCAGAGCCATCGCCATCGAAGGGCTGACCAAGACCTACAAGTCGGGGCATCAGGCCCTGAAACGCGTGGATCTCAGCATCGACAAGGGCGAGATTTTCGCCCTGCTGGGTCCGAACGGCGCCGGGAAGACGACGATGATCTCGATCATCTGCGGCATCGTCACGCCCAGTTCGGGGACCATCCTGGCCGACGGCCACGACATCCTGACCGACTTCCGCGCCGCCCGTCAGAAGATCGGACTGGTGCCCCAGGAACTGACGACCGACGCCTTCGAAAGCGTGTGGGCGACGGTGACCTTCAGCCGGGGCCTCTTCGGCAAGGCGCCGGACCCGGCCTTCATCGAACAACTGCTGCGGGACCTCACCCTTTGGGACAAGAAGGACGCCAAGCTGCGCACCCTGTCCGGCGGCATGAAGCGCCGGGTGATGATCGCCAAGGCCCTGTCGCACGAGCCGGACATCCTGTTCCTGGACGAACCGACCGCGGGCGTGGACGTCGAGCTGCGGCGCGACATGTGGGCCCTGGTCCGGCGCCTGCGCGAGCGCGGCGTGACCATCATCCTGACCACCCACTACATCGAAGAGGCCGAGGAGATGGCTGATCGCGTCGGGGTCATCCTCAAGGGCGAGCTGATCCTCGTCGAGAAGACCGCCACCCTGATGAAGAAGCTCGGCAGGAAGACGCTGACGCTGAACCTGTCGGAACCCCTGTCGGCCGTCCCGGCGGAGCTGGCCGAATGGCCGCTGGAGTTGAAGGGCGACGGCCACGAACTGGAATACAGCTTCGACGCCAACGCCGACGACACCGGCGTCCCGGCCCTGCTGCGGCGACTGGAGGGCCTCGGCGTCGGCTTCAAGGATCTGAACACCCGCCAGAGCTCGCTGGAAGACATCTTCGTCAGCCTGGTCCACCAGGAAGGGGAGGCGGCCTGATGACCCTCAACTATCGCGGCATATGGGCCATCTACCGCTTCGAAATGGCGCGGGCGATGCGCACCCTGTGGCAGAGCCTGGTCACGCCGGTGATCACCACGGCCCTCTATTTCGTCGTCTTCGGATCGGCCATCGGCCACCGCATGACCGAGGTCGACGGCGTCCAGTACGGCGCCTTCATCGTGCCGGGCCTGATCATGCTCAGCCTGTTCACCCAGTCGATCTTCAACGCCTCCTTCGGCATCTACTTCCCCAAGTTCACCGGCACGATCTACGAGATTCTGTCGGCCCCCGTTTCGCCGATGGAGATCGTCATCGCCTATGTCGGGGCGGCGGCGACCAAGTCGGTGGTTCTGGCCCTGGTGATCCTGGGCACGGCGGCCCTCTTCACGCCGCTGCAGATCCTGCATCCGGTGTGGATGTTCCTGTTCCTGATCCTCATCGCCGTGACCTTCAGCCTGTTCGGCTTCGTCATCGGGATATGGGCTGACGGGTTCGAACAGCTTCAGGCCATTCCGATGCTGATCGTCACCCCGCTGACCTTTCTGGGCGGGGCCTTCTATTCGATCGACATGCTGCCCGGCGTCTGGAAGACGATCAGCCTGTTCAATCCGATCGTCTATCTGATTTCGGGCTTCCGCTGGACCTTCTATGGCGCGGGCGACGTCGGGGTGGGGATCAGCCTGCTGGCGACCCTCGGCTTTCTGACGGCCTGCCTGATCGCCGTGGGCTGGATCTTCAAGACCGGCTATCGTCTGAAGAACTGACGGTCACGAAATCGACCCAGCCGCCCGACAGGATCGAACCTTTCCCCTCCGGCGTCGGCTGACGCCTTTGCGAGCTGTGATTTTCCTTGGCGAAGACTCCTTCCGACCCGGCTGATTTCGCGAAACCGGACACGACGCCGAAGCCGCGCCGCCCGCGCGTGGCCAAGGCCGCCTCCACCGAGGCGGCGCCTGAATCCGCGTCCACGCCGAAGCGAACCCCCCGGCCGCGCAAGGTCGTCAGCGAGGTCGCCGAGGCCGGTCCCGCGCCGACCAAGCGCGCGTCGCGCGCCAAGGCGATCGCCGCCGAGACGCCCGTCGTCGAGACCCCCTCCGTCGAGCCCGCTCCGCCATCGGCCGAGGCCCAGCCGTCCGTCGGTCCCGCCGTCGCGTCGGCCCCCGAGCCCCGTCCCGCCGGACGCGCGCCCATCGCCTGGGGCCGTCCGCCGCCCACCATCTTCCGCGCCGGGCCGCTGCCGAGAGTCGGCGGGGCTCTTGGCCCTGTCAGCGCGGGGCGCGGTCCGACGCCCCCTGCGGTTCCATCCGCGCCGCCGCCCGCACGTCCGGCGCCGGCCTTCCAGTCGCCGATCCAGGCCGCCCAGCGGGGCGCCGCTCCCGTCTCGGGCAGCGTGCATCAGGTCGCCGGCTCCGCTGTGACCCAGACCGCTAGCGCGACCCGACCGGGCGTGATCCCCGGCGGCTTCTTCAACAATTCGCTCGTGCCGCAGAAACGGCCCGAAAGCGCGCCGTCCTCGCCCGTCGTCGGCGCGCCGTCGGCCTCGCCGCCTTCGACGTCGGCGGCGGTGGTGCGCCCCGTGCCGAAACCTGCCCCGGCAGTCTCGCCCCCCGGCGCATCTGATGTCTCGATCGCGCCGTCTGCGGCCATCCCCCAGCCCGTCATCGCCGAACCCGCCACCCGCGTTCGTGCGTTGCGTCGGAAATCGCCCGGCCTACTGTGGATCGCCGGCGGCGTCGGCCTGGTCGCGGCCGCCGGGGTTCTGGTCTGGGTGCTGAACCGGCCCCCCCTCCCGAACACGGCGGCGGACGTCGCGCCGGCGGAAACCGTTTCGTCGATGACGGCTTCAGAACCGGCGACGGCCGCCCCGCCCGTCCCGGAGGCGGAACCTCCAGTGGCGACCGGCGCCCCGACGCCCTCGGCGCCGACCGCCGCGACCCCGCCTCGCCCCGCCGCAGCCGCCCCGTCGCCGGCTCCGGTCCGGCGAGCTCCGTCATCGTCGACGGCGCCATCGCCCGCGCCCGCGCCCGCGGTCCGCCCGACGACCTTGATCCCAGAGACCCCGGTCCCGGCCACGCCCGCGCCGGACGTCTCGACGGCTCAACCGCCCGCCGAAGCCCCGACCCCGTCTCCGGCCACGTCCCCGCCGCCCACGGCGGCTCGGCCGCAATCCACCGACCCCAACGCCCCGGTCACGACCCGGCCCCAACCGCTGGATCCGGACGGGCGCTGAGCCTTTTGCCGGCGAGACAATCGGCCATCCGAAGCGGAGGCCGATGCGGCGCTGTCAGAGTTTTTCGACCGTCTGTTCGATGGCCCCGAAGATCGAGTGGTGTTTCTCGTCCAGCATCTCGATCCGCACCGTGTCGCCGGTCTTCAGGAAGGGGGTTTCCGCCGCGCCGCGCAGGATCGTCTCGACCGTCCGCACCTCGGCGATGCAGGAATAGCCCAGCCCGCCCTCGGCCACCGGCTTGCCGGGGCCGCCGTCGGCGTCGCGGTTCGAAACGGTGCCTGAACCGATGATCGAGCCGGCGCCCAGCGACCGGGTCTTCGCCAGATGGGCGATCAGCGTCCCGAAGTCGAAGGTCATGTCGACCCCGGCGTCGGCCTTGCCGAAATCCTGCCCGTTCAGCTGGACCGTCAGTTCGCCGTGCAGCTTGCCGTCCTTCCAGCGGTCGCCCAGCGCATCGGGGGTGACGAAGACCGGCGACAGGGCGCTGGCGGGCTTGGACTGGACGAAGCCGAAGCCCTTGGCCAGTTCGCCGGGGATCAGGTTGCGCAGCGACACGTCGTTGACTAGACCGACCAGCCGGATCGCGGCCAGGGCCTCTTCCCGCTTGGCGCCCTGGGACACGTCGCCGGTGACGACGACGATCTCGGCCTCCAGATCACAGCCCCAGGCCTCGTCGGCCAGCGGAATGGGGTCGCGCGGCCCGAGGAAGCTGTCTGAGCCGCCCTGGTACATCAGCGGATCGGTCCAGAAGCTGGCCGGCATTTCGGCGCCGCGCGCCCGGCGCACCAGTTCGACATGGTTCACATAGGCGGAGCCGTCGGCCCATTGATAGGCGCGGGGCAGGGGGGCGGCGGCCTCGCGCTCGTGGAAGCGTCCGCGGGGCACGGCCTCGTGCTCCAGGCTTTCGGCCAGGGCGCGCAGGCGGGGCTCGCACCGCTCCCAATCGTCCAGCGCCGCCTGCAGCGTCGGGGCGATCAGAAAGGCGTCGGTGAACCAGTGAAGGTCGTCCGAGACGACCACGAGGCGGCCGTCGCGGCCGTGCTTGAGCGAGGCGAGTTTCATCCCGACAGGTCTAGACCGGTTTGGCGAACTGGCAAGGGCGGTCGGGCGTCAGCGGTCCCAGACGCGCTTGCCGTCGCTTCCGGCGGGGGTGGCGGCGGCGATCAGGCCGGTGCGCCGCTCCAGGGCGCGACGGGCGGCGCGAAGCTCGGCGATCCGGCGCCCGGACTGGCTCCAGTAGTCGTGGAAGGCGCGAACGGCCTTGCTCAGGGCCTCGATCTGCTCCGGACCCGACAGCTTGCCGTGCGCCCCCCCGTGGCCATGGCCGCCGCCGTGGTCGCCATGATGCCCGGCGACCGACACCGGCGCGCCGACGAAGACCTGATTGACGGTGGCCGGGGCGTGGCCGCTCTCGGGCTTCGCCCCATGATCTCCGCCGTGGCCATGACCATGACCGTGGTCGCCATGATCGTCATGGTCGTGACCGTGTGAAGGGGCGGAACGGGACGCCAGCGCCGCCGCCAGGGCCTCGACCGGGCCGGTCAGGCCCGAACCGAGAGCCAGCACCGGCCCCAGACGGTCGTCGAGAACCGTCTTCAAGGCCTCGGCCCTGGCGACCAGTTCATGGCTGCGGGCGCCCAGGGCCGCGTCGGCCGCCTTCAGCACCGAGGCGTGCAGGTCCGCCGCCGTCCGGTCGGCTTCCGCCTCGCGCCGGCGCCGACCGACGAACCAGCCGGCGGCGAAGCCCAGGGCGGCCATCGCGAGCACGATCAGCACCAGCCACAGCCCGGCGCCGGCCTCGAAACCGGGGGTCAGGGGCTCGATCCCGCCCGGCGGTTCCGGCGCAAAACCGGCGGCCTCCGGCGGCGAATAGAAGTCTCTCGGATAGGCGGTCATGGGCGGCCCCCGCGCGACGACGGACGGCGCATGATGGCGGTCCCGGCCGCCTTGGCAATAATGAATCCGAACGCGGTTCCTCGAATCCGTCCGGGCGTGGCCCGAAACGGACGGTCGTAGCGTCGTCAGGTCAGGGCGACGGGCCTATCGGGGCGGGGCCAGGATCGCGCGGGCCTCGGCGCCGGTGCGGGCCGCGGCGTCACGGACCTCGACCTCCACCACCACGGCCCCGGCGGGCTCGACCGCCCACAGATAGCGACGCTCCACCTCGACCGTCCGGCCCGAGGGCGCGAAGCCTTCAAAACTGTCGCCCCACGGCGTGACGGCCTTGATCTCCGGCCAGGTCAGGGCGATGGCCGAGGCCAGCTCCTCCTCGGCCATGGCGGTGAGTTCGTCGGGGGCGCTCACAGGCCGGGCTCGTCGGCGTAGATGGCGACACGGGGTTCGGGTTGGTCCGAGGAAACCGCTCCACGATACATGCCGGAAGTCGACATGGCGAAGGCGGGGCGTCCGTCGAGGGCCATAACGATCACGCCGCCCGTGCCGCCGAGATTTGCTGCATCGGCGATCTCGGCTTCAGCGGCCGTGGCCTGAGGAGATCGCGGGCGAACCTGGCAGATCGGATGGGGCTCGGCGCAGATTTCCCTCTCCGCCTCGCGCACTTGCTCAGGCGTGGGAGCGACATATGCCGCCATCCGCGCGCAGATGTCGCGCGCCACGGTCGCGCGGATGAAATACTCGCCGTCGCCGGTGGCGGACACCGCGCAGCCGTCGGCGTTGGAGGCGTAGGTGCCGGCGCCGATCACCGGCACGTCGCCGACCCGGCCCCACTGTTTGGCGCTCATGCCGCCGGTCGAGGTGGCGGCGGCGAGCCGGCCCTGACTGTCCAGGGCGACGGCGCCCACCGTGCCGAATTTCTTCTCGTTCAGGGGCGGGGCGGACGGGTCATGATCCGCCATCGGAACGACGGGCGGGGGAGGGGCGCCCTCGGGCCGGTCGGGGACGGGCAGGCCTCTCTGTCTCAGGCCCGCGACCAGTCCCTGCCAGCGTCGCTCGGTGAAGAAGAAGGCGGGCGCAACCTGCTCCAGCCCCTGCTCGGCCGCAAAGGTCTCGGCGCCCTGGCCGATCAGGAAGACGTGGGGCGACTTCTCCATCACGGCGCGGGCGGCGGCGATGGGGTGGCGGGTGGTGGTCAGGCCGGCCACGGCGCCGGCGGCGCGATGGCTCCCGTCCATGACGGCGGCGTCCAGTTCGTTGCGCCCGGCGGCGGTGAAGACCGCCCCGCGCCCGGCGTTGAACAGCGGATCGTCCTCCATGATCTCCACGGCCGCCTGCACCGCGTCCAGCGCCGAGCCGCCTCCGGCCAGCACCGCCGATCCGGCCTCCAGCGCCTTCTCCAGCGCCTGGCGATAGGCGGCGTCCTGGGCCGGGGTCATGCGGTCGCGCTCGATCGTCCCGGCGCCGCCATGAATGGCCAAGGACCAGCGCGTGGCGGTCTGCGCGGGCGACTCTGCGGCAGCGAAGGCCTGCGGTGAGAGGCCGAGAACCACGAGGCCGGACGCGGCGGTCAGGGCGCGACGGAGGCGGGCGTAGCGACTGGATGTCATGAGATTCCCTTCGTTCACACCCGCCTGACCGATCGGGCTGCGGGACGACGCGCGCTGAGTATAGACCCGTTTGAGCGCGGCGGGAGCGCCGCACCGTCGCTTTCATCCCGCCGCCGCCCCCGGACTCGATCATGCCCAACCGGGAAAGGGTCGCACCCCCTCCCTTCTCCCGGTTGGGTGGAGGCGGATCGCATGCGATCCGCTGACGGGTGGCCCGCAGGGGCGGATGAGGGGACGGTCCCGACGTCGGCGTCAGCCGTCGCACCGTCCGTGACACGGCTCACGCCGACTGCACCGTCCGTCCCCTCACCCTTGAGCGCCAGGACGACGGCTGCGCCGCCGTGCGCTCAATCCCTCTCCCAACCGGGAGAGGGAGACGTGTCGGAACAGGGGTTCCTTCCATCACACTTCAACGCCCGGATTCGCTGATTTCCCTCACCTTTCCCCGAAACATGCAGCCCTCTTCCGGGCGCAGGTGAAATCTCCGCCATAATACCCCTGCTTCACCGCACGGGAGGGCCGTCGGCCGGCGACCTGCGGGCGGTGGAGGCGAGACAGCGGGGGCGGGGTCTGGTGACCTCGCCGCCTCGACCGCGGAGGGGAACCTTTTCGGAGCCGAGGCTGGGTCGGAGTTGAAATCCCGACCGTTCCGGGGATCGGCCGCGCCGGCCGACCCGCCCGCCGGGGGGCTATTCGACGCCGGCGCCAATCAGCGCCCCCCCGTCGCTCCTCCCGTCCAGGCCTCGCGCGGAGCGACATCAGGCGAAATCGGGCGGGGCCTCGGCCCCGTCTCAGATTTCGCCCGACATCGGACCTTCGTCGAAAACGGTACTTCTATCCCCACAGACCGGGCGAGGCCCGGCGCTCCGCCCCTCCCGCACCCTTCAGGCCCCCGCCGTGAAGCCGACCACGCTTGTCTTCTCCTCCCCCGCATGGGGGAGGGGGACCGCATATCCTCCCCATCACAGATGGGGAGGGGGACTGCCGAAGGCGGTGGAGGGGTCCGATCGCGCAGCGATCGGCGGGCGGTGGAGGGGGCAAATCTCCCCGCCCGGAAAAGGATCGCACGCGATCCGACGACCGGACCGCGAATCGGAGGAGCGCCCGGACGCGCCTTGCCCTAAACCTCGAACCGGACCCCCTGGGCCAGCGGCAGGTCGCGGGAGAAGTTCACCGTCTGGGTCTGGCGGCGCATATAGGCCTTCCAGGCGTCGGAACCGGATTCGCGGCCGCCGCCGGTCTCCTTCTCCCCGCCGAAGGCGCCGCCGATTTCGGCGCCCGAGGGGCCGATGTTGACGTTGGCGATGCCGCAGTCCGAGCCCCAGGCCGACAGGAACTGCTCCGCCTGACGCACGCTGTCGGTGAAGACGCAGGAGCTCAGCCCCTGGGGCGCCGCGTTCTGCATCTCGACCGCCTGGTCGAAGTCGCGCCAGGTCAGGACGTAGAGGAGGGGGGCGAAGGTCTCGGTCATGACGGCCTCGGTCTGGGCCGGCATGCGGACGATGGCGGGCTTCACATAGACCCCCTCGGCCTTCAGGTCGGCGCGACCGCCGCCGACCACGACCTCTCCGCCCTGCGCGACGGCCTGTTCCAGGGCGCGATCGAAGGCCGTACCGGCCGCCGCGTCGATCAGCGGCCCGACCAGAACGCCCGCGTCGCGCGGGTCGCCGATCGGCAGGGTCGCATAGGCCGTCGCCAATCGCCCGATCAGCGCCTCGGCCACATCCTCGTGCACCAGCAGGCGGCGCAGGGTGGTGCAGCGTTGCCCCGCCGTGCCGACGGCGGAGAAGGCGATGGCCCTGACCGCCATGTCCAGGTCGGCCGAGGGCGTCACGATCATGGCGTTGTTGCCGCCCAGCTCCAGCAGGCTGCGTCCCAGCCGCCCGGCCACGACGGTCGACACCTCACGTCCCATCCGGGTGGAGCCTGTGGCCGAGACCAGGGGTATGCGCGGGTCGGTGGCCAGGGCCTCCCCGACCTCGCGCCCGCCGATCAGCAGCTGGGCCAGGCCGTCGGGGGCGTCGGGGCCGAACCGGGCGGCGGCGCGGTCGAAAACCGCCTGGACGCCCAGCGCCGTCAGGGGCGTCTTCTCCGAGGGCTTCCAGATCACCGGATCGCCGCAGATCAGGGCCAGGGCGGCGTTCCAGGCCCAGACGGCGACCGGGAAGTTGAAGGCGGTGATGACGGCGACCGGCCCAAGGGGTTGCCAGGCCTCGCGCATGTGGTGGCCGGGACGTTCCGACGGCAGGGTCAGGCCGCCGATCTGGCGCGACAGGCCCACGGCGAAGTCGCAGATGTCGATCATCTCCTGCACCTCGCCCAGACCTTCGGAGACGATCTTGCCGGCCTCCAGCGTCACCAGCCGGGCCAGGTCGTCCTTGGCGGCGCGCAACTCCTCGCCCAGCAGGCGGACCAGCTCGCCGCGGCGCGGAGCCGGCAGCCTGCGCCACGCCGAAAAGGCGGCCGCCGCTCTCCGGGCCGCCGTGTCTGCGGCCTCACGACCGACCTCGGCCACCGTTCCCGCCGAGGTTCCGTCGATCGGCGAACGGGCGATCAGGCCCGCGCCGTCCGTCCAGGCCGAGGCCGGAACTCCCAGCCGGTCCAGCACCGTCCTCGCCTCGTTCGCCGCCGTCGTCATCATCTGTCTCCCGATCTCCAGCCTCGCCATAGAGGCCCGCTCGCGGCGCCGCCAGTGGGCGCGCCGAGGTCCGGCGTGGTGAAGGCCGCATTCACCGTGTCCGGACACCGGGTTCTAACCCTGCCGTGGCATTAAGCTCGTCCGCTGAAGAGGAGCCGCCATGGCGCGCGCGCAGTTCCAGAAGGGACAGAAGGTCTGGGTCGAGAGCGTCGGCGCCTGGACCCAGGTCGAGAAGATCAACGCCGTCTGGGCCAAGGGCTTCGACGAACCGGTCAAGGTCACCTACGATGTCGGCCTGGGCCGAGACTTCACGGCGGGCGAGCTGATGTGTGCGGCGGAGGACGCCTCGGCCTCCAACATGGGCCAGTGGCGACTGCTGCGCGCCCGCAACAAGTGGCAGGCCGCCGAGGACGCGCCGCATCACCCCATTCCCGGCACCTATCCGGTCGTCGTCACCGACACCGCCGACTGGGGCGGCTGGCGCGTGCCCGGCGCGGAGTATGACCGCAGCCCCGAGCGGATTGAGTTCCAGGCCCGGCTGATCGCCGCAGCGCCCGAGCTGATGACCCTGGTGCAGCGCCTGACCGAAATCGCCGAGGCGGAGCCAGATGCGCTGTCGCATGACCTGGCCGACCTCGCCGCGCGCGGCCGCGAGACGGTGCGCGCGGTCACCGAGGTGCTGGTCACCCCGCCCGACGAATCCGCCGTCGCCCGCCGGGCGCGCGAGAAGACCCGGCGCGAGGGTGTGGCGAAGGGGACTCGGTCCGCCGCCGCCTGAAATCCGTCACGGTCGGACTCTCGACAGGATTCCGCGACGCAGCCTAGATTCACCCTGAATTGACGAATCGTCGGGAGGGCGACTTGCGGAGCAGTGAGCGCCGCAGTCAGGGCAAGGGCCGACGGGCGTCCGATGCGGGGCCGTCGCGGCGTTCGCTCGGTCTGCGTCTGGGCCTTTTATGCGTCGTCCTGGGCGTCGCCGCCTATGTGCTGCTGGTCGCCCGGCAGCAGGCGCGGCCGGCCCGCGACGTCGCCGCCGCCCAGACCACTGCCCTGAGCCGTGACGCCCAGTGGCTCGCCGCCTCTCTGGACAGCCGCATCGCCCTGGCGAGGGCCGGACTGGACGCCGCCGCCACGGCCCTGACCCGCGCGCCCGATCGGCCGCTGGACGCCCTTGAGACCGCCCGACGCACGGCGCCAGGCCTCGCCGCCGCAGTGCGTGACCCCGAAGGCGCCGTCGTCGCCGCCTCCGGCGCTGCGGCCGACGCCTTCGGCGTGTCGGGGGACGATGCGGACCTGCGCGCGCAGGGCGACGCGGTGATCCTGACGCGTCTCGTCGGCGACCGCCGTCTCGAGGCGCGCCTCCCGATCGCGCCGGTCGCCGGGCTGACGTCCGGCGTCTTCGTTTCCAGCGCCGCAGGGCGGGCCGGCGACGCCGCCGCGCCGGGCCTGTCGCACGACGTCCTCGCCGCCGCGACCGAAGCGCCGGGTCAGGTCAGAACGGTGACGCCGACCCAGGGCGGCGACGCGGTTCAGGTCTCGGTCGCATCGGTTGCGGACGGGGGGCTGGTCGCCGTCGCCTGGCGGCCCACGCCGACGCGCGGAGCCGGGCTTCTGTCCGACCTCTGGGTCCTGGCCATTCCAGCGGGACTTGCGCTGCTGGTCATCGCCCTCATCGGCGCCCAGCAGTGGCGTCAGTCGCGCGCCCGCCGCAACTGGGCCGAAACGGAGCATCGCTTTCAGGTGGCGGTGGAGGCGGCGCGTTGCGGCGTGTGGGAATGGGACCTCGAGGCCGAAGAGGTCACCCTGTCCGACTATATGGCGGCCCTTCTCGGCTTGCCCCAGGGCGGCGTCGTCCCCGCCGAGACGGTCCTGGGCCGCATCCATCCTCGCTATCGCGAGGCCTTCGAGCACGCCCTGCGCCAGTCCGCCGCCTTCGGGGTGTTCGAGAACGTCTTTCCGGTCGCCTCGCCCGAAGGCGGCGCGCGTTGGATCGACGCGCGCGGCCGGGCGCGAGGCGCCCGCGACGAGCATGGCTACGCCCAGCTGATGGGCGTCGCCCTGGACATCACCGAGGCCCGTCGCGCCAAGGCCCAGGCCCAGTCAGCCGAAAGCCGGCTGCGTGACGGCATCGAAAGCGTGTCGGACGCCTTCGCCCTGTTCGACAAGGGCGGGCGGCTGATCCTGTCGAACCAGGCCTTCGCAGACGCCTTCGGCCTGGGGCCGGAGGCCGTGCGGCGTGGAGCGGCCAAGGACGAGCTCAACCGCATCGCCGCCCTGGCCATCCGGGCGGATCATCCCTCCGCCACCGCCGGGGTTCGGGAGCTGGAGCTGAACGACGGCCGCTGGCTGATGATTTCCGAGCGGTTCACCTCGGACGGCGGTACGGTGGTAACTGCCGCCGACATGACCCTGATCAAGCGTCAGGAGGCCCAGACCCGCCAGGCCGCCGACACCCTGCGCGCCATGGTGGCCAAGCTGGAGACCAGCCAGGCCGAGCTCAGCCTGCTGGCCCGGAAGTACGAAGTGGCCATGACCCGCGCCGAGGCGGCCAACCAGGCGAAATCAGAGTTCCTGGCCAATATGAGCCATGAACTGCGCACCCCGCTGAACGCCATCAACGGCTTCTCGGAGATCATGGCCGGAGAGATGTTCGGCCCGGTCGGCGACCCGCGCTACAAGGGGTACGCTCAGGACATTCTGAAGTCGGGCCAGCATCTGCTGAGCCTCATCAACGACATCCTCGACATGGCCAAGATCGAGGCCGGCAAGATGACGCTGCACTACGAAAAGGTGTCGCTGAAGGAGGTCTGCACCGACGCGGCGCGGCTGATGCGCGGCAAGGCCGACGAGGCGGGATTGAGCCTGGTGGTCGACGCCGCCGAGCTGGAGGATGTGGACGCCGACCATCGCGGCCTGAAGCAGGTGATGCTGAACCTGATCTCCAACGCCGTGAAGTTCACCCCTGAAGGGGGCGCGATCACGGTCGGGGTGGCGGCCGAGGGCGACGGTCTGCAGAAGATCTGGGTCTCAGACACCGGGATCGGCATCGCCGAAAAAGATCTCGACCGACTGGCCAGGCCCTTCGAACAGATCGAGGGCCAGCATTCCAAGACGACCCAGGGAACCGGGCTGGGGCTGGCCCTGACCAAATCCCTGATCGAACTCCATCATGGCGTGATGAACATCGAAAGCGAACCCGGCCAGGGCACGACGGTCAGCTTCGTCGTCCCGGTGCGTCGCCCGGACACGCCGGTCGATATTGAGACGGCCGCAGCGGCCTGACGCCGAACGCGAAGACGCCGTCCCGATCGTCGCGATCGAGACGGCGTCTGTTCAGATCAATCTGAATCAGCCCTGGGGCGGAGTCAGAGGCCGCGTGGCGATCGCGGGCGCCGAAGTCAAAGGGGGCGTGACCGTAGCCCTCGAAGCCGGCGCGGTGTTCAGCGCCTGGGTGCTGGGGTTAGGGGTGTAAGGCCTCGGACCTGTCGGCTCGACCGCCTCAGAAGCTGGCGTGCTGGCGGCGGTTCGCGGCGTCTGAGACGAAGCCTGTCGACGCGAAGCTGGCGCCGACGCCGTGCGAGCCACCGGAGGCGTTGCGACCGGCGCAGGCGCGGGCTCGGCGATGACCACCGGCGCTCCGGCCGACGCCTCAAGCGCCGAGGGAGAGGGAGAGGTCAGAGTCGGTTCGACAGCGGCAGGCGCCGGGACGGGAGCCGGTTCGGCCAGCGGCGCGGCAGGTTCCTCACCGGGATTGAACAGCATCACCGCGGCTCCGCCCAGCAGCACCAGACCGCCGATCGGCGCCAGGATCATCCAGCTGCGCATCTTCTTCTGCGGGCGCGCGGTGCGTCGCAGATAGCTGGGCACGATCGGCTCTTCGACCTCCGGCGTGCGCGCAACGCCCGCAGCCATCAAAGGACGAGACTCGCGTCCAAGGTTCGAAGCGGTATTGTCAGTATAGGTCATGGACATGGCGTTCCTCCTGAACATTCGGGAAAAGAACTGCGATCGCCCATTCAGGTTCCGCGAGGGGTCAATGGCCGCCAAGAAACACCAAGTCCGCCACAATCTAGCGAGCTTGACCTTGAAGTCGTCAAAAAGTCATCGCTGTGTCGCTTGTGGTCTCAGAAGCTGGACACTTCCGAGACGCCCAGCACCGCCTTCTTGATTTCGCCGCTGGAGTAGGTGCCGACCCAGATCTCATAACGGCCGGCGACGGGCGAGAGCTCGACCGACGGATTGGAGTCCTCGCCGGAATCGTCATCGCAATACCAGCTTCCGTCCGGCCCGTTCACGATCAGGGTCGTGTCGGCGTTGGAGATGGCCGATATCTTGATCGTCAGCCCGCTCTGGCTTTCGCCTTCCCAGAACAGTCGCACATCGGGCGCGGCGCTGACATAGCCCTGACAATCCTCGAACTTGGACGCCGCATCGACGTCGCCGCCGGCCATCAGGCTCAGCATGCCGGGATCCGGATCAAAGCCCGGCGACAGGTGAAACTCGCCGTAGGTCGGATCGGCGTCGAAATCCTGGGCCAGACCCGGAGCCGACAGGCCCAGACCCGTCAGGGCCAGAATTGCGGCGGTAAGAGCGTTTCGCATGATCATCCCCTCAGGCCGTATCCATCCCCTGCCGGCCGCCGGCATTAGACGCGCGGCGCGGATCGTTCGCAAGCCGACCGAACCTGATCACTCTGCAGTTGACGTGACGGCGCCGGGGCATGGAGGCCACGGCCGGGGCCGGAAACGACACCGCCTCCTCTGCTCCGGTTGACCCCGACGGCGCCGGTCGCCATCAACGAAGGCGCAGCCGCATCACGCAAGGGAGCGATACCGGTCATGGGCCTCGTAGCGAATATCCGTCGCGATCTTCGCTTCCTCGGCAGCCTGCGGCGTCTCCTCGACCGCATCAAGCCGATCACCGCCGATAGCGATGTCCTGCTGTGTGACGACTTCGAGGAAGCGGTCGATCGGTTCGGCGACAATATCGCCGTCGAGGACGAACATCGCCGGCTGACCTATCGCGAACTCGACGCCCTGGCCAACCGCTACGCCCACTGGGCGCGCAGCCGCAATTTGCGGCGCTCCGACGTGGTTGGCCTGCTGATGTGCAATCGGGCCGACTATCTCGCCGCCTGGATGGGCTTCTCCAAGGTCGGGGTGCCCACCGCCCTGATCAACACCAATCTGACCGGCGCCGCCCTGGCTCACTGCCTGAACATCGTCAATGTCGCCCAGGTGGTCACCGACGAGGATTGCTGGCGCCAGGCCGAGGACGCCCGCCCGTTTGCCCAACGCACCCTGATGTTGTGGGTTCTCGGGCTGAAGCCCACGGAGGAGACCAGCGAGCGCCGCAACCTGGACAACGCCGTGCGCAGCGGATCGTCCGTGCGGCCGCCGAAATCCGCCCGCGCTGGCCTGACCAACCGCGACACCTGCATCTACATCTACACGTCCGGCACCACCGGCCTGCCCAAGGCGGCACGGGTCCACCACATGCGCGCACGGACCTATATGCGGGCGTTCGCCGGCTGCACCCGGTCGACTCCTGAGGATCGGATCTATGACTGCCTGCCGCTGTACCATTCGACCGGCGGCCTGGTGGGCGTCGGCGCCGCCCTGCTGAACGGCGCCCGCCTGATCGTGCGCAAACGGTTTTCCGCCTCGACCTTCGCGCGCGACGTGCGCGACAGCGGCGCGACCATGTTCGTCTACATCGGCGAACTGTGCCGATATCTGGTCAATACCCCGCCGACCGAGGACGACGGCAAGAACAAGCTGCGCCTCGCCTTCGGCAACGGCCTGCGCCCCGACGTCTGGCCGGACTTCCAGTCCCGCTACAAGATTCCTCAGATCCTGGAATTTTACGGCTCGACCGAGGGCAACGTCTCCCTGTTCAATTTCGACGGCAAGCAGGGCGCCATCGGGCGAGTGCCGAAGTGGCTCAAGAAGCGGATCAACCTTCGCCTCGTGCGCTTCGACATCGACACCAATGAGCCGATCCGGGGTCCGAACGGCCTTTGTCAGGAATGCGCCCCGGGCGAGATCGGCGAGGCCGTCGGCGTCATCTCCAACGATCCCAAGCATGACTTTTCGGGCTACGCCGACAAGGCGGCGACCGAGAAGAAAGTGCTGACCGACGTCTTTGCGCGCGGCGACCGCTTCTTCCGGACCGGCGACCTGATGCGCCAGGATCGCGAGGGCTATCTCTATTTCATCGACCGGGTCGGCGACACCTTCCGCTGGAAGGCGGAGAACGTGTCGACGTCCGAAGTCGAGCAGCGGCTGACGGACGCGCCGGGCGTGACCGAAGTCATCGCCTATGGGGTGCCGGTGCCCCACGCCGACGGCAAGGCCGGCATGGTCACCCTGGTGGTCGACGGAAAGTTCCAGGCCAAGGCTTTCCACGACTGGGCCGAGGCGCAACTGCCGGCCTATGCGCGGCCCGTCTTCGTGCGGATCGCCAAGACGCTCGAGACCACAGGCACCTTCAAATACCGCAAGGTGGATCTTGTCTCCGAGGGCTTCGATCCGGCCCGGGTCGATGGGCCGCTCTACGTGCGGGGCGGCCGCAACGGCTATCAGAAGCTGACCCCGGCGATCCATGCCCAGATCGAGGCCGGCGACCTGCGGCTTTAGCGCCGCGCGGCAACGCGGCCTTAAGCATTAATGTTCACGGTGCGCCGGTCTCTTTCGCCCGACCGGACCTCCCATGTTCCAGATCATCGGCCTCGTCGTCCTGTTCGCCATGGTGTTCGGCGGCTACACCATCGCCGGCGGCAAGATGGGGGTGATCCTTCACTCCCTGCCCTATGAGATGATGATGATCGGCGGTGCGGCCATCGCCGCAACCCTGATCTCCAACTCGCCCTCCACCCTGAAGGGGCTCATGGCCGGCTTCGGCCGCGTCTTCGCCGGTCCGAAGTGGAAGAAGCAGGATTACAAGGACCTTCTGTCCCTGCTGTTCCAGCTGACCAAGACGATGAAGTCCAAGGGCGTGATCGCCTTGGAAAGCCATATCGAAAAGCCGGGCGAATCCTCGATCTTCCAGAAATACCCGAAGATCATGAAGGACCACTTCGCCACCGACTTTATCTGCGACACCCTGCGGATGATGACGATGAACCTGGAGGATCCTCACCAGATCGAGGACGCCATGGAGAAGCAGCTGGAGAAACACCATCACGAGGCGCTGGATCCCGCCCACGCCCTGCAGAACATGGCCGACGCCCTGCCGGCCCTGGGCATCGTCGCGGCCGTGCTAGGCGTCATCAAGACCATGGCCGCCATCACCGAACCGCCGGAAGTTCTGGGCGGGATGATCGGGGGCGCCCTGGTCGGCACCTTCCTGGGCGTGTTCCTGGCCTATGGCATGGTCGGCCCGCTGGCCGCGCGCCTGACCGGAATCCTCAACGGCGACGCCGCCTTCTACAAGATCATCCAGTCGGTGCTGGTCGCCCACCTGCACGGCAACGCCGCCCAGATTTCGGTCGAGATCGGCCGCGGCGACATTCCTTCGACGGCCCAGCCCTCGTTCAGCGAGATGGAAGAGGCGTTGGCCGCCGCTCCGGCCGAGTGATCCGTCTTACGGAACACGGATCGACGTCGGATCGTTGGATACGGCGAAGTCTGAAAAGGAGCCGTCTCATGAACGTCCGCAACGCCCGCACCGTGGCCCTGACGACCCTCGCCGTCGTCGCCCTTGGTGTCACCGCCTGCAATCGCACCTCGACCGAAACCGCTGACGGCGAGGCCGGCCCCGCCTCCGAATCACCCGTCGACGCGGTGCCGTCCGACGCCCGCGTCGCCGCTTCCACCGACGGGATGGCCGCTTCCAGCCCCGCGCCGCGTCGCGCCGCACCCGCCAAGGCCGAGAGCGAAACCCTGGCGGCGAGCGGTTCGGCGGCGACCTCGGCCCTGAACAGCGCGCCCGGCGTCGCGCCGACGTCTCAGGAAACCATCGCCGCGACGAAGGCGACCCTGTCGCCAGCCGGCGCTTCGAGCGGCCCGACCGCTCCCGCTCCCAAATAGGATCACGTCGCTGACGCTCCGGGTCCGTCTCGCAGGTTTGGCGCTGGGCATTGTCGCCTCTGGCAGCCTCTCGGCCTGCGAGGCGCGCCCCGCCGACGATGCTCTGGAAGCCGAGGCGGCGTCGATCCCGCCCGAAGACCTGCCGCCTCCGGGCAGCGAGGCGGCGGAGGCCATCGGCGTCGCCGGAGAGACTTCGACGCCGTCCCGATCGCGTTGAGCCGGATGGCGCAGATGCCGTCTTGCCATCACGCTCACGATCCCGTTACCTGTGCGAGCGGACCACGAGAGTCCGCAGCATAGGAAGGAAGCTCAACATGACCATCCGCCATCTGCTGGCCGCTTCGGCCGTCGCCACCGCCGCCCTGGCCATGGCCGCCTGCACTCCCGCCACGGAAGAAAAGGCCGCCGACACCGCGACAGCGGCCGCTGAAACGGCGCAGGACGCCGCCGCCACCGCTGACGCCGCCGCCACCGAGGCCGCCGCTGCTGCGGGCGAAGCCGCCTCCAACGCCGCCATGGCCACCGAAAAGGCCGCAGACGCGACCGCCGCCGCCGCCGGCGCGGCGACCACGCCGGCCGCTGAGCCCGCCGCCAAGCACTGATCGCCGCAAACGATCGGACGGAGGGGGTCGCCGCGAGGCGGCCCCTTTCTGCGTCAGACGCCTGCCTGTAGGAGGCGGGAGATGATCACCCCGCCGCCTGAAGATACGGCCGACCGCCCCCGCGCCGTCCTCGAATGGGCCGACGACGGCGCTCCGCGCTCCAGCCGATTCGGCGATGTCTATTTCTCGCGCGAGGACGGTCTTGCCGAGACGCGCGCGGTCTTCCTCGAAGGCTGCGGATTGCCGGATGCGTGGGCCGGATGCGACCGTTTCGTCGTCGGCGAACTCGGCCTTGGAACCGGCCTGAACCAACTGGCGCTTCTCGACCTCTGGCGACGGAAACGGCCGAACGGCGGCCGACTTCACCTGTTTTCCATCGAAGCCTATCCGATGACCGCCGCCGAGGCTGCGCGGGCCCTGGCGGCCTGGCCTGATCTGGCGGATTTGACGCGCCTCTTCCTCGACGCCTGGCCCGAAGCCTGGACGCCGGGGTTTCACCGGATCGATCTTCGCGGGTTGGATGCGACCCTGGACGTGGCGGTCGGTGATGCTGCCTGGGCGCTGGACGTCTGGGACGGACGCGCCGACGCCTGGTTTCTGGACGGCTTCTCTCCGGCTCTGAACCCCGAAATGTGGTCAGACGCCGTACTGGACGGCGTCGCGGCGAGGTCTGCGCCGGGCGCTCGTCTGGCGACCTTCACCGTCGCGGGCGCCGTGCGGCGCGGCCTGGCGGATCGCGGTTTCGTCGTCGAGAAGAAGCCGGGCTACGGCCGCAAACGAGAACGGCTGGAAGCAAGATTGATCGGGGCCGATCGGTCTGCGCCTGAACCGCGACCTTGTGTGGCGGTGATCGGCGCCGGGATCGCAGGCGCCTCGACGGCGCGCGCGCTGGTCGATCTCGGGCTGACGCCGGTGGTGATCGAAATGCAAGGACCGGGCGCCGGCGCGTCCGGATTTCCCGCGGGCCTGGTGACGCCGCGCCTGGATGTCGGCGATACGCAGTTGGCAGGGCTTTTCGCCCAGGCGCTGGCTGCGGCGAAGGCGGTCTACGGCCGCATCCCGGGCGCGATCCTGTCGGAAGGCGTGGTCCAACTGGAGCAGACGGCGCGCGACGCCGTCCGCTTCGACCGCCTCGCCGAGCAGCCCATCTGGGCGCCTGGCCATATGCTCCGGCTTGATGCGGCCCAGGCGTCGGAACGGCTCGGCGAGACGGTGGACGTCGGCGGCCTGGCGATGACGGACGCCTTCGTCGTCGCGCCTCCGACGGCGCTGGCCGGACTTCTGGAGGGGATCGAGTTGCGCCGCGCCCGTGTCGCGAACCTCATCGGAACCGAGGCGGGTCGCTGGCGCCTGATCGATGAGGATGGTCTGGAAGTCGCCGAAGCGGACGCCGTCATCCAGGCGACGGGATGGGGTCTGGCCGAGCTGGCTCCAGAACTTCCGCTGCGACCGGTGCGAGGTCAGGCCGATTGGGTGCAGACAGACGACGTCACAGTCGCCCCCCTGCGTGCGGCGGCCTGGGGCGGCTATCTGGCGGCATTTCCAGATGGCCTGCTGTTCGGCGCGACCCACGATCGCGACGACACATCGGCCGAGATACGACCCGAAGACAGCCTCCGCAACCGGGCCACACTCGCCGCTCGGCTGCCCCGCCTGGCCGGTTCCCTTCACGATCACGCCTCGACGGGCCGGGCCGCGATTCGCGCCACAACGCCGGACCGACTGCCCGTCTGCGGCGCGCTTCCCGGGCGTGACGGCCTCTATGTGCTGCGCGGTCTGGGATCGCGGGGGCACGCCCTGGCTCCGCTGCTCGGCCAGCAGTTGGCCGCCACAATCGCCGGCGCTCCGCCGCCCCTGCCGCGTCCTGTCGCCCGACGGCTCCGACCCGATCGATTCTGAGGCGGCCGCTCGGATTGTGTCCGGTCATCCTTGGGCCTAGCTTCCGGACAGGGGGACAGTCGGAGAGTCACAATGCGCCGCATCTCGCCCATCCTTGCGTCAACCGCCCTGGCCGCCCTCGTCGTCGCCTGTGCGCCAAATCCGACGATCAGGTCCGGAGATCGCGCCGAACGTCGGTGCTTCCTGCCGATGCAGATCACCAACTTCCGAGCCGACGCCACGCGCGTCTTCGTCCGCGCAGGCGTCAGCTCCGTCTATGAATTGCAGCTGGCCGGAGCCTGTCTCGACGTCGATGACTCGATGCAACTCGCCGTCGTTCCAACGCGGGGATCTTCGTCGCTTTGCGTCGGCGATCGGGCCGAGGTGATCGCCCGCAGCCCGTCACCGGCGGCGCCATGCAGCGCATACATCTCCCGCCGTCTGACGGAAGAGGACCTTGCGGCGCTGCCCTCGCGCCTGCGGCCCTGACGGGTCTTCAGGCGGCGATCATCCGATCGACTTCGTTGACCAGGTCGCGCAGGTGGACCGGCTTGGACAACACCTTGGCCTGGGGTGACGCCTGCGCCGCCGACAGAGCCACGGCGGCGAAGCCGGTGATGAACATGATGCGCAGACCGGGAATGCGCGCGGCGGCGACGCGCGCCACCTCGATGCCGTCGGCGCCCGGCATGACGATGTCGGTCAGCAGCAGGTCGTATGGCCCGTGCTCCAGCGCATCGATTGCGTCGTCGCCGTTTTCGCAGTCGACCACCTGATGGCCAGCCTTTTCCAGCGCCCGCGTCAGGAACCCGCGCAACGACGCATCGTCTTCAGCCAGCAGAATGCGCGCCATGTCGGCTTCCCCCGTTAACTCCGACCGCACGCTAGGTCCGAAACGGTAAATCGGCCATGAAAAACGCCTGCCCCCGACTGTGGACAGGCCGACAAAAACGCTATGGGCCAGAGATGGATGCCCAATCCGCCTCGGCTGCGACATTCGAAATTCGCCTGCCGAACGGCCGTGCGGGTCCGCTCGTCTTCGCCTCGCCTCATTCCGGTCAGCGTCTTCCGGTCGACATGCGTCCGGCGCCGGGCCTGGACCAACGCGACGTGCGCAGCGCGGAGGACACGGCCGTGGACCTGCTGCTGGACACGGCGCCGGACCATGGCGTTCCCCTGATCTGCGCGCTGGTCAGTCGCGCCTATGTCGATCTCAACCGGTCGGCGACGGAGCTCGACCCTGTCCTGACGCCCGACATCCCCGCCCATCTGCTTCCCACCGGCGCCGCGGGGGCGCGTGTCGCATCCGGCTACGGCGTCGTCGCGCGACGATCGGGCGACGGCCGCGACCTCTATGACCGCACCGTGCCTCTGGCAGAGGTTCGGGCGCGGCTCACGGCGGTTCACGCACCCTATCACAACGCACTGAGCGACCTGATGCGTCAAGCGCGTGATTCACACGGTCGCGCCCTCCTGGTCGATTGGCATTCCATGCCGTCAGATGCGGCCGGATCTCGAGGCGGCCCGGACGTGGTCCTGGGTAACCGCCACGGCGCCGCATGCGAGGCGCGGGTGACGCGAAAGCTGAAGTCGGTGTTCGAGCAGGCGGGGTGGACGGTGGCCATGAATCGTCCCTATGCCGGTGGTTACACGACCCAGGTCTGGGGACGGCCGTCCGAGGGGTTTCAGGCGGTGCAGATCGAATTGAACCGCGCGCTCTATCTCGACGAGGCCTCGCGGACTCTCTCTCCGGGATTCGTCCGATGCCGAAGCGTCGTTGCCCGCGCCATGGCCCTAATGGTCGCCGAGTTCGGCTGACAACCGCTCTGCGCAGAAAAAAGCCGCGCCCGGAGGCGCGGCATGAAAGTCTATAGGGAGGAAACGCCCAGGAAGGGCAAGACGCCCGGAGGCGTCGAAGGTCAATCTAGGTTGCAACGCACAATGGGTCAAGCGGAGAGTTGGACCCCTGCATCACGCCTTGTTACGCACTTTCAGCCAGATTGTGATGATTGGAACCGGTTTCATCAAGATTTCCCGTCCGAGGCGTTGGGCGGTATGTCGCACCTGCGAAATGGACCGACCGCCGTTCAGGTTGCGGATCAGCGCTCGGTCGGCGGCTCCAGAAGGCGATGAGCTGATCGGATCGCTCGCGCCGCCGGCGACCCGACCTGGCGCCAGACCATGAGCGCGAAGGATGACAGCACCGCGGCGGTCAACCAGCCCGGCCCGAACAGCCAGGCCCCCGCCGCCAGAGCGAAATAATAGCCCCGAACCCCCTGGCTGAAGGCGGCCAGCGCCGGGTTCAGTACATCGGAGGTCGCCTTGGCGAAGGCAGCCAGGCGATCCGGATCTTCCAGACGTTCGGACGCGCCGATCAAAGCCAGGGCGTAGTTCATCTGACGTATCGACCAGATGAAATCGAGCAGGCCGCGCGCGAGACAGGCCACGACCAGGGCCAGTTTCGCCTCCAGCACCGGAACCGGCACCGGTTCGGCGCCGACGGAGGCGAAGCTTCTCAGCGCGGTCTCGCCTCCGAACAGCACGCCGCCGACCGCCGCAATCAGCAGCAGATTCGATGACGCGAAAAAGGACCCGGAATTGATGGAATGACCCAGCAACTGACTGTCCAGCAGCTTGATCTCGCGCGTCGCCATCGCCCGCATCCAGGCGTGACGAACGGCCAGCATGTCATTGTTCAGCGCTCCGAACCGGTGCGAGATGAGCTTCAGAAGCGGGTCATAGCCCAGCCAGCACAGGATGAAGAGGGCGAGCGCCGCCCAGTCGAAGGCCGTCATGATGCGATCTCACGTCCGGCCCGGCGGGGTCCGGACCATGGTCGATACCCCCTATAATCCATCGACGCTTGCCCAGACACCGCCCATGGGCCTATTGGACGGCCCAAACTGTTTCGCAGCTGCACAATACGAGCCCGTCATGAACCTCGACGCCATTCCGGTCGGCCCCAACGCCCCCTGGGACGTCAACGTCATCGTGGAAATTCCGCAGGGCGGCCTGCCGGTGAAATATGAGATGGACAAGGCCTCCGGCGCCCTGTTCGTCGATCGCTTCCTGCATACGGCGATGTACTACCCGGGCAACTACGGCTTCATCCCCCACACCTTGTCCGACGACGGCGATCCCTGCGACGTGATCGTGCTCAATCCGACGCCGGTGGTGCCGGGTTGCGTGATCCGCTCGCGCCCGATCGGGGTGCTGAAAATGGTCGATGAGGCCGGCGGCGACGAAAAGATCCTGGCCGTGCCGGTCGACAAACTGAACCCCTACTACACCGAGATCGCCAGCTATCGTCAGCTGCCCGTCATCCTGATCGAGCAGATCGAACACTTCTTCACTCGCTACAAGGATCTGGAGAAGGGCAAGTCGGTCACCGTCAAGGGCTGGGGCGACGCCGGCGAGGCCGCCGAACTGATCGCCCAGGGCATGAAGGCGCATCAGGACAAGCTGAAGAAAACGGCCGCCAACGCGGCCTGAGGCGGCCTGGTCCACGGCCGGGTCTGCCCCGCGCCGCGCACCACATATTTGTAGCTGGTCAGCTGTTCGGCGCCCACCGGACCTCGGGCATGCAGCCTGCCGGTCGAGATGCCGATCTCGCCCCCGAAGCCGAACTCGCCGCCGTCGGCGAACTGGGTCGAAGCGTTCCAGACGACGATAGCGCTGTCCACGGCGTTCAGGAACCGTGTCGCCGCCTCGGCGTCCTCGGTGACGATGGCCTCGGTGTGACCTGAGCCGTAGCGGCGGATGTGGGCGATCGCCGCCTCCATTCCATCCACGATCCGCACCGACAGGACGGGCGCGAGGTATTCCGTCGACCAGTCGTCCTCGCCCGCCGCGACCATGGCCGGGACCAGGTCGCGCGCACTCTCGTCCCCGCGCAGTTCGCAGCCGCCCGCGATCAGGGCTTCGGCCACGGGAGGCAGAAGGCGCTCGGCCGACGCCGCATCGACCAGCAGGGTTTCCGTCGCGCCGCATACGGACACGCGGCGCAGCTTGGCGTTGACCACGATCTCACGCGCCATGTCCGGATCGGCGGCGGCATGCAGATAGGTATGGTTCAGCCCCTCCAGGTGACTCAGCGTCGGCACCCGCGCTTCAGCCTGAACCCGGGCGACCAGGCTCTTGCCGCCGCGCGGCACGACCAGATCGATCGTCCCCTCCAATCCGCCCAGCAACAGGCCGACCGCCGCCCGGTCGCGTGTGGGCACAAGCTGCACCGCATCGACGGGCAGCCCCGCCTTCGCCAGGCCCGCGACCATGGCTGCATGGATAGCCCGGGAACTCTCGAGGCAGTCCGAGCCGCAGCGCAGCAAGGCGACGTTGCCCGACCTCAGGCACAGGGCCGCCGCATCGGCCGTCACATTGGGGCGGCTCTCATAGATGATCGCCAGAACGCCCAGCGGGGTTCGGACCCGGGCGATGTCGAGGCCGTTCGGACGGGTCCAGCGCGCCGTCTCCACGCCCAGCGGATCGGGAAAGGCCGCCACCTCGCCTACGGCCTCCGCCATGGCGGCGACCCGCGCAGGGGTCAGGGCCAGGCGATCGATCAGGGCCTCGCTCAGGCCGTTGGCCCGCGCCCGCTCAACATCGCGGCCATTGGCGGCCAGGATGCCGCCCTCCGCCGCCCTCAAGGATTCGGCCATGGCCGTCAGGCCGGCCGACCGCTGCGCCGCCGTCGTCTCGGCCAGGGCCGTCGCTGCGGTACGGGCGCGTTGACCCATGTCCCGGATCAGGACGTCGAGCTCGAGGTTGGAAGCGCCATCAGCCATCAATTGATCTCCAGCACCAGGTCGTCGCGATGCACGGCGACGCCCGCCCCCTTATAGCCGACCAGGGCCTCGATCTCCCGCGTGTGCCGTCCCTGGATCAACGCCATCTCCTCGGCCGCGTAGGCGGCCAGGCCGACGCCAAGCCCACGACCGTCCAGCCGGACCAGACGCACGCTGTCGCCCCGGTCGAAGCGGCCCTCGACCCGCGCCACGCCGGACGGCAGCAGGCTGCGCCCGGCGGCCAGGGCCTCGGCGGCGCCGTCGTCCAGCACCAGCGTCCCGGCCGGTTCCAGACTTCCCGCGATCCATTGCTTGTAGGCGGCCAGGGGCGTGGCCGGGGCTGTGATCAGGGTCGCCTTCGCCCCAGAGCGCACCGCCGACAGCGGCCGTCCGTTCAGACCCGAGACGATCAGGGTGGCGCATCCGGCCGACCGGGCGATGCGCGCCGCCGCCAGCTTTGTCGCCATTCCGCCCGTGCCGACGTCCGCCTCGACGTTGGCGCCGCCGCCCAAAGCCATGATCTCGGACGTCAGGGCGTCGATCACGGGCAGATGGATCGCCGCAGGATCGCGCCGGGGGTCGGCGGTGTAGAGCCCGTCGACATCCGACAGCAGGATCAGCAGGTCGGCTCGCACCAGTTGCGCCGTCCGGGCGGCCAGCCGGTCGTTGTCGCCGTAGCGGATCTCTTCGGTCGCCACCGTGTCGTTCTCGTTGACCACGGGCACGGCGCCCAGTTTCAGCAGGGCCTCCAGGGTCGCCCGGGCGTTCAGCCAGCGACGGCGGCGTTCGGTGTCCTCGCGGGTCAGCAGCACCTGGGCCGGCGTCAGTCCGTGCGGCGACAGGGCCGTCTCCCAACCCTGCATAAGCATCGACTGGCCTACCGCCGCCGCCGCCTGCTTCTCGTCCAGCCGGGCGTTCTTCTGCAGTTTCAGCCGTCCCCGCCCCAGCGCCACCGCGCCGGACGAGACGACGACGATTTCGCGGTCGTCCGACTTCAGCGCCGCCAGATCGGCCGCCACGCCCGCCAGCCAGTCGGCCGCCGGGGCCCGTGTGGCTGCGTCCACCACCAGGGACGAGCCGATCTTGACCACGATCCGGCGCGCCTTGGCCACGGCGCGGGCGGCGACGCTGTCGGATAGGCTGACGGTCTCGGTCATGGTTTCGGCGGCGGACATGAGGGTTGGACCATGCCCGCCCGTGTGCGCCGCAACAAGACGCGCCGCGAAGATCAGGCGCCGGCGAAGGTGTCGCAGACCGCCGGATCGCCCGACTGATAGCCGCGCTGGAGCCATTCCATCCGCTGGGCCGAGGAGCCGTGGGTGAATCCTTCCGCGTCACGCGGCGGCCCGAACGGCGCTGCAGGGTGTCGTCGCCGATCGCGTTGGCCGATTGCAGCCCTGCCTCAAGATCGCCCGGCTCCATCGCCACCTGACCGCCGGAGACCGCCGCCGCATTGGCGGCCCAGACCCCGGCGTAACAGTCGGCCTGAAGCTCCAGCGCCACCGAATACCGATTGGCCTCGGCCTCGCCCCGCGCCCGCTGCTGCGCCTCGCGCACCTGCTGCGAGGTTCCCGTCAGGGTCTGGATATGGTGGCCGTATTCGTGGGCGATGACATAGGCCTTGGCGAAGTCGCCGCTGGATCCGCCCAGCTTCTCCAACTCCTGCCAGAACGACAGGTCCAGATAGACGCTGCGGTCGGCCGGGCAATAAAAGGGCCCCATGGCCGACTGGCCATAGCCGCAGCCGGTGCCCGTGCCCTGGTCGTAGATGACCACGCGCGGCGGCTGATAGCCGCGCAGCCTGGAGGTCCAGACCTCGTTGATGTTGCCGCCGACCACATCGACGAAGCGGCCGGCCTGATCGCGCGGCGTGCCTTCGGCGCCCTGTTCCGTCTGGCCGGCGCCGCCGAACTGGCTGGCCAGCTGGGTCGTGGTCGAGGGATCGATGCCGAAGACGAAATAGCCGATGGCGGCCAGCACCATAACGCCGATGCCGCCGCCCGCGACGGCTCCGCCGCCGCCCAGGCCCCGCCGGTCCTCGACGTTTCCGCCGCCCTCACGTCCGCCCTGCCAGCGCATCGATCGCCTCCGTCATGTGCCAGATCAAACTAGAGGTTGCGCGCAGCAAGGGGAAGACAGTGGAGGAAGACGGGGGGAGGAAGACGGCGGGTTCATCCCGACCCCGGCGCCGATGCGGAATGTCAGTATGGCGGCCGACGGTCCAGCCAAGCGTCGATTTCAGATGCGGACGCGGTGCGGGCCGGCGGCGGAAGGGGATCGGATCGCGACGGCGCCTCGCGCGTGCGGACCGGCGGGACAGGCTGAGGCGCCTGCCGGGCGGCCAGATCGGCGGCGGCGCGGCGCGCTGCGTCCGCATTGCTCCGGGCGACGGCCTGGTTGCGGTCGGCCGTCGCCCTGAGCCGGTCCATCTCCAGCCGATGCGTTTCCGCGGTCGAGGCCGGACGCGGCGACCAGGCCGGGCGGGCCGGGTCCGCCGGTCGCCAAGGCGACGTCTGGGCCGAGGCCAGGGGCGCTTGAGCAGCGAGACCCGCAGTCAGCGCGAGCAGGGGGATCGATCGTCTCATGACGGGGATATGGGGCGTCTGCGGCGACACGCCAGCCATCACGGTCCGCATCCACGTCACGGCATGGCCCAGACACTGGCCCGCTTGATCTCCTGATCCTCCAGCTCGCGCGTGGTCGGCACGCGGTATTCGGCGAGAAACGCCAGGCCCTCGCGCGGGAAATAGGTGCGGTGCGGGTCGCCGATCAGGACGCGGGTCCCGTTCCGTCGCGCGGCGGCCAGCCAGGCCAGGACCCGTTCGGTCATGGGCTTTTCATAGCAGACGTCGCCGGCGCAGATGACGTCCACATCCGGTGGTGGAGCGTCCAGCAGGTCGGTGTCGGTGAAGTCGAGCACGACGCCGTTCGCCTCGGCGTTCAGTCGCACCGCCGCGCCGCAGAAGGGGTCGATGTCGGCGGCGAGGACGTGGGCCGCCCCGGCCTTCATGGCGGCGACGCCCACCAGGCCAGAGCCCGAAGCGAAGTCCACCACCCGCTTGCCGGCGACCTCGTGCGGATGGTCCAGCAGCCAGCGGCTGAGCGCCTGTCCGCCGGCCCAGGCGAAGGCCCAGAAGGGCGGCGGCAGGCCCATCTCGCCCAGTTCGTCCTCGGTCAGCCGCCAGATCGGCGTGACTTCATCGGCCAGCCACAGGGAGATTTCCGGCGCATGCGGCACGGGCTGCAGCCGGGTGTTCCCGAGAATGAAGGCGCGAGGATCGGCGATGGTCATGCGGTCGTCTGCGATCGCGCAGACGCCCTCGACGCCTGCCGTAGCACCGTCAGATAGCCGTTCGCCACCTCCATGCCCGCGCCCTGCGGTCGGGCGCGAACCGCGCGGTGCAGGCGGGGCAGGTTCCAGCAGGGGACGTGCATGAACAGGTGGTGTTCGGCGTGGAAATTGACCCAGTAGGGCGCGATGAAGGCGCGCTCCCACCACCTGGCGCGGGTGGTGCGGGCGGCGCGGAACGGGTCGGTGGCGGAGCCCTCGACACAGGCGTGTTCGGCGATGTTCCGGAGACGGGTGACCAGCGGAAACCAGGTCGCCATCGGCAGCAGCCACAGGGCGAAGAAGGCCCACCAGGCCCCGGCGGCGGCGCAGAGGATCAGGAGGCCGAGGTTGACCAGCAGGAAGGGCAGGACCGAGCGGCCGGTGACGACGGCTTCATAGTCGTGGGTGTCCTGAGTGGGGCTACCGCGCGTCGCGCTGCTTGAGCCCGGACTCACCGTGGCCCCCGCCCGGCCCCGCATCGCCAAAGGCAGAAGGATTCTCTGTTTGAAGAAGGTCTGGCCGGTCAGGTCGCGGATCATCTTGCGGCGCAGGGAGGCCGGGCTGACGGGGAAAGGCGCCGACAGCATGAGGTCGGGATCCTCCGGCTGCTGGGCGAAGCGGTGGTGTTTCAGGTGGTAGGGGCGATAGGCGGCCAGGGACGCCCCGACCGGCACGGCGCAGAGCCAATGGCCTAGGAGATCGTTCAGGCGGGCGTCCTTCGACAGGCCGCCGTGGGCCGCCTCATGCATCAGGATGGCCAGGCCCAGCTGGCGCGTGCCGACGATCATGACGCAGACCGGGATCAGAATCGGCCAGATCACGCCGGCGACCACGGCCAGGGCGATCACCGCCCAGCAGTGGGCGACGAGGGCCGGACCGATCCAGCCGGGGCGAGACTGGAACGGAGCCCAGTCTTGGGGACTGAACAGGTCCGACGGCGAAACGCGCGGGGCGGCGGGCATGCGACCAGGATAGCGGTCCCGGCGTTGTACGGCCAGAATTCCGTCATACCCTGGAGGCGTTCCATGACCGCGCATCGAAAAGCTCTCGTTCTTCGTATGGTCCCGGCGCTGGCCGCCGGCGCCGTCCTGGCCCTGGGGTCGGCGGCGGCGCCCGTGGCCGGGGGCCCGGCACAGGCTGCGAGTTTCGACTGCACCCGAGCCCGCGCCGCCGACGAGCGGGCCATCTGCGGAAATCGCGCCCTGGAGGACCGGGATGTGGAGATGACCACGATCTACGGGCTGCTGGTTCATGTCGTTCCCATGGGCTCGCGCGACGCCCTGCGCCGCGATCAGGCGGCCTGGTTGAGCCGGCGCGGTCGGTGCGGCGGGTCGCCCGCCTGCATCCGTCAGGCCTATGACGAGCGGATCGCCGCCCTGCGCGTCGTGTTCGAGCATCGTGTGGTCCGCAATGGGCCCTTCTGAGCGCGTCAGCCTATCCTGACGAAAAGTCAGGTTGACATGACATGCATTGAGTGTCAGGTTCTCCTTACAAGACGTCAGGAGAACCCGTCATGTTGTCGATCTGGAAGACCGGAACCCCGGCCCATCGTCGCTATATCCTTCGCACCTGGGCCTTCATGGTCCCCTATGTCGCCATCTGCCTGTCCATGTTCACCGGCGCCTTCGAGCCGATCCTGGACAGCCCGGCGGGCTGGATCCTGGCCGCCGCCGTCTCGGCCCCCGTCATCGGCCAGATCTGGGCGACCCTGAGCCTGATGCGCGAGAGCGACGAGTTCGTGCGCGCCCTGACGGCGAAACAGTTCATCGTCGCCGCCGGACTGGCCATCGCCGCCGCCGTCTTCTGGGGCTTCGGCGAGAGCTTCGCGGGCGCCCCCCATCTGCCCGCCTGGCTGATCTACCCCCTCTTCTGGGCCTTCTACGGCGTGACGGCCCCCTTCATCCGGGCGACCAACGCATGAAGAACCGGCTCAAGCTGCTACGTGTCGAGCGCGGCTGGACCCAGGAGGACCTGGGGCGGAACCTGGGGGTGTCGCGCCAGGCGGTGAACGCCCTGGAGACCGAGAAACACGACCCCTCCCTCGACCTCGCCTACCGCATCGCCGTGCTGTTCGAACGGCCGGTGGAAGACATCTTCGAGAACCCGCACGCCTGACCGGCGGAGCCTGAAACCCAAACACTGGAGACACCCATGCTCAACGCCTTCTTCGGGGCGCGCCCGCGCCTGCGCGCCATTCTGTTCGGCCTGGCCGTCTGCCTGCCGTCCCTCGCCGTCGGCGTCTCGGCGGCCCTGGCGCAAACCCCCTCCGAGATCGTTCGCAACGACCGCCTGTCGGTCGAGGTGGTCGGCGCCGGACCGAACGTCGTTCTGATCCCCGGATACAGCTCGTCGCGCGAGGTGTGGCGCGCCACGGCCGAGCGGCTGAAGACCACCCACCGCGTCCACCTGGTGCAGTTCGCCGGGTTCGCGGGCGAGCCCTGGACCCATGGCGACGGCCCCTTCCTCGACCCGGCGGTCGAGGCGGTCGCGGCCTATGTGAAGGACGCCGGTCTGCAAAACCCCGCCGTCATCGGCCATTCGATGGGCGGGCTGGCGGCCCTGCTGCTGGCCCAGCGTCATCCCGAGGCCGTCGGCCGGGTGATGGCGGTGGACAATCTGCCCTTCTTCTCGGCCCTGTTCGCCCCCCAGGCGACGCCGCAGACAGCGCGGCCCTTCGCCGACCAGGCCGCCCAGGCCATGCGGACCCAGGACGACGACGCCCTGCGGGCGGCCCAGACGGCGGGCGCCGTCGGTCTGGCCCGGGACCCGGCCACGCGGGTCGTCATGGTCGACTGGGCCCTGGCCTCGGACCGGCGCGCCCTGGCCACGGCGATCCATGAGGTGATGACCACCGACGCCCGTCCCGGCCTGGCCGCCATGACCACGCCCGTCACCGCCCTGTACGCCGCCGACGCCGACGGCGGCGCCCCGGCGGCCACGGCGGACGCCCTGTGGGGTCGCGAATACGCCGGGCTGCCGGGTGTCAAACTGATCCGCGTCGACGACAGCCGCCATTTCATCATGTCCGACCAGCCCGAGCGGTTCATGGCCCTGGTGGAGGAGTTCCTGAAGTAGGGCGCCGCGCGCCGTCGTGGCGGCGATCCAGGGGGAGCCAGACGAGTCCTCCCCCCTTTCGTCATCCTCGAGCCTGTCCCGAGGAGCCATGGGTCTGCGTGTCCGACGTTGGATCGGGGCGCATCTCATCGCAGAAGCTTGTGCGGCGTCCGGCATGGGCCCTCGGGACAAGCCCGAGGGTGACGGAATTGGGCATGCGTCATCGGCTTCACGGCTGGGGCCTGAAGGGTGCGGGAGGGGCGGAGCGCCGGGCCTCGCCCGGTCTGTAGGGTAGAAGTACCGTTTTCGACGAAGGCCTGATGTCGGGCGAAATCTGAGACGGGGCCGAGGCCCCGCCCGATTTCGCCTGAGCTCGCTCCGCGCGAGGCGTGGACGGGAGGAGCGACGGGGGGCGCTGATTGGCGCCGGCGTCGAATAGCCCCCCGGCGGGCGGGTCGGCCGGCGCGGCCGATCCCCGGAACGGTCGGGATTTCAACTCCGACCCAACCTCGGCTCCGAAAAGGTTCCCCTCCGCGGTCGAGGCGGCGAGGCTCCGATCTGGAACCCCGCCCCCGCTGTCTCGCCTCCACCGCCCGCAGGTCGCCGGCCGACGGCCCTCCCGTGCGGTGAAGCGGGGGCATTATGAGCGAGGTCCCACCTGCGCCCGGAAGCGGGGCCCATGTTTCGTGGAAAGGTGAGGGATTACAGCGGGAGGGGGTGTCGAAGTGTGACGGGAGAGGCCCCGCTTCTCACACCCCTCCCTCTCCCGGTTGGGAGAGGGATTGAGGCTCGCAGAGCGAAGCGATGCGCAAGCCGAAAGGGTGAGGGGACAATCGCTGCAGTCGGCGAGAGCCGTGTCACGGGCGGTGCGACGGCTGTCGCCGACGTCGAAACCGTCCCCTCATCCGCCCCTGCGGGGCACCTTCTCCCAACCGGGAGAAGGGAAGTGTGGTGCGACCCTCTCCCGGTTGGGAGAGGGGATGGGCGGTGCGACGGCTTGTGCCGATGGCTGGAACGTCCCCTCATCCGTCTCGCTGCGCGAGCCACCTTCTCCCAACCGGGAGAAGGAAAAAGGGGTGGCTGTAGGTACGGGAGCCCAAGGTTATTTCAGGGCCGTCACCGCCGGTGGTGCAGGCGTTTCCACAGGCGGTAGGCGAGGATGGGGGTGAAGCCGCAGATCAGGGCGACGGCCAGGGTCGGCCAGAAGCCGATCTCCAGCCAGTAGCCGACTCCGCCCCCGACGCCCGCCGCGAGGACGGGGTCGAGGTAGGGCAGCCACATCGGCGGCTTAAGCTTCATTCAGGCGTCGACCTTGATGACGCCGCGACGGATCTGGTCCAGCTCGATGGAATCGAACAGGGCCTGGAAATTGCCGTTGCCGAAGCCTTCATTGCCCTTGCGCTGGATGATCTCGAAGAAGATCGGGCCGAAGGTGTCCTGGGTGAAGATCTGCAGCAGCAGGCCTTCCTCGTCCGAACCGTCGATCAGGATGCGGTTCTTGCGCATGCGCTCCACGTCCTCGCCGTGGTTCGGCAGACGTTTGTCGATCAGTTCGAAATAGGTCTCGATGGTGTCCTGGAAGGCGACGCCGCGTTCCTTCATGGCCTCGACCGTCTCGTAGATGTTCTCGGTCGTCAGGGCGATGTGCTGGATGCCCTCGCCCTTGTAGCGGCGAATAAATTCCTCGATCTGGGAGTTCTCGTCCTGGCTTTCGTTCAGGGGGATGCGGATGGCGCGGTCGGGCGCGATCATGGCCTGGGAGAAGAGGCCGGTCGCCTTGCCCTTGATGTCGAAATACTTCTGTTCCTCGAAGTTGAAGATCGAGTTGTAGAAGCCGGACCAGGTGCGCATCTGGCCGCGACGGACGTTGTGGGTGAGATGGTCGAGGATCTCCAGGCCCATGGAGTTCTTGCGCTCGGCCTCTTCCCAGCCCTCGATCTCGTCCCACTGATCGTAGAGGGAGCCGGCGTCGCCATAGGTCTCGACCAGATAGAGGAGCGAGCCGCCGATGCCCTGCAGCACCCAGGGGTAGTCGGCGCCGAGGGCGGCCTCGGAATCCTCGGCCTTGACCGCGCCGCGCGCCAGGGCGCCGTCATAGGCGGCCTGGGCGTTCGCGACCCGGAAGGCCATGCCGTTGGCCGAGGGGCCGTGGTCGGCGGCGAAGGCGGCGGCCTGGCCCTTGGGGGCGGCGTTGACCAGCATGGTGATGTCGCCCTGTTTCAGGCGCACCGCGCCCGTGGCCGGGTTCACATGGGTGCGGGTGAAGCCCATCAGCTCCAGCCGGGCGATCATGGCCTCGGGCTCGGGGCCGGTGAATTCGACGAATTCGAAACCGTCGACGCCGAGAGGGTTGTCAAGATCGATCTGGGCGGCGGCCGAAAGATCGGAGCGAGGGGGGGTAGTCGCATCAGTCATGCGGGCGGCTCCCTAGGGTGAACAGGCGGCGGTCGCCGCGATTGGCGGGGAACCTAGTGGTCCGAGCGGGATGGGACAACCGTGGCCTGCGTGTCGCGCGGGTGCGTCCTCTGCGCCGCTGGACCGTTCGGCGCCGCGCTTGCTAAGGACGGAGCGGCGTCCCGGAAGGACGCGTCGGGGATCCGCATGCTGCGCAAGATGTACGACTGGGTCTTTGAGCAGGCCCGCAAGCCGTATGCGACCAAGGCCCTGGCGGCGGTCTCCTTCGCCGAAAGCTCGTTCTTCCCGATTCCGCCGGACGTGATGCTGGCGCCGATGGTGCTGTCGAAGCCGGAGAAGGCCTATTATTTCGCGTTCGTCTGCACCGTCGCCTCGGTGCTGGGCGGGCTGCTGGGCTATGCGATCGGCTTCTTTCTGGAGCCGTTCGGGATGTGGCTGCTGGCGACGCTGGGCAAGTCCGACGCCTTCGAGACGTCCAAGGCCCTGTTCCAGCAACACGGCGCCTGGATCATCCTGATCAAGGGGCTGACGCCCATTCCCTACAAGCTGATCACGATTTCGGCCGGCATCTTCGCCTTCAACCTGCCGCTGTTCATCCTGTTGTCGGTGATCACCCGGGCGGGGCGGTTCTTTCTGGTGGCCTTCGTGCTGAAGACCTGGGGTCCGGCCATGCTGGAGGTGATCGAGAAGCGGCTGGCGCTGTGGACGGTGATCGGCCTAGCCGTTCTGGCGGCGGGGTTCGTGGCGCTGAAGCTGCTGTAGCGGAGCGCCGCGGGGCGGGTTAGAACTCCGCCCCATGATCGAGATCTATCGTCTGCTGACGCGGTGGTGGACCGCCTTCGCCCTGGCGGCGTCCCTGGCCATGCTGGCCGGCGCCCATGCGTTCGAGAGGTTCGGCGGACTGGCGCCGTGCAATCTGTGCCTGAAGCAGCGCGAGGTCTATTGGGGCGCCGTGGCCGTGGCCGGGGTCGCCACCCTGTGGGCCGTGGTCAGCCGGGCCAGCCGGGGCACGCCGCGCGTGGCGTCCTTCCTGCTGGGGGTGATCTTCATCACCGGGGCGGCGACGGCGGTGTTCCACATGGGCGGGGAATACGGCTGGTGGACCCTGCCGGCCTCCTGCATGGGGACCGGGGAGGCGGCCGACCTGTCCAGCCTGAAGGCCCTGGCCCTGGGCGACGGACCGGTGACGGCCATTCCGTCCTGTGGCGACGTGGCCTGGTCGTTCCTGGGCGTGTCGATGGCGGGATGGAACGCCCTGGTCTCGGCCGGACTTGCGGTGTTCAGCCTGCTGGCGGCCAAACGGCCCAAGGACGCCCGGGCGCCCAGAGGAGCTGCAAATGTCTGACGATCCCTTCGTCGAACCGGCGGGACGCGCGCATACGGCGTCGAAGCCGCCTCTGCCGCGCCCGGGCCTCGGCGCCAGCCGTCGGCGTCGGGGAGAGATGCTGCGGGTCGATCATGCGGGCGAATACGCCGCCGTCCAGATCTATCGCGCCCAGCGCGCCGTCTTCGCCGCCGGCAAGGGGCGTGAGGCCATCGCCGCCGACATGGCGGAGATGGAGGCCCAGGAGCAGGTGCATCTGGACCGGTTCAACGCCCTGCTGACCGCCGAACGGGTGCGGCCGACCCTGATGCTGCCGGTCTGGCGTCTGGCGGCCCAGGCCCTGGGCGCCGGCACGGCCCTGATGGGGGAAAAGGCGGCCCACGCCTGCACCGAGGCGGTTGAGAGCGTCATCGGCGACCACTATTCCGAACAGGTGGAGGAGACGGCCGACATCGACCCGGATCTGTCGGCCGAACTGGCCCGGTTCCGCGACGAGGAGCTGGAGCACCACGACCACGCCGTAGCCCACGGCGCGCGGGAGGCCGTGGCCTATCCGTTGCTGACCGCCGTCATCAAGGCGGGCTGCCGGGCGGCGATCAGGATCAGCGAGCGGGTGTAGACTCTATGGTGCTGAGCGAAATCTGAGCTCGAACGCGACCGCATTCGAACCGATTTCGCTTAAGCGCCCGGATCACATTTTCGCGCGCCGACTGAGCAATCGCAGCAATTTTGTTGCAAGTGCGAACGGGTGAGTCATTCTCGAGGGGTCTTTTCCTCCCCAAGGGACGCCCGTCATGTCGATCCTGCTTCTGGCCCTGGTGGCCGCCCTGCAGACCCAGTCTGCGCAAGTCCAGTCCGCCCCGCCGCTGATCCCCGTCGTCGCCCTGACCCCGGCGCGTCCGGCTTCGGTTCCGGCCCCGCGCCGACGCCCGCGCCGGCTGAGCCCGCCGTCGAAGCCGAGGCGGCGCCGGAGGAGGAGCCCGCCGTCGAACAGCCCAGGACCCGCGAGGTCTGCCGCTACGTCGAACGGCCAGGCTGGCGTTTCGCGGAACGGCGCTGCCGCACCGTAGTGATCGACGACGACCGCTGATCGCCGTCAGTTGCTGACGTGGCGGGCGTGGAATTCGCGGCGCCAGGCCTCGAACCGGCCTTCGGCGATCGCGGCGCGCATGGCGGCGGTCAGGGCCTGGAAGAAGGCGATGTTGTGCCAGCTGAGCAGGACCTTGCCGAGGATTTCGTCGGCCCGGACCAGATGGTGCAGATAGGCCTTCGAATAGGTCGATGACGGCCCGGCGAGGGTTGGATCCAGCGGGTCCTGATCTTCGGCGAAGCGGGCGTTCTTCAGGTTGATCGGTCCGTCCCAGGTCCAGGCCTGGCCGTGACGTCCGGCGCGGGTGGGCAGGACGCAGTCGAACATGTCCACGCCGCGCCACACGGCCTCGACCAGGTCGATCGGCTTGCCGACGCCCATGAGATAGCGCGGCCGGTCGGCGGGCAGCATGTCGGGGGCGTAGTCGAGGACATCGCACATGGCCTGATGGCCCTCGCCGACGGCCAGGCCGCCGATGGCGTAGCCGTCGAAGCCGATCTCCTGAAGCTGTTCCGACGACTGGCGACGCAGGTCTTCGAAGGTCGAGCCCTGCTGGATGCCGAACAGGGCCTGGGTTTCGCGGGTTCCGAAGGCGGCCTTTGAGCGGGCGCCCCAGCGGATCGACAACTCCATGGCCTTTCGCGCCGCGTCCTTCTCGGCCGGATAGGCCACGCACTGGTCGAGCTGCATGGAGATGTCGGCGCCGATGCGGTCGGCCTGGATCTGGATCGACCGCTCGGGCGACAGGACGTGTTTGGAGCCGTCGATGTGGCTGGAGAAGGTGACGGCCTCCTCCTTCACCCTGGAGATGCCGGCCAGGGACATGACCTGGAAGCCGCCCGAGTCGGTCAGGATCGGCTTGTCCCAGCCCATGAATTTGTGGAGGCCGCCGAGCCGCTCCATCCGTTCCGGGCCGGGACGGAGCATCAAATGATAGGTGTTGCCCAGGAGGATGTCGGCGCCGGTCTGTTTGACCTGATCGACCGTCATGGCCTTGACCGTCGCGGCCGTGCCGACCGGCATGAAGGCCGGAGTGCGGATGTCGCCGCGCGAGGTCTTCAGCGCGCCTGTTCTGGCGCGGCCTTCGGTGGCGGTGATGTCGAACGGGAAGGGCAAGGCGCGTCTCTGTGCAGGAAGGCGCGCGATATAGAGGCTGGGGGCCTAGAGCGCAAAGCCCGCCCTGGCCGCCCAGGCGCGCGCCAGGTCCGGCCAGACCGCCGCAGGACGGCCCTGGATCAGACGGATGCCGAAGCCGTGCGATCCTTCCTGGAACAGATGGGCCTCGGCCCCGACCTCGTCCGCCTTGAGGCGCGCCAGAAGCTGCAGGGTGTTCTCGACCGGCACGGACCGGTCGTCCATGGCGTGGACCAGCCAGACCGGGGCGGCGCCCTTCCAGTCCATCTCCTCCAGAGAATAGGCGGCCAGCTGGGCCTCGGTGGGCGAGGGGCCGAGCAGAAGCCGGCGCGATCCGGCGTGGGCGTGCGGATCGCGCATGGTGGCGACAGGATACATCAGCAGGCTGAAGTCCGGGCGGAACGAGACGGCGTCGGCGGCGTCGACGGCCGTATAGGTCGCATCCGTCCGCGCGCTGGCCAGCCCGCCGAGGTGGCCGCCCGCCGAGGCGCCCAGAAGTCCGACCTTGGCCGGATCGACGCCGAAGTCGGCGGCGCGATGACGGATGAGGCGCATCGCCCGCTGGGCGTCCTGCAACGGCGCGTCGGAATGGGCCGCCCAGCCGTCGTCGGGCAGGCGGTAGCGCAGGACGAAACAGGTCGTGCCGGTGGCGGCGAAGACGCGGGCGACGTCATAACCCTCCTTGTCCAGCACCGCCCAGGCGTAGCCGCCGCCGGGAATCAGGAGCAGGGCCGTGCCGTTCGGCCGTTCCGGCCTGAAGACCGTCAGGATCGGGTCGGTGGTGTAGCGGGCGAACCGGTCATGGAAGGCGGGATCGGTCGAGCGTTCGGTGACCGTTCCGACCACGGTGACGCCTTCGCCGCCGGGAGCGCCGTCCGGCCACAGGCGGATGATCTCGGTGGGATCGGCGGGCCCGGCCGTGCCGCCGTCGGCTATCGTCTGGGCCGAGACTCCGCCGGCCAGCCCCAGGGCGGCGCCGGTCGCGGCCAGGCCCAGCAGGGTTCTGCGTTCGATGTCCATGTCGTCCTCCGCAAAAGAAAACGGCCGGATGATCGCTCATCCGGCCGTTCTGGTCTCAAACCCGCATCAGACCTTGGCGGGCGCGTATTTCGGCGAGAGCAGATGCACCGCCAGAAGGGCCAGCAGATAGGCCGAGGCCGCCACGATGAAGATGGGCGTATAGGAGCCGATCTGATCGAGGACGTAGCCGGCGTACTTGGCCATGGCCATGCCGCCGAAGCCGCCGATCATGCCGCCGATGCCGACGACCGATCCCACCGCCGAGCGCGGGAAGACGTCGCCCGGCATGGCGTAGAGGTTGGCCGAGAAGCCCTGGTGCGCCGCCGTGGCCACGCCGATGATGATGACGGCCAGCCAGACGCTGGACGCCATGCCGGCGAAGGCGACCGGGACCACGGCCAAGGCGCAGATCAGCATGGTCAGCTTGCGCGCCGCGCCCAGGCTCATGCCGCGCTTCAGGAACTGGCCGGACAGCCAGCCGCCGCCCACGGAACCGACGTCGGACATCAGATAGATGGCGATCAGCGGCGGGCCGAAGGTCAGCAGGTCGAGGTCATACTGCGAGCCCAGGAAGCCCGGCAGCCAGAACAGGAAGAACCACCAGATCGGGTCGATCAGGAACTTGCCGATGGCGTAGGCCCAGGTTTCCTTGACGGTCAGCAGCTTCAGCCAGCCCACCTTTTCGGCCGGGTCGGGCGCGTCCTGCTCGATCCAGGCCAGTTCGGCCGGGGTGACCTTGGCGTGTTCGCGCGGACGCTTGTAGAGCCAGAACCAGATCGGGGCCCAGATCAGGCCGGCGACGCCGAGGATGATGATGGCCATTTCCCAGGCCGGATTCTCGCGCGTGCCGAACCAGACGGTGGCGATCAGCGGGATCAGCAGCGGCGTCAGGATGGCGCCGATATTGGTGCCTGCGTTGAAGATGCCGACGGCGAAGGCCCGTTCCTTCTTGGGGAACCACTCGGTGACGGCCTTGATGCCGGCCGGGAAGCCGCCGCCCTCGCCGACGCCCAGGGCCACGCGCGCCGCGATGGCGCCGCCCATGCCGCGAATGCCGGCGTGGAAGAGGAAGGCCAGTTGCCAGATCAGGAAGGCCAGACCGAAGCCCCAGCGCGCGCCGATCTTGTCGACGATCCGTCCCCACAGCAGGTAGGAGACGGCGTAGGAGGCCTGGAACCAGAAGATGATGTCGGCGTAGTTGGTCTCGGTCCAGCCGAACTCCGCCATCAGGGTCGGTTTCAGCACCCCGATCGCCTGACGATCGACGTAGTTGATAACCATGGCCGCGAACAGCAGCCACACGATCACCCAGCGATATTTGCCCGGAGGCGGCGCCGTCACCTTGATCGGTTCGGCGCTGGAAGCGTCAGTCATGGTTACACCCGTTCCAGAAACTCGTTCCTCGACGTTTCCCGTTTCTGAACCGCCCCTCAGCGGCGAACGGGTTGACGCCCCCTAAGATCAGCCGCGCGGTTCCGCCGTGACAAGCCTGCATTTCAGTTCGGCCGCGCCCTTGAAGGCGCAGACCGCGACGTCGCCCGCATAGGCGCGATGCACGCCGGTGACCGCTCCGGTCAGGACCATGGTCCCGGCCGCCAGCGGCCGTCCGCGCCGGGCGCAGTGCTCCAGCAGGAAGCGCACCGATTCCAGCGCGCCGCCGGCCAGGCTGGGCGAGCCGCCAACGCCGACGCTTTCGCCGTTGATGACGGTCTCGACCTCGACAACGTCCAGGCGGTCGCGCCAGTCGGTCAGTTCAGGGCCGACGATCATGCCGCCGTTGTTGCCGAAGTCCGAGGCGACCACGGCCGAGCCGAGGTCGTTGATGATCGGCAGTGAGCTGCCGGCCAGTTCGATGCCGACGAAGACGGCGTCGACAGCCTCTCGGGCCTCGTCGATGGTCCATTCGGTGCGGGTCGTATCCACGCCCTCGGCGATGCGGGCGATGAACTCGGCCTCGACCGCGGCGAACCCGCCCTCGATCACCGGCAGGTCGACGGTCTCGCCGTCCGCCGCCGTCCAGACATTGCCGGCGAAGACCGGACCGGAGACGCGATGCACGCCCAGCTTGGGCTGGAGCGCCGGCGGCACGCCACCGACCTTCCAGCCGACGATCTGGTCAGGATAGAGGGCGATCGCCGCTTCCTGGATGGCGTAGGCCTGGTCCATGGTTTCGGGAACGGCGCCCGGATAGTCCGGGGTGGCCGTCGCCTGCAGGCGGGCGGTGACGAAACGCCCGGCGATATCCGCCGGGCCGACCTGCACGGCGGCGTTGGCTGACGCACTCATGGCCGCTTCGCCCGCTGTTGAACTTGGATCACAGGTCGCCTCGTCGAAAAGAGGCCGGATAATGGTCAATGCCGGAAACCGGTGTCAATCCGCTTTCATGTCACCCCATGGCGCATCGGCGCGGACGCGGTTATGGCTAGGTCAAAGAACAAGGGGGAAGCCGGAGTTGGCTCAGGACGATCCGAACGGGACCAAGCCGGGCAAGCGCGCCACGATCAACGACGTCGCGCGCGTGGCCCAGGTCTCGAAGAAAACGGTGTCGCGCGTCATCAACCAGTCGCCGTTCGTGCGCGAGGACACCCGCGAGCGGGTCAAGGCCGTCATCGACCAGCTGGGGTTCACGCCCGACCCGCAGGCGCGGGGGCTGGCCTTTCGCCGGTCGTTCCTGGTCGGTCTGATCTACGACAACCCGTCGCCGACCTATGTCGTCAACATGCAGCAGGGCGTGCTGGACGCCCTTAAGGGGTCCGGGCTGGAACTGGTCGTCCACCCCTGCAACCGAAATTCCGACAGTCTGTTGGCCGACATCCGGGGCTTTGTGGAACGCCAGAGGCTGTACGGCGTGATCATGCCGCCCTCGGTGTCGGAGGACGAGCGGGTGATCGCCCTGTTGAAGGAGCTGGACTGCCCCTATGTCCGCATCGCCTCGGTGTCGCTGGATGATCCCGCCTCCATGGTGGTGACCAACGACTGGATGGGGGCGGCCGAGGCGGCGAGGCACCTGGCCGATCTGGACCATCGGAAGATCGCCCTGGTGCGTGGGCCGGACCTGTTCCGATCGTCCCAGGTGCGGGGCAAGGGCTTCTCCGACGCCCTGTCGGAGTGCGGCATTCCGCTGGACGCCAGGTACGACGTGCGCGGCGCCTATACGTTCGAATCGGGCGTGGAGGCGGGTCACGCCCTGCTGTCGCTTCCCGAACCGCCGACGGCGATCTTCACCCTGAACGACGACATGGCCATCGGCGTCATGCAGGCGGCGAGGGAGCGCGGGCTGGAGCTGCCGCGCGACCTGTCGGTGGTGGGTTTCGACGACCTGCCGATGGCGGCGCGGGTGTGGCCGAACCTGACCTCGGTGCGGCTGCCGATTCGCGACATGGGGCGGATGGCGGCCGAGAAGCTGCTGGCCCCGTTGCGCGGCGTCGATCCGGCCAGGCTGGAGCAGGCCGAGGTGCGGCCGGCCCTGGTGGTGCGCCAGTCGGCGATCGGGGCGGGCTGACCGGGATTGCGGGCAGCCTTGCCTCTGGTCCTGACACCGGTTACCTAGTCGATCGACAACGGGCGTGCGATCGTCCGAAGAAGACATCCGGGGAGCTTCGGCCGTGGCCGATCCGATGTACGCAAGGGTGCTGTGCGCCACGCCTCCGCACATGACGGCCGGGGCGACCCACGGCCAATTGCGCGTTCGCTATCCTGTGGCCGGCCTGGTCGCGCCGCAGCAGAGCCCGCCGGTCCGTTCGCAGCCCGGGCGCCGGATGGGCGTCGGCGTCGGCATGCACAAACTCGACACCCGCCAACTCAACTAAAGCCAGACACAGCAGGGAAGACACACCATGGCCAATCCGTTCAGCCTCGAAGGCAAGGTCGCGCTCGTCACCGGCGGCAACGTCGGTCTGGGTCAGGGCATCGCCCTGGCGCTCGCCGACGCCGGCGCCGACATCGCCTCGGTCGCCCTGTCCGATTCGGACGACACCGTCGGCAAGGTGCTGGCCAAGGGCCGCAAGGCCATCTCCATCTCGGCGGACCTGACCTCGATCGAACCGGTCGAGCGGGTGCTGCAGGAGACGCTGGACGGCCTGGGCCGCGTGGACATCCTGGTCAACAACGCCGGTCTGATCCGCCGCGCCGACGCGGTCGACTTCTCGGAAGCCGACTGGGACCTGGTGATGAACATCAATCTGAAGACGGTCTTCTTCATGAGCCAGGCCGTGGCGCGCCACTACATCAAGCAGGGCGAGGGCGGGAAGATCATCAACATCGCCTCCATGCTGTCGTTCCAGGGCGGCATCCGGGTGCCGTCCTACACCGCGTCCAAGTCCGGGGTGGCCGGTCTGACCAAGCTGATGGCCAACGAGTGGGCCAAGCACGGCATCACCGCCAACGCCATCGCGCCCGGCTATTTCGCCACGGCCAACACCCACGACCTGCGTCAGGACCCGGTGCGCTCGGCCGAGATCCTGGGCCGCATCCCGGCCGGGCGCTGGGGTGATCCGTCGGACCTGGGCGGCGCGGCGGTGTTCCTGGCCAGTTCGGCCTCGGACTATGTCCAGGGCGCCATCCTGCCCGTCGACGGCGGCTGGCAGGCGCGCTGATCCCGCGCTAGCCTTCACGACATGACCAGTCCTGCCCCGGGCGGCCGCATCCTCTGCTTTGGCGAGATGTTGCTGCGCTTCTCGCCGAACGCAAACGAGCTGCTGCTTCAATCTCCGGGCCTGACCGTGCGCCCGGCCGGGGCCGAGGCGAACGTCGCGGTGTCGCTGGCCCAGTTCGGGGCCCCGGTCAGCATGGCGACCGTCCTGCCGGACAACGCGCTCGGCCGTGGGGCGCGCGACGAGATGCGGCGCTATGGCGTCGACGCCTCGCCGATCGTCTTCACCCCCGGCAGGATGGGCCTCTATTTCCTGACGCCGGGGGCCGTGCGGCGGCCGTCGGAGGTGCTGTACGACCGCGCCGGCTCGGCCTTCGTTGAGAACGTGCACAGCGCCTTCGACTGGGACGACCTGCTGGACGGGGTGGAATGGCTGCACGCCTCGGGCGTGACCCCGGCCACCGGCCCCAACGGCTCGGCCGCGGCGGTCGCCCTGACCGAGGCCGCCGCCCGCAAGGGGGTCAAGGTCAGCTATGACGGAAACTTCCGCGGCAAGCTGTGGGAGCAGTGGGACGGCGATCCGCCGGGGACCCTGGGCAAGATGCTGGCGTCAGCCACGATCGCCTTCGCCGACGACCGTGATTTCGCGCTCGTTCTGGGCAAGAAGTTCGACAGCGCCGATCCGGCCGAGCGTCGCCGCCTGGCCGCCGCCGCCGCCTTCGCCGCCTTCCCGCGCCTGCAGCGCATCGCCTGCACCCTGCGCGTGCAGGAGAGCGTGGCCGATCAGGCGTTGTCGGCCGTCATGCTGACGCGCGGCGACGACGACGCCGTCGTCGAAACCCGCGCGGAAGCCATTCACATGACCGGCGTGGTCGATCGGGTCGGGGGCGGCGACGCCTTCGCCTCGGGCGTGCTGTTCGGCCTGTGGAGCGGATGGGACGACCAGCGGGCGCTTGATTTCGGTCTCGCCGCCGCCGGGCTGAAACATTCGGTGCCAGGCGATTTCAACCTGTTCTCGGCCGCAGAGGTCGAGGCCGCCATGGGCGCCGAAGGATTCGACATCAAGCGTTGACTGGACGCTTCGCGGGCGCCTGGCAAAGGTTTCGGGACTGGCTGCTTCGGGTCTAGGAAACCGGTGTCAGAAATGCTTGACTGACCCAAACAGACGTCGGCGAACGGCGCGTGGAAACGTGAGAGTGGAGGAGGTCCCATGACCCATTCGATGAACCGCCGCGCCCTGCTGGCCGCCGGCGCCGCAGCCGCCCTGACCGCCACGGCGGCTCCGACTGCGGTGTCGGCCCTGACGCGCGCCGCCCAGGCGACCCCCGACCGCGCCGCGGTGCTGGAGGCGATGAAGCGCGCCAGCCGGTTCATGGTCGAGGAAGCCGCCGTCGGCGGCGGTTATGTGTGGAACGTCCTGCCCGACTTCTCGCGCCGCTGGGGCGAGCTGGAGGCCAGCCCGACCATGATCTGGGTCCAGCCGCCGGGGACGGCGACCATGGGCCACCTGTTCCTTGACGCCTATCACGCGACGAACGACGAGTTCTATTACGAGGCCGCCAGGTCGGCCGCCGACGCCCTTGTGCGGGGCCAGCATCCGGCCGGGGGCTGGAACTATGTGATCGACACGGCGGGCGAGGAATCGCTGAAGCAGTGGTACGCGACGATCGGCGCCAACGCCTGGCGGCTGGAGGAATTCCAGCACTACTACGGCAACGCCACGTTCGATGACGCGGGCACGGCCGAGGCGTCGCAACTGATGTTGCGGCTGTATCTGGAGAAGCGCGACCGCGCCTATCTGGAGCCGCTGAACAAGGCGATCGCCTTCGTCCTGGACAGCCAGTATCCGAACGGCGGCTGGCCGCAGCGGTATCCGTTCGTCGAGGGCGGCGGCCTGCACGGCAAGCCCGACTACACCCCCTACATCACCTTCAACGACGATGTGGCGGGCGAGAACCTGGAGTTCCTGATCTACGCCTATCACGGCCTGGCGCGGAACGGCCGGGGCGATGCGCGGGTGCTGGACGCCATCCATCGCGGCATGGACATCTTCATCAAGACCCAGCAGCCGGCGCCGCAGCCCGCATGGGGCCTGCAGCACTTCCCCGACACGCTGAAGCCGGCCGGGGCCCGGACGATCGAACCCCAGGCGTTCGCCACCCACGCGACGGGCACCAATATCCGCTCGATGCTGGGCTTCTACCGACTGACCGGCGACCGGAAGTATCTCGAGCGCCTGCCCGAGGCCCTGGACTGGCTGGATCAGGTCAGGACGCCGCAGAATCTGCTGGCGCCGGGCCGGACGCATCCGACCTTCATTCTCGAAGGCTCGAACACCCCGGTCTATATCCACCGCAAGGGGTCCAACATCGCCAACGGCCAGTATTACGCCGACGACAACCCGAACAATCTGATCGTCCACTACGGGTCGTTCCGCAGCATCGACACGGCGGGGCTGCGTCGCGACTATGAGCGGCTGGCGGCCATGACGGCCGAGGAGGCGACCCAGGGTTCGCCGCTGAAGGCGCGGCCGGGTTCGCTGAATCTGCCGAAGTATTTCACCCTGCAGGACGTGGATGTCTGGGACATGTCGACCGAGGCGCGGCGCGCGGCGCCGGCCACGCCGGGACGGGCGTCGCAGCTGATTTCGGCCCTGAATGCACGCGGCTACTGGCCGACGCCGATGACGACCACCTCCAACCCCTATCGCGGCGCGTCACCGAAAGAGATCACGGGCGGCGAGTACCAGACGACGCGCGTCGGGGACCTGTGGGACACCTCGCCCTACAACACCGACTTCCCGGTCGAGGCGGTCTCGACCCAGGCCTTCATCCGCAACATGGGTGAACTGATCGAGGCGTTGCAGGGGTAGGGGGTAAACCAGCCCTTCTCCCCTTGGGGGAGAAGGTGGCCCGCAGGGCCGGATGAGGGGTATGCGTCACCAGACCGGATCTCGTCTGTCAGGCGCGCTGCCCGCTGAACCGCCCCCCTCATCCGAGCGGCTGCGCCGCCCACCTTCTCCCCCGAGGTGAGAAGGAGTGTTTCAGAGATACGCCCCGACGGCCCAGGGGACGAACTCGTTGTCGCCGATGCCGAGGGCTTCGGATTTCGATTTCTCGCCCGAGGCCACGGCCAGAATGCGCTCGAAGATCTCGCGGCCGACGTCGGCCATGGGCGCGCCGGTCAGGACCGGAGAGGCGTCGACGTCCATGTCTTCGTCCATCCATGAGGCGAGTTTCGCGTTGGAGGCCACCTTGATCGTCGGCGCGGGCTTGGCCCCGAACACCGACCCGCGTCCGGTGGTGAAGACGATCAGATTTGCGCCCGAGGCGATCTGGCCCGTGGCCGAACACGGATCATAGCCGGGGCTGTCCATGAAAGTGAGGCCCGGCGTGGCGAGCGGCTCGGCATAGCCGATGACGTCGTTCAGCGGCGTCGAGCCGGACTTGGCCACCGCCCCCAGCGACTTCTCGAGAATGGTCGTCAGACCGCCCTTGAGATTGCCCGGGGAGGGGTTGTTGTTCAGCTCCATCTGATGCCGGTCGGCGTAGTCGCGCCACCAGGCCAGGCGGGCGTTCAGGCGGTCGGCCACGCCCTGATCCGCGGCGCGGCGCAGCAGCAGATGTTCGGCGCCCCAGATCTCCGGCGTCTCCGACAGCATGGCCGAGCCGCCCTGTTCGACCAGAAGGTCCACCGCCGCGCCGAGCGCCGGATTGGCCGTCACGCCGGACCAGCCGTCCGAGCCGCCGCATTGCAGGCCGACGACCAGATGCGAGGCCGACACCTCGGTGCGCTTCACCGTCGCCGCCGCCTCGACCAGTTCGCGCACGACGGCGATTCCGGCCTCGATGGCGCGGGCGGTGCCGCCGGCCTCCTGGATGGTCAGGGCGCGCAGGGTCGGGCCGGCCTCCAGCCCTTCATTGGCCAGCCAGGCCGGGATCTGGTTGGCCTCGCAGCCCAGGCCGACGATCAGGATGGAGTGGAAGTTCGGGTGGCGGGCGTATCCGGCCAGGGTCCGCTGGAGCAGGGTCACGTCCGACGACAGGGAAGAGCCGCCGCAGCCGCCCTGATGGGTGAAGGCCACCACCCCGTCCACGCCCCCGGGCAGGCTGGAATCCGGGAAGGCGTCGGCGATGCGCCGCGCCACGGTCGCCGAGCAGTTCACACTGGTCAGGACGCCGATGTAGTTGCGGGTGCCGACCCGCCCGTCGGGCCGGACGATGCCCCTGAAGGTCGCGTCGGACCGCGTCGCCACAGGCCGGGCGTCGACCCCGATCTCGGCCTCGCGCGGGCCGTCGTCCATCATCAGATTGTGGACGTGGACGTGATTCCCGGCGGCGATGGCCGTCCTGGCCCGACCGATCACCTGGCCATAGCGGCGCACAAGACCGCCTGCGGCCACCGCATGGCGCGCGATCTTGTGGCCGGTGGCGATGTCGGCGGTGGCCGCGACGTCCAGACCCTGGGGCGTGTCGCCGACGGCGATGTCGTCCAGGGCAACGGCGATGTCGTCGGCGGGGTTGAGGATCAGGACGCGGGGCATGGTCTAACCTTTTGGGTCCCTTCTCCCCTCGGGGGAGAAGGTGGCCTGCGGAGCAGGACGGATGAGGGTGCTGTTTCCGCGCATGCGATGTCCGAGAGCCTGCCCGTCTCCGGCAGCCCCCTCATCCGAGCCCTTCGGGCCCACCTTCTCCCCCAGGGGGAGAAGGATCGCCTTGCGCGTTTCAGCCACCATGCGGCTCCACCACCCGCCGCGCGGCCTCGACGGCGCCGTGCTCGCTGAGCGAGAGATAGGCGTCCGTGACTGCCTGCACAAAGCGATCGTCCGTCGCCAGCGTTTCCGGGAAGACGGCGCGCAGCGTCAGAAGGGCCGGGACCCGGTCCGCGTCCGTCGTCCCTTCGGTCAGAAGGGCCGCCGTCTGGTCGGCCAGAGGGTCATCGACGACAAACGCCTCGCCGGACTCGGTCACGCCCGACTGCCAGCGCATCCAGGCGGCGACGCCCAGGGCCAGGGCCGTGATGTCCTGACCGGCCGCCAGACGGTCGGCGGCGCTGGCCAGCAGGCGCTGGGGCAGTTTCTGCGATCCGTCCATGGCGATCTGGCGCGTGCGATGACGCAGGGCCGGGTTTTCGAATCGGGCCATCAGCTCGGCGCGATAGGCTGCGACGTCGAGGCCCGGCGGCGGGTTGAGGGTGGTCTGCGCCTCGTCCCAGAGGGTGGCGACGAAGGCCTTGAGCGCCGGGGTCGCCATGGCCTCATGCACATGCTCGTGGCCCGACAGGGCGCCGAGATAGGCGGTGGCCGAATGGGCGCCGTTCAGCAGGCGCAGCTTGGCGTCTTCCCACGGTTCGACGGCGGCGGTCAGCTGAACCCCGAAGCGGGCGAAGGCCGGCCGTTCGCCGGCGAAGGCGTCCTCGATCACCCACTGGGTGAAGGGTTCGGCCTTGACCATGCCCTCGTCGCGGACGCCCAGACGCGACTCCAGGCCGGCGATGTCCTCGGGCGTGGTGGCCGGAACGATCCGGTCGATCATGGTCTGGGGAAAGGCGCCCTCGGCCTCGATCCAGTCGGCCAGGGACGGATCGATGGCGCGCGCCATGGCGATGACGCCCGCCCGGATACGCTTGCCGTTGTGCGGAAGGTTGTCGCAGCTGATGACGGTGAAGGGCTTCAGCCCCTTCTCGCGCCGCGCCCTCAGGGCCGCGACGATGAAGCCGGGCGCGGTCCTGGGAGCCGACAGATCGGCGATGTCGGCCGCGACGTCGGCATCGCCGGTCAGCAGCGCCCCGGTCGCCGGGTCGAGGCGATAGCCTTTCTCGGTCACGGTCAGGGTGACGATGTGGACGTCCGCATCGGCCATGGCGGCGACCAGGGCGGCCGGGCTTTCGGGGCCGACCAGAACGCCTTTCGACGCCCCGATCACGCGCAGGCCGTCGCCGAAACCGTCACGCACCACCAGGGTGTAGAGGCCGTCCTGAGGGTTCAACTGGTCGCGCACGCCGGGCGAGCGGAGGCTGGCGCCCAGCACGCCCCAGCGCAGATCGCCGGACCTCAGGGCGTCGTCGAACACCACCGCCTGGTGCGCCCGGTGGAAGGCGCCGATGCCCAGGTGAACCACGCCGGTCTTCACCGCCGGGCGATCATAGCCGGGACGCTCGACCTCGGCGGGGAGGCCGTCGAGCGTGGTCTGGGACAGGCGGGTCACAGCTTGTAGGCCGCCTTGACCAGATCATAGGTCAGGGCGCGGGCCACCTCGTGCGCCTCGTCCTCGTCGAGGCGGTGCTCGGCCACCAGACGGGCCAGGAAGCCGCAGTCCATGCGCCGGGCCACATCGTGCCGGGCGGGGATCGAGAGGAAGGCGCGGGTGTCGTCGTTGAAGCCGACGGTGTTGTAGAAGCCGCCCGTCTCGGTGACGTTGTCGCGGAAGCGACGCATGCCCTCCGGACTGTCGTGGAACCACCAGGGAGGGCCCAGGCGCAGCGACGGATAGTGGCCCGCGAGCGGGGCCAGTTCGCGCGCATAGACGCTCTCGTCCAGGGTGAAGAGGATCAGGGTCAGACGGGGGTCGGAGCCGAACCGGTCCAGCAGCGGCTTGAGCGCGCGGACATAGTCGGTGCGGGTGGGGATGTCGGCGCCCTTGTCGCGGCCGAAGCGCTCGAAGACGAAGCCGTTGTGGTTGCGGAACGAGCCGGGGTGCAGCTGCATGACCAGGCCGTCCTCGACCGACATGGCGGCCATCTCGGTCAGCATCTGGCCGCGGAACAGTTCGGCGTCCTCGGCCGAGGCGGGGCCGGTCGAGACACGGTTGAAGAGGGCCTCGGCCTCGGCCTTCGACAGGTCAGCGGTGAAGGCGGTCGGGTGGCCGTGGTCGGTCGAGGTGGCGCCCATCTCGGCGAAGAAGGCGCGGCGGACGCGCAGGGCCTCCAGATAGCCGGCCCAGGTCGTGGTGTCCTGTCCCGTCTGATCGGCCAGGATCTTCAGGTTGTCGCGGAAGCCCTCGTAGTCCGGGTCGAGCACCGGGTCGGGGCGATAGGCGGTCAGGACGCGTCCCTTCCAGCCCGAGGCGGCGATCGTCTTGTGGTGGACCAGTTCGTCGAGCGGGCTCTCGGTCGTGGTCAGGACCTCGATGTTGTAGCGATCGAACAGGGCGCGGGGCCGGAAGGCGTCGGTCTTCAGGGCGCTGTCGATGACGTCGTAGTAGTGGTCGGCGGTCTCGGCCGACAGCTGGACGTCGATGCCGAAGGCCTCGGCATAGACCCAGTCGTGCCAGATGCGCGAGGGCGTGCCCCGGAACAGGTGATAGTTCTCGGCGAAGCGGCGCCAGATCTTGCGCGGATCGCTCTCGACCGGACCGCCGTCGGCGCGCGGCACGCCCAGGTCCTCCATCGCCATGCCCTGGGAATAGAGCATGCGGAAGACATAGTGGTCGGGCGTGATCAGCAGTTCGGCCGGATTGGCGAAGGGCTCGTTCAAGGCGAACCAGGACGGATCGGTGTGGCCGTGCGGGCTGATGATCGGCAGGTCCTTCACCTCGGCGTAAAGCCGGCGCGCGATGGCGCGGGTGTCGGGATCGGCCGGAAACAGGCGGTCGGGGTGAAGCGAAAGCGGCTTGGCCATGATGCGTCCTCGGTCCTGGGCGGACGATGTGAAAGGCGACGTCCTTGGGCGCAGACATACATGGGTCGAGCGGAAAAGACACCGGTTACCGGTTGTGGAATCCATGCAGAGCAAGCATCGATCAACCGCAGGACCCGAGCCGTCGGCGGCAGGGGGGTGGACCTTTGGTCCAGATTGCGCGGCCGGGACGCGCCGCCTATCAAGGGTCGCCAAGGAGACGTCGCCCGCCATGCTGGACATGAAGGTTCTGCCGGACGCCTGCGCCGAACGGCGACGGACCAACGCCTGCGACAGCTGCGGGGCGCGGCAGCACAGCGTGTGCGGCGCCCTGGAGACGCCGGTGCTGGACCGGCTGGACGCCATGGCCGACCGCATCCGCCTGGAGCCGGGACAGGTGCTGGTGCGGCAGGGGGAGGCGGCCGACCACCTGTTCAACATCACCTCGGGCTCGGTGCGCGTCTATCGCCTGATGCCGGATGGACGGCGGCAGATCACCGGCTTCCTGTTCGCGGGAGATTTCCTGGGTCTGACGACCGGCGGAACCTATGACTTTTCGGCCGAGGCGATCGAGGCGTCGAGCGCTTGCCGCTTCCGGCGGACGGACTATCGCGCCGAAATGCGGCGCAGCCCCTCGCTGGAGGCGGCGCTGTTCGATCGGGTCAGCCATGAGCTGGAGGCGGCCCAGGCGCAGATGCTGTTGCTGGGCCGCAAGACCGCGCAGGAGCGGATGGCGTCCTTCCTGCTGGACCTGCCGGCCCATGATCCGTGCCGGCCCGGCCCGGCCGACCATGTGCGTCTGCCGATGACGCGCGCCGAGATCGCCGACTATCTGGGCCTGACCATCGAGACCGTCAGCCGGGTGCTGACCCGGTTCAAGACGTCGGGCGTCATCCGGCTGCTGTCGCTGAACGAACTGCGGATTGAGCAGCCGGGACGGTTGCGCGCGATCGCCGAGGGCGAGGCGTAGCCGGCTGTCAGGTCAGAGCCGCCGGGTCAGAGCGATCGGGCGATCAGCAGCTTCATGACCTCGTTGGTGCCGCCGTAGATGCGCTGGACGCGGGCGTCCTTGTACAGCTGGGCGATCGGATATTCGGTCATGTAGCCGTAGCCGCCGAACAGCTGGAGCATCTCGTCGATGACCTCGCCCTGGATGTCGGTGACCCAGTATTTGGCCATGGAGGCGGTGGCGGCGTCGAGCTGACCCTTGAGGTGCAGGCCGATGCAGTGGTTCACGAACACGCGGGCGGCCGTCAGCTTGGTCTTGATCTCGGCCATCTTGAACTGGGTGTTCTGGAACTCGATGATCGCCTTGCCGAAGGCCTTGCGACCCCGGACGTAGTCGAGGGTCTCGCGATAGCCGCGCTCGGCGGCAGCCACACCCTGGACGGCGATGTTCAGGCGTTCCTGCGGCAGCTGCTCCATCAGATGATAGAAGCCGCGGCCCTCGGTTCCGCCGATGACGTTCTCCAGCGGAACCTTCACGTCGTTGAAGAACAGCTCGGAGGTGTCGTTGGCCTCCATGCCGATCTTGTGCAGGTTGCGGCCGCGCTCGAAGCCTTCGGCGCCGTCGGTTTCGAGGCCGATCAGGCTGATGCCCTTGGCGCCTTCGGACGGGTCGGTCTTGGCGACCACGATGATGAAATTGGCCAGCTGGCCGTTGGTGATGAAGGTCTTGGAGCCGTTCAGGAGGTAGTGGTCGCCCTTGTTGATGGCGGTCGTCTTGACCCCCTGAAGGTCCGAGCCGGCGCCCGGCTCGGTCATGGCGATGGCGCCGACCAGCTCGCCGGTGGCCAGGCGCGGCAGCCAGCGCCGCTTCTGCTCCTCGGTGCCGTAGTGGTGGATGTAGGGGGAGACGATGGCGTTGTGCAGGGAGATGCCGAAGTGGTCGGCGCCCTTCCAGCCCAGTTGCTCCATCAGCACCACCTCGTGACGATAGTCGCCGCCCATGCCGCCGTATTCCTCTGGCATGGCCAGGTTCAGCAGTCCGGCCTCGCCCGCCCGGGTCCAGAGGTCGCGAGGGACCGAGGAGGCGGCGATGAACTCGGCCATCTTCTCCGGCGGCGCATTGTCGTCGATCCAGCGGCCGACCGAGTCGTTGAACAGGACGATCTCCTCATCCTGCATGAAGTCGGGCAGGGGGACGTTCAGCGGGCTGGACATGGGTTTCCTCGGGCGGTTTGCGACGATCGTCCGCCGGGAGGCGAGGCGGATCGACGGTCAACTAGCGCAATAAGTCTGTTATTGAAAGTGACGTGGTCTCGGCGAGAGGCGGCGGCGGCCCGGAAGCGGGCGCGCCGCCGTCAGGCTCAGAAGGCGTCGGCCGACATGGCCATCAGCACGTCGGCGCCGGTCTTCAGCTTCTTCAGGTGCATGTCCGCCTCGGGCAGGATGCGTTCGACGAAGTAGCGGCCGGTGGCGATCTTGTTGGCGTAGAAGGGGTCGTCCGAACCGCCGTCGATGGCGGCCTGCGCCTTCAGGGCCATCAGCGACCACATATAGGCCAGGGCCGTCACCCCGAAGAGGTTGAGGTATTCGCTGGAGGCGGCGCCGGCGTTGTCCGGGTTGGCCATGCCGTTCTGCATCAGCCACATGGTGCCGTCCTGCAGCTTCTTCTTGGCGTCGGCCAGGCCGTCGATGAAGGGCTTGATCGGGCCCTCGCCGCCGTTTTCGGCCACGAAGGCGTCGATCTCGCCGAACCAGGTCATGATGGCCCGGCCGCCGTTCGACGGCAGTTTTCGGCCGACGAGGTCGAGGGCCTGCACCCCGTTGGTGCCCTCATAGATCATGGTGATGCGCGCATCGCGCAGGTACTGGCTGGCCTGGAAGTGTTCGGTGTAGCCCGAGCCGCCGTGGACCTGCATGCCGAGCGAGGCGGCGTGGAAGCCCTTGTCGGTCAGATAGGCTTTCACGATCGGGGTCAGCAGGGCCATGTAATCCTTGGCCTTGGTCGCCGTGGCCTCGTCGTCGGATTTCTCCAGGTCGGCGTGCAGCGCGGTCCAGAGGATGAAGGCCTGGCCGCCCTCGACGAAGGCCTTGGCCTCCAGCAGCATGCGGCGGACATCGGGATGGACCATGATGGAGTCCGCCGGGCCGTCCGGGTTCTTGGGTCCGGTCAGGCTGCGGCCCTGCAGGCGGTCCCTGGCGAACTCGACGGCGGCCTGATAGGCGGCGGTGCCGATGGCGAGCCCTTGCAGGCCCGTGCCCAGGCGGGCCTCGTTCATGACCACGAACATGTTGTTCATGCCCCGGCCTTCCTCGCCGATCAGCCAGCCGACGGCGTCGTCATACTGCATGACGCAGGTGGCGTTGCCGTGGATGCCCATCTTGTGCTCGAGGCCGGCGCACGTCAGCGAATTGCGCTCGCCGATCGAGCCGTCCTCGTTGACCAGGAACTTGGGCACCAGGAACAGGGACAGGCCCTTGATCCCGGCCGGCGCGCCTTCGACGCGGGCCAGGACGGTGTGGATGATGTTGTCGGTGAAGTCGTGCTCGCCGGCCGAGATCCAGATCTTCTGGCCGGTGATCCGGTAGGTGCCGTCGCCCTGGGGCACGGCCTTGGTGCGGACCATGCCCAGGTCGGTGCCGCACTGGGGCTCGGTCAGGTTCATGGTCCCGCCCCATTCGCCGGTGGCCATCTTGGGCAGGTATTTGGCCTTCAGTTCGTCCGAGGCGCTGGCGTGGATGCCCGCATAGGCGCCGGCTGTCAGGCCCGGATACATCGAGAAGGCCGCTGAGGCGCCGGCCGTGAACTGGCCGAAGGCCGAGGCCAGGACATAGGGCATGCCTTGGCCGCCATAAGCCGGATCGGCGGCCAGCGACGGCCAGCCGGCCTCGACCATGGCGTGATAGGCTTCCTTCCAACCCTTCGGTCCGGTGACGACGCCGCCCTCGGCCCAGTGGCAGCCCTCCTTGTCGCCCGAATGGTTGATCGGGGCGATGACCTCTTCGGCGAACTTGCCGCCTTCCTCGAGGATCTGGGTGACCAGTTCCGAATTGACGTCGGCGAAGCCGGGCTGGTTCGAATAGCGGTCGATATCCAGGACCTCATTGACGATGAAGGTCAGGTCGCGGACGGGGGCTTTGTAGGCCATGAGGCTCAGGCTCTCGCTCTAAAGGGGTGGCGCTGGAACGCCGGGTGATGTTCGTCGTCGTCGTGGTTCAGACGGGATTGCAGCAGACTGGCGTATTCGTCCGCGCCGGGCAGAAGGTCGGGGCGCACATTGGCCAACCGCTCCTCCATGGCCGCGCAGGCCGCCTCGGCCATCTCGATGGCGCCGTCGAGGTCTTCGCGCTGGCGCTTCAGGGTCTCGATCTGGGCGCGGTGGCGGCGCAGGGAAATCGCCATCTGATGGGCGTTGCCGTCCTTGCGGTCGTAGAGATCCAGCATGTCCTGGATTTCCTGCAGGGTGAAGCCGATACGACGGCCCCGCAGGATCAGCTTCAGCCGGGCGCGGTCGCGGGCGCCGTAGACGCGCGTCTGCCCCTTGCGCGCCGGGGTCAGCAGGCCCTTGTCCTCATAGAAGCGAAGGGCGCGCGCCGTGGCGCCGAATTCGCGGCACAGTTGCCGGATGGAGTAGGTGCGATGATCGTCTGCCGTGCCCATGGAGGAATCCATAACCCAAACTTGACGCGGACGTAAAGGGAAGGATTTTGTCTTGGGGCGCAAGCACGTCAATGACGCGGGTCAGGGCCGGGCGGGCAAGCCCCTGAAGGGCACGGCGAAACGCGACCTGCCGCAGAAGACATGCGTCTGCTGCGGCAGGCCGTTCGTCTGGCGGCGCAAGTGGGCGCGCGATTGGGATCAGGTAAAGTTCTGCTCGGACCGATGCCGGGCGACCGGCGCGGCCTGAACGCCAAGCCGAACGTCTCAGCCCAGAAGGGTCTTCGGCTCGCGGGTCACGAGGTTCAGGGCCGACCGACGGCCGATCAACACCGTAGCAGTCAGCGCCATCAGGATCAGATTGACGGCGGCGAGGCCCAGGTCCTGACCGGTCAGATGGACGCCCAGCATCACCGTTTCGAGCATCAGCAGGCCCAGGGCCGCAACCATCAGGATCGGGCCGCCCACGCGCCAGGAGACCAGGGGCGCCAGAACGCCGGCCGCCAGAATGACCTCAGCGATGCCGACGCCCCGGACCAGGTCCGGATCCACGAGGGCGGGCCAGGTCATCAGGGCGGTGAGGGTTTCCATCGACACCGTCAGCTTGGCGTAACCGGCGGCGAAGAAGAACATGGCGATCCAGCCCTGGAAGGTCCAAAGGCCGAGGTTGCGGTAGGTCTCGCACAAGCGAAGCTGCGCCGGGGTGTGGGAAGTCTTGTAGGTCGTGGCCATGGGCGATCCGCAGGATAGGTGCGCCAGAGAAATGCGGGGCAGGGGAAGAACTGTAACAGCAGCGATATCGGTTTCGTCGTCGCTGTCCGCAAGGGTATGGCACGAATTTTCGTCATTGTCATCAGTTGATGACATCAGCTGATGACTTAGAGCGTGGATAAATCGTCCCGAGCCTGAAACACGGGCCTGCAAAGGGCCTTTCGGCGTCAGGCCAGCGCGCGGCGAACCGCATCGATCCGGGCCAGCTTTTTGTGGAAGGGCGACCAGTCGTCGGCGGTGTCGATCGCCGACCAGATAGCCTCCACCTCGTCGATCAGCATGTCTTCGGGCGGGGCGGCGAAGACGGCGGCCTCCAGCCGTTCGGGCCGATCAGGCTCGTGCTCGAACAGGGAGAAGCGGAAGGCGTCGAACGCCTCGCCCTGATACAGCCTGCCTCGCGGGCCGCCGAGCGCGCGGGCCGAGGAGGCGAAGCCGCCGAACCAGTCGTGGAACAGGGGCTCCCAGCCCAGGGCCTCGCCGCCGTCCCGCAGGAGAGACAGGGTCGTGTCGACCAGCCGTTGGTCGGCCGCCTCGCCCAGCGAGCGCACGCCGAGACGACGCAGGAAGGCGGCGCGCAGCTCGGCGATATAGGCGGGGCCGAAACCGTTCAGGGCGTCGGTCAGGGCCTGGACCCGATCCGGAGCGTCACCGACCAACTTCAGGCAGCCTGCGAACTGGGTGAGGTTCCAGAACACCGCCTCCGGCTGGCGGGCGAAGGCGTAAAGGCCGGTCTGGTCGAAATAGGCGGCGGTGAAGGCAGGGTCATAGGCGGGCAGGAACCGCCAGGGGCCGTAGTCGAAACTCTCGCCCGTGACGTTGAGGTTGTCGGTGTTCAGCACCCCGTGGACGAAGCCGGCGGCGACCCAGGCCGCCGCCAGTCGGGCGTTGGCCGCGACCACGGCGCGGAGCAGGTCGGCTGCTTCGCCGGCCGTGACCTCGGGATGGTAGAGGGTCCGCACATGCTCCATCAGGACCTCGATCTGGTCGGTCCGACGATGGAAGGCGGCGCGCTGGAAGGTCCCGAGCCGGATATGGCTGTGTGACAACCGCACCAGGACGGCGGCGCGGGTGGGCGAGGGCTCGTCGTGGCGCTCCAGATGTTCGTCGGTCTCGATCAGCGACAGGGCGCGGCTGGTCGGCACGCCGCGCGCCTCCAGCATGGCCGCCGCCAACACCTCGCGCACGCCGCCCTTGAGCGTCAGCCGTCCGTCGCCGCCGCGCGACCAAGGCGTGGTTCCCGATCCCTTGGTCCCGAGATCCAGGAGGCGTTCTTGGGCGCTATCGCTCGCGACGCGGTCGCTCGGTGCTTGAGCGCGTGTCGGGGTTTCGCGTATCTGCGCGGCGAGGAAGCCCCGGCCGTCGCCGAGGTCCGGATTGTAGTTGCGGAACTGGTGGCCGTGATAGCGCATGGCGATCGGGCCCGGCTGGCCCGGCAGGGGGCTGAAGCGGCCGAAGTGATCGATCCATTCGGCGTCGCCCAGGGCGTCGAGCCCCACCGTCGCCGCCGCGCGGTCGTTGCGGAAGCGCAGTTTCAGCTCGCCGAAGGGGGCGGGGGCGACCGCGTCGCCGAACTCGGGACCCAGCAGGGCGAAGCGCGGGTCGGGGCGGTAGGTGTCGGAAACGGGCATGGCCGACAGGTGAGGCTTCGTCCGACGCGCCGCAAGCGGTTGAACCGTCGCCGTGAGCGGTTATCCTGTCCCCAGAGATCAGGTCGGGCCGCGCGCCCGGCCAGGCCGGCGCCGAACTCCCGACGGGAGGCGCGACGAATCCGGTCCGACGCCCGTCGATAACCTGGCGTCACGACAGCTTCATTTCCCGAAAGGACGAGGTCGCCGTGGCGCGCAAGTTCACTCTCGATTTTCTCAAGACCGAAGCGGCTTCCGGCTCGGTGCTGGCCCTGGCGGCCGTTGCGGCCCTGATCACCGCCAATTCTCCACTCGCGGCCGACTATTTCTACTGGCTGAAAAGCGTTCAGGCGTTCCAGCTGGGTCCGCTGCGGCTGGAGCTGTCGGTCTCGGAATGGATCAAGGAAGGGCTGATGGCGGTCTTCTTCCTGGTCGTCGGCCTGGAGATCAAATACGAGATCCTGCGCGGCGAACTGGCGGATCCGAAGAAGCTGGCCATGCCGGTCCTGGCGGCGTTCGGGGGGATGGCCGGACCGGCCGCGGTCTATCTGGCTCTCAGCGGAACGATGGGCGCGCCGCATGAGGGCTGGCCCATTCCGCTGGCCACGGACATCGCCTTCGCACTGGCCGTGTTCGGCTTCGTCGGACGAGGGCTGCCGTCGTCGCTACGCGTCTTCCTTCTGACTCTGGCCATCGTCGACGACCTGGGCGCCATCGCCCTGATCGCCGTCCTGTTCAGCAGCGGGGCGGACTGGGTCCCTCTGGCCTGGGCCGGCGTCCTGCTGGTCGTCGGCTTCATCGCGGCGCAGCGGATGAAGATCGGGGCCCCCTTCTGGGTGCTGGGCTTTGCGGCGGTGTGGTGGTTGACGGTTCAGTCCGGGCTGTCGACGTCCCTGACCGCCGTGGCCTTCGCCATGATCGTGCCGATCCGTCCGCGCGCCGAGGATCGGCAGAGCCCGCTGAAGGAGGCCATGCACGACCTGCATCCGTGGAACGCCTATCTGGTCCTGCCCCTGTTCGCCTTCGCCAAGGCAGGGGTCTCGTTCGCGGGGGTGAGCCTGGAGCAGATGCTGGCGCCGCTGGTGGTTGCGATCGCCCTGGGCCTGTTCATCGGCAAGCAGATCGGCGTTTTCGGGGCCGCCTGGCTGGCCGCCGCCCTGAAGATCGGCAAACGCCCGACCGACGCCAGCTGGGCCCAGGTCTACGGGGTCAGCCTGCTGTGCGGGGTGGGGTTCACCATGAGCCTGTTCGTCGGCGCCCTGGCCTTCCCTGGGGCGGTCGATTCGCCGGAGCAGGTGCAGGTCAAGCTGGGCGTCATCGGCGGGTCCGTGCTGTCGGCGATCGCGGGGGCGGCGGTGCTCGGTCTGATGCGGTCCAGGCGCAAGGATTTGTCTGAAACCCCCGTGACCTAGGGGCAAGTCTGGTCGGATATTGACCTAGCGTCATCGATTTCTGTCGCTTTTGAGTCACACAGAGGGCCGTGGCGCGAAGGAAACGCGGCCGCGACAAGGCCGCTCCTTGCCGCTGGAACCGGGTTGGATTAGCCAGTTGTCCAGTTCCGACGCCCCGAAAGAGGGTGCGGAAGGGAAACAGGAACGCCGCGCCGCAACGTCGGTCGCGACCATGAGCCGGGAGCCATTCATGCGTCTCACCCAGATTCTTCGCGCCTCCGCGTCCGTCGCGGCGGTGGGAGCCGTCGCCTTCGGATTCGCCGGGGCCGCCAGCGCCCAGGACCAGGATCAGCCCGCCACCGTCGATGACATCATCGTCACCGCCCAGAAGCGCGAGCAGAGCCTGCAGGACGTGCCGATCGTGGTCACGTCGCTGTCGCAGGAAGCCCTGCAGGACGCCGGCGTGCGCGACATCAAGGATCTACAGATCCTGACCCCCGGCCTCATCGTCACCTCGACGACCAATGAATCCGTGACCACCGCCCGTATCCGCGGCGTCGGCACCGTGGCGGACAACCCCGGCATCGAAAGCTCCGTCGGCGTCGTCATCGACGGCGTCTATCGTTCGCGCAACGGCGTCGGTTTCGGCGACCTGGGTGAGATGCAGCGCATCGAGGTCCTGAAAGGCCCGCAAGGCACCCTGTTCGGCAAGAACACCTCGGCCGGCGTCATCAACGTCATTACGGCGGCGCCGTCTTTCACCCCGGGGTTCAACGCCGAGTTCACCGCCGGCAACTATGACGCCTTCGGCGTTTCCGGCTCGGTGACCGGACCGATCACTGACACCCTGGCGATGCGGCTGTACGGCGCCCGTCGGGTTCGGGACGGCTTCTATGACGTCATCGTCGGCGGCGGGCCGCGCACGAACACCGATGACCAGAACCAGGACTTCTCGACCGTTCGCGGTCAGCTGCTTTGGCTGCCCAGCGACGCCACCTCGGTTCGCCTGATCGCCGACTACTCCAACCGCAGCGAATACTGCTGCGTCGCCACTCCGGTGATCCTCGGGCCGACGGCCGCCATCGTCGACGCCCTGTCGGCCGGCGCCGGTGTCGCCGGCCCTCCCTACGGCGCGCAGCCCTTCTCGCGTGAGGCGCGCGCCAACCGCAGCACCGAACAGAAGATCGAGGATCGCGGCGTGTCGGTCGAGGTCAACCATGACCTGAACGATGCGGCCACCCTGACCTCCATCACCGCCTACCGTTCCTGGGAGACGATCAACGGCGGAGACGTCGACTTCTCGGCCGCCGACCTGTTCTATCGTCTGCCGGACGGCAACTTCAGCTTCGGGCTGGACCAGTTCAGCCAGGAGGTCCGACTGGCGGGCCGCACCGACCGCCTCGACTGGCTGGTCGGCGGAATCTACAGCCAGGAAGACCTTTCGCGGAACGACAGCTTCCTGTTCGGCGCCGCCTGGAACGGCTACCTGTCGACCCTGGGCGCGTCCCAGGCCGGCTTCCCCGGCGCGACCGGGACGTTCCTGCGCTGTCTGACCGCGCCGTCGACGCCGATCCCCGTGCCCGGCGTCGGACCTGTTCCAGCCAACCTGCTGTGCGCCAGCCAGGGCTTCGTCGCTCCGGTCGTGGCGGGTCCGCTGTACGCCCCCGGTGATGGCTATCTGGACAAGTACGCCCAGGACTCGAGCTCCTTCGCCCTGTTCACCAACAACAGCTTCCGCGTCACCGAGCAGCTCGAGCTGACCCTGGGTCTGCGCTACACGCGTGAAGAGAAATCCCTCGACACGGCGCAGGACAACATCGGCAACAATGGCCTGCCCTGCGCGGCCGCCCGACTGAACCCGGTCATGGCGCCCGGCCAGCCGCTGAACGCCCTGCTGGGCGGCGGTCTGTGCATCAACCAGACCAACCCCGACTTCGACGGCCGCAACTACACCCAGGACTTCGAGGACGACGACGTCTCGGGTCGCTTCTCGGCGCAGTACCGCTTCAATCCCAGCCTGATGGTCTATGCCTCGGCGGCGCGCGGCTTCAAGTCGGGCGGCTTCAACCTGGAGCGCTCGTCGGCCCCGCGGGCGGCGAACAACACCAGCCCGATCCCGGTCGACGACACCTCGTTCGCCTCCGAGACGGTCGAGAGCTACGAGCTGGGCTTCAAGAGCACCCTGCTGAACCGGACCCTGCTGTTCAACGCGACGGCCTATCAGCAGAACTTCAGCAACTTCCAGCTGAACACCTTCGCCGGCATCGGCTTTATCGTGGAAAGCATCCCCGAGCTCGACACGCGCGGCGTGGACATGGACTTCCTGTGGTTCACGCCGATCGAAGGCCTGTCGATCCAGGGCGGCGCCACCTTCACCGACAGCCAGTACGGCGAGTTCACCGCCGCTGACCTGCAGGTGCCGTCGCGCTTCCCGGCGCTGAGCCTGCTGCCGGGCAACACCGTGTCGTTCGCGCCGGAGTTCACCTCGACCTTGGGCCTGAACTTCGATCGCTCGATCGGAAACGGCCTGCGCGTCGGCTTCAGCCTGTCGGGCAAGTATTCCTCAGAATACAACACCGGTTCCGACCTGCTGCCGGCCAAGGTTCAGGACGCCTTCAGCCTGTTCAACGGCCGCATCAGCCTGGGCAGCGAAAACGATCGGTGGACCCTGGAGGTCTGGGGCCAGAACCTGACCGACGAGGAATACTATCAGGTCGTGTTCAACGTCCCGCTGCAGGGCTCGTCCTTCTCGACGCTGCAGACCAGCGGTCAGTACGCCGGCAGCTTCTATAACCCGGCCGCCGACACGACGACCTACAACGCCTTCCTGGGCCAGCCGCGCACCTTCGGCGCGACCCTGCGCTTCAAGTACTGATCCGCTCGCAGAGGGCGGATGCGAAGCCGGCCGGGGGCGACCCCGGCCGGTTTTGTTTTTGGGCGTATTCTACGCAGAGAGCCGCCGGAGCGGCCGGTCGGAGCTGGGCCCTTTCCCTGCCGAGCCGCCGGTTGGATGTGTGGCGCCTCTCGCCGCCCAATCTGGCGCAGGCCGGGGTTCAGATGGCGAGCTTCATCCCGCGTGCGCGTCGATGAGGCGGCAGATCCCTGCGCCCCATCTCAACTGCCCCGGACCTCGATCTGGATCCCGGCCTTCGCCGGGATGCACCGGGGCGAGGGGCCGACCGCTACTCGACCGTCGGCGTCTCTTCGTGGTGCTGGCCGCCGAACAGGCGGTTGAGGCGGCGTTCGCCGCGGACCTTCAGGCCGTCGATCAGGCTGAACACCACCGGTACGAACACCAGGCTGAGGCCGGTCGAGGTGATCAGGCCACCGATGACCGCGATGGCCATGGGACTGCGGAAGGCGGTGCCTTCGCCCAAAGCCGCCGCAATGGGAAGCATGCCCAGACCCATGGCCATGGTCGTCATGATGATCGGCCGCGCCCGCTTGTGGGCGGCGTCCATCAGGGCGTCGTGACGGTTCATCCCCTTGGCCATGGCCATGATGGCGTAGTCGACCAGCAGGATGGAGTTCTTCGCCGCGATCCCGGTCAGCATGATGATGCCGATCAGGGCGGGCATGGACATCGACTTGCCGGTGATCAGCAGGGCGAAGAAGGCGCCGCCGAACGACACAGGCAGGGCCGCCAGGATGGTGATCGGGTGGAAGAAGCTGCCGAACAGCAGCACCAGCACGATGTACATCAGCAGGATGCCGGTCACGATGGCGAAGGCGAAGCCCGCGCCGAGTTCGGCGAAGCTTTCGGCGTCGCCGCTGGCCTGCTCCATCACGCCCTCGGGCAGGTTCTTCATCGCCGGCAGTTCCTGGATGGCCGCTGTCGCCTCGGTCAGGGTCGTGCCCGTCAGTTCGGCGTTGATGTTGGCCACGCGTCGGCGATCCAGACGATCGATCTGGTTCGGACCGGCGCCGAAGGAGATGTCGGCCACGGCCGAAAGCGGCACCAGAGCCCCTGAGGCCGTGGGGACCTTGAGGTTCTCGATCACCCCCAGGCTGGAGCGGGCGTCTTCGCGCAGCATGACGCGGATCGGCACCTGACGGTCGCCCAGGTTGAACTTGGGCAGCAGTTGATCGGCGTCGCCGAGGGTTGCCACGCGGGCCACCTGGCTGATGTCGGCCGAGGAGACGCCCTGCAGGGCGGCGACGTCGGCCTTGGGCGTGATCAGGATTTCCGGCCGGACCAGGGCCGAGGAGGAGGCCACGTTGGAGAGGCCCGGCACTGACCGCATCTCGCGTTCCAGCCGGGCTGCGGCCGGATCCAGGGTCGCCGGATCGTCGCCGACCAGGGCCACGGTCATCACCCCCGAGCCGCTGCCGGCCTGGCCGAACTGGATGCGGGCGCCGGGGATCTGGCGAATGATGGGGCTCATCCGCTGTTCGAACGCCTGTTGGCTGACGTCACGGTCGGCGCGCTTGACCAGGTTGATGGTGATATTGGCCTTGCGCACCTCGCCGGCGCCGCCGCCGCCGCCAGGCCCGAAGGTGACGGTGGCCGAACCGATCGAGGAATAGACGGACTTCACCTCGGGCTGTTTCAACAGTTCCTGGTTGATGCGCTGGGCGGCGCGGTCAGTCTCTTCCAGCGTCGTGCCCGGCGCGAACTGAACCGTCAGGGTCGAGCGGGAGATGTCCTCGACCGGGATGAACTCGCCGGGAAGCATGGCGGCCAGACCGATCGAGAAGATGAAGAACAGGGTCCCCATCCCCAGCACCCAGATACGGTGGTCGAACAGGCGATAGACGACCTTGCGGCGGAGGAAGGGGCCACGACGCGCATCGTGGTCGGCTTTCAGTTTCGCCGGGGCTGAGTTGCCCAGGCACCAGTCGAGGGCGCGCAGATAGGGCGCCATCCAGCGCGGGTCGCCGTGCTCCTTGCCCTGGTCGCGCTTCAGCAGATAGGCGCCCATCAGGGGCGTCAGGGTTCGCGCCACCAGCAGGGAGAACAGGACGCTGACGCAGGTGGCGATGGCGAAGCTGCGGAAGAACTGGCCGACGATGCCGGGCATGAAACCGGTCGGAGCGAAGACGGCGACCAGGGTCGCGGTGGTGGCCATCACCGCCAGGCCGATCTCGTCGGCGGCCTCGATGGCGGCGGGATAGGGCGCCTTGCCGTCGCGGATGTGCCGGACGATGTTCTCGATCTCAACGATGGCGTCGTCGACCAGGATGCCGATGGTCAGCGACAGGGCCAGCAGGGTCACTACGTTGAGCGACTGGCCGGTCATGTCCATGATCCAGAAGGTCGGGATCAGCGACAGGGGCATGGCGATGGCGGCGATCAGGGTGGCGCGCCAGTCGCGCAGGAAGACGAAGACCACGGCGATGGCCAGAAGGGCGCCCAGGACCAGGGCCTCGACCGAGGCGTGGAAGTTGTTGATGACGTCCTGGGTGGTGTTGGCCACCTCCTCGATCGTCACATCGGCGCGTTCGTCGTCCAGCTTTTCGATGGCGGCTTTGGTCGCATCATAGACGCCGACCTCCGACGAGCCGATGGCGCGGGAGATGCCGAAGCCCACGACCTCGTCGCCGTTGAAGCGGGCGCGGCCGCGCTGTTCGGACCACTCGTCCGTGACCTCGCCCAGATCGCCGAGGCGCACAGTGCGGCCGCCGACCGGGATCAGGGTCTCGCGCAGTTGCTCGATCGACTTGGCCGAACCGACGGTGCGGATCGACTGCTCCTCGCCGCCGATCTCCCCCCGCCCGCCGGGCAGGTTGATGTTCTGGGCGCGCAGCTGGTTCGACACGGCCGCGGCCGTGACGCCGGCCGCCTCCAGCCGGGCGGGGTCCAGCTTGATGCGGACCTCGCGCGTCACCCCGCCGTCCCGGCTGACCTGGCTGACGCCCTTCACCGAGAGCAGCCGCTTGGCGACGGTGTTGTCGATGAACCAGCTCAGCTCCTCCGGGCTCATGCCCGGGGCGCGGACCATGTAGTTGGCGAAGGGGATGGAGGTGAACTCGATCCGCTGGACGATGGGCTCCTGGACGTCGGCAGGCAGGTTCTGGCGCACGCCCGAGACGGCGTTGCGGACATCATTGGTGACCTTTTCCAGATCGACGCCCAGCTGGAACTCGATGGCGGTGGTCGAGACGCTCTCGTTCACCGTGGAGTTTATATGGCGCACCTGGCCGAGGCCCGCCACCGCGTCCTCAATCAGGCGGGTGACCTGGGTCTCCATCTCGGTCGGGGCGGCGCCCGACTGGACCACCGTCACGGCGACGACCGGCAGATCGACGTCGGGGAAGTTGTTGGTCCGCAGCTTGAAGTAGCTGGACAGGCCCGCCACCGTCAGGACGACGAACATCAGGATGACGGGGATCGGGTTCTTGATCGCCCAGGAGGAGAGGTTCTGAAAGCCCATGACGGCGGCCTCAGCGTTGGGGCTGGGCGGCGGGGGCGGTCGTCGGCTCGCCGGCCGCCGCCGTCGTCACCGTCACCAGATCTCCGTCGCCGAGGAAGCCGGCGCCGGAGACGACGACCCTCTGACCGGCGTTCAGCCCCTGGCTCACCACGATCAGGTCGCCCGCGCGGGAGCCGGTCTGAACCGGGGCGAAGCGGACGGCGCTGTTCGCACCGATGACGTAAACGCCGGCCCGGCCCTCGCGGTAGACGATGGCGGCGCCGGGGATGGTGAGAGACGCCTGCTCGCCGACGTCGATGGTGGCGCGGGCGAAGTTGCCCGGGCGCAGGCCGCTGCCGGGGTTCAGGGCCACGCGGGCGACGCCCAGACGGCTCTGAGGATCTACCTGGGGCGTGACGATGCGGACGTTTCCGCCGATCGTGCGCGGCTCGGCCTGGCCGTTCTGATCCGCGACGATGGAGGCGGACTGGCCGGCGCGGACGAGGGGCATCTCGGTTTCCGGCACCTGAGCGTTCAGCTCCAGCCGGCCGTCGCGGACGATGGTGAACAGCTCGGACCCGGCCTGAATGATCTGGCCCTTGGTGACGCTGCGGCTGGCGATCTGGCCGGCGACGGGCGCGCGGATGGTGGCCTGATTGACGCGGGTCTGGGTCTCGCTGAGGGCGGCGCGGGCGGCGGCCAGATTAGCGGCGGCGGAGCGTTGATTGGCCAGGGCGGTGTCCAGCGAGGCCTGGCTGAGGAAGCCCTTCTGTTTCAGCTCCTGGGCGCGGGCCAGGGCGGCGTCGTCGCGCGCCAGATTGGCCTCGGCGGTCTGGACCTGGGCCTGCTGCTGCCGCAGCTGGGCGCGCAGCAGGACGTCGTTCATCTGCACCAGGGGCTGGCCCTGCCGGACCCAGGCGCCCTCGTCCACGAACAGGGCGACGGCGGTCAGGCCGCCGGTCTCGGCGCCGACGGGCACCATCTCCCAGGCCTCGACCGTGCCGGAGGCGACGACGGTGCGGGCCAGGTTCGCCTGGGTCGCCGTGGCGGCGGTCACCGTCTGGCGCTGGGGCGCGGTCGCCTTCTTTTCATCGCCGCCGCCGCAGGCCGCGAGCGTCAACGCCAGGCCGACAAGCGCGCCGGCGGGGAGGAGGGAGCGGATCGTCACGTGGGAAGGTCCTGTGATCGTCAGACGTTCGAGGAAGCCGCCTCACATAGCCGATGCCGCGGCGTTCTCCTATGGTTGCAAGCGGGGCCGCAGGTCGGATTACACCGTTGTAATCCGTAACGGGGGCAGGTGCTCAAGCGGCCGCCGACCCGCCGCATTGGCCAAACCGGCGGGTCATGCTAACCGCGCGGCCAAATGACCACGCCCCCCACCGACCGTATCCGCAACTTCTCCATCGTGGCCCACATCGACCACGGGAAGTCCACCCTGTCCGACCGGCTGATTCAATTCACCGGAGGCCTGACCGCGCGCGAGATGAGCGCGCAGGTTCTGGACAATATGGAGATCGAGAAGGAGCGGGGAATTACGATCAAGGCCCAGACTGTCAGACTAGCCTATAGGGCCAGGGATGGCCAGGAATATATTCTCAATCTGATGGACACGCCGGGGCACGTGGACTTCGCCTATGAGGTGTCGCGGTCGCTGGCGGCGTGCGAGGGATCGCTGCTGGTCGTGGACGCGTCGCAGGGGGTTGAGGCCCAGACCCTGGCCAATGTCTATCAGGCGATCGACAACAATCACGAGATTGTCCCCGTCCTGAACAAGATCGATCTGCCGGCGGCCGAGCCGGAGCGGGTCAAGGCCCAGATCGAGGAGGTCATCGGCCTGGACGCCTCGGACGCCGTGGAATGCTCGGCCAAGTCGGGGCTGGGCATCGAGGAGGTGCTGGAGGCCATCGTCACCCGCCTGCCGCCGCCCAAGGGCGATCCGGACAAGCCGCTGAAGGCCATGCTGGTCGACGCCTGGTACGACCCCTATCTGGGCGTGGTCCTGCTGGTGCGGGTGTTCGACGGCCGGCTGAGCGCGGGCCAGCGGGTCAAGTTCATGCAGAACGGCTCGACCCACCTGGTCGACCGCGTCGGCGTCTTCCTGCCCAAGAACACCCCGGTCGAGAGCCTGGGGCCGGGCGAGGTCGGCTTCATCACCGCCCAGATCAAGGAGGTCGCCCACGCCGCCGTCGGCGACACCATCACCGACGAGAAACGCCCGACCGACGCCCCGCTGAAGGGGTTCAAGGAGGTGCAGTCGGTGGTGTTCTGCGGCCTGTTCCCGGTGGACGCGGCCGATTTCGAGGACCTGCGCGCCGCCATCGGCAAGCTGCGTCTGAACGACGCCAGCTTCACCTATGAGATGGAATCCAGCGCCGCCCTGGGCTTCGGCTTCCGCTGCGGCTTCCTGGGTCTGCTGCATCTGGAGATCATCCAGGAGCGCCTGAGCCGCGAGTTCAACCTGGACCTGATCGCAACGGCGCCCAGCGTCGTCTACAAGATCAAACAGCGCGACGGCACCGAGATCGACCTGCACAACCCGGCCGACCTGCCCGACGTGATGCAGATCGACACGATCAGCGAACCCTGGATCAAGGCCACCATCCTGACGCCCGAGGAATATCTGGGCGGGGTGATCAAGCTGTGTCAGGACCGGCGCGGCGAGCAGAAGGAACTGACCTGGGTCGGGACCCGGGCCATGGTGGTCTATGAGCTGCCGCTGAACGAGGTGGTGTTCGACTTCTATGACCGGCTGAAGTCCATCTCCAAGGGTTACGCCTCATTCGACTATGAGATCATCGACTATCGCGAGGGCGACCTGGTGAAGATGTCGATCCTGGTCAACGCCGAGCCGGTCGACGCCCTGTCGATGCTGGTCCACCGCGCCCGCGCCGAGACGCGCGGCCGGGGCATGGTCGAGAAGATGAAGGAGCTGATCCCGCCCCACATGTTCGTCATCCCGATCCAGGCCGCCATCGGCGGCAAGATCATCGCGCGGGAGACGGTGCGGGCGCTGCGCAAGGACGTGACGAGCAAGTGCTACGGCGGCGACGCGACGCGGAAGAAGAAGCTGCTGGAGAAGCAGAAGGCCGGCAAGAAGCGCATGCGCCAGTTCGGCAAGGTCGAGATCCCGCAGGAGGCGTTCATCGCGGCGCTGAAGATGGACGAGGATTGAGGACCCGCATCACTGTCAGGCTGCGCTTGACACGTTCACACCGCTCTTTGCGCGGGTGGGATTGGCCTAATCCGTGTGAGACACGCGTTCTCCAATCCAACTGTTGCGATACACCTTGAAAACATCCGGGGGAGGATGCGGCATGAAGACGGCATTTTCTTCGACCAGCCAACGATGCCAGTCTGCGACAGCTTTTTGGATCGCTTCATCTTTAGTCTCAGCCTTGACTGACCATGGCGAGGTGTCATTTCCGTCCGGATCCCAGAGCAGGATGACCCAACACTGATCAAGGAGCGCAGTATAGCTGACCGCTTCCGTTTGTGTTGTTGGTCGATGATCGTGATCCATCTTCCGTCTCCAGAACGTTGATCTGTTGGCTAACGGTGGGGCTTGGAAAACCTATCATGGAAATATGATCTCGATGCTACTTAAAGTGCGTTCTTGGTCTTAGAACGTGGTTCTGAATGTCGCCGGCTCGAGCATGACCTACACCTCTAGCGGCGTGTTAGGATGAATCGTGCTGGCACCGCGAATGGCCTTGACCTCGATCGGGCGAACAGCGTGTTGCCATTGTGTTCCGGCCAGGTCATGATCGCATCATGATCGACATTGCTCCCGCACATCGCCGGTCGTTCGAGCTGACGTGACCCCCTGAAACTCCTCCAGGAATAGCTAGAGTCCGCCCCTCGAAAGGACGGACAGAATGAAGCGGTCACGGTTCACGGAAGAGCAGATCATCGGGATCCTGCGGGAGCAGGAGGCCGGT